>DAOMZH010000127.1:0-16879 GCA_035437985.1 Polyangium sp. (in: bacteria) | reverse complement strand
AACATCCCCATATCGTCGGGCACGTCGAGCACGGTGAGTTGCCTTCGGGCGAACATTATTTGGCCATGGAATGGCTTTATGGCGAGGACCTCTCGACTCGTTTGTCGCGGGGCCGTCTGGACCCTGAGGAAGTCCTCAAAATCGCCACCGCAGTCGCCGATGCGCTCGGGTTTGCCCACGCCAAAGGCATCGTGCATCGCGACCTCAAACCCAGCAATATTTACCTCGTTAATGGTTCGGCCGACGGGGTAAAACTCCTCGACTTTGGAATCGCGCAAATCGAAGCCACGCAACGCATGACGCGCACGGGAATGCTTCTGGGCACGCCTGCGTATATGGCGCCCGAGCAAGTGCGTGGCGAGCAACGCCTCGACGCCCGAGCCGACGTGTTTTCCCTCGGATGTGTGCTTTTTGAATGCCTCGTGGGCGAACCGCCGTTTTCCGGTGTGCATCTCATGGCGGTTTTGGCGCGGATTCTTTTCGACGAACCCCCAATGGTCCGGGAAAAACAACCGGCCGTACCGGAATCGCTCTCGCGGCTCATCGCGCGTATGCTCGCGAAAAACCCGGACGATAGGCCGCACGATGGCACGGCGGTGGCCACACTGCTCCGGGATTTACACGGAGATGCCGCATTCGAGCCCGAAGAAATTCCCAATGCCTTGACCCAAAGCGAACAACGCGCCGTCGCTGCAATATTGCTCAGCGCTCCCATCCAAGTGCTTGCCGATGCCCCGACGGTGCTGCAATACACTTCGGACAACGACACGACGCTTCGGCGCGAGGCTGCACTTCGAGGTGCGGACTTGGAACGTTTGCTCGATGGTTCAATGGCCGTCATTTTGACGAGCTCGGGTTTGGCGACGGATTTGGCGGCCCAAGCGGCCCGGTGTGCGCTCGCGTTTCGAACGCGTAATGCGGATCGGAGCATTGCGATCGCGGTTGGTCGGGGCGAACGGATGGCGCGATTGCCCATGGGCCCCGCCATTGATCGCGCCGCGCGGCTCATCGAAAACAATCCCCTGGCCAAAGCAGGCGCAGCCCTGTCGCCGGTTTTGATCGACGAACGCGTGGCCGGATTGCTCGACGCTCGATTCGACGTACGTGAAGTCGACGGCGTTTTGGTGCTCCACGGAGAACAGGAACTCGCCGAAGGAACGCGTACGCTGCTCGGCAAAACGACGCCTTGTGTTGGTCGGGATTGGGAACTGCGCTCGTTGGCGGAGCATTTCGAGGAATGTGTCGAAGAAAAAATGGCGCGGGCGGTGCTCGTGACGGCACCTGCGGGGCGAGGCAAATCGCGGCTCGTGCACGAGTTCTTGCGGGCGGCGAAATCGCACGATGAATCGGTGTCGGTATGGGTTGGTCGGGGCGATCCATTACGAGCTGGTTCGGCATTCGCGCTGCTTGGTCAAGCCATTCGTGGGGCGTGTGCCATTCGCGACGGTGAACCTTTGGCCGTTCGTCGGGAACGCTTGGTCAGCCGCATTCGCGAATGCGTGCCGGAAACCGATCGTCAGCATGTCCTGGAATTCTTGGGAGAAATTATTGGCGTTCCAGCCACCGACGAAGAAAGCAGTTTGCCATTTCGAGCCGCCCGTCGCGACGCGCAGCTCATGCACGATCAAATGCGCCAAGCGTTTTTATCATTTCTCACCGGCTGCTGCGCGAAACAGCCGGTGCTTCTTCTGCTGGAGGATTTGCATTGGGGTGATCGCCCGAGCGTGCAATTTGTCGACGCTGCCTTACGCGACCTGCACGAGCGCCCTCTTTTCGTGCTCGCCGCGGCTCGTCCCAACGTACACGAATTGTTTCCGAAGTTATGGTTCGGTCGGCACTTGCAGGAATTCAAATTGCCCGAGCTGAATCGAAGAGCCATGGAGCGTTTGGCGAGGCACGTACTTGGCGACCGAGCCGACAAAGAGACGCTCGAGAGGCTCATGCGACTCTCCGAAGGAAACGCGTTTTACTTGGAAGAACTCATTCGCCGAGCTTCCGAAGGACGTGGTGCGGATTTGCCAGAAACCTTGGTCGCGATGGTGCAATCGCGTTTGCATGCGCTCGGCGACGATGCCCGCCGCGTATTACGCGCCGCGAGTATTTTTGGCGAAGTTTTTTGGACTGCTGGAGTTTCGTCATTGCTTGGCGGACCGGCAAAAGAACAATGGACCCTCGACCAGCTCGATGAATTGGTGGAAAAGGAGGTCATTGCCAAGCGCGGACAAGCTCGTTTCCCCGGGGAAAAGGAATTCGCATTTCGACATGCGCTCCTACGCGAAGCCGCCTATACGATGCTGATGGACCAAGATCGGGCGCTTGGGCACCGACTGGCGGGAAATTGGCTCGTGGGCAAAGGCGAACAAGATTCGCTCGTATTGGCCGAGCATTTCGTGCGTGGCGGAGACGGCGCACAAGCGGCGCAATACTATTTGCGCGCCGGAGAACAGGCCTTCGGTGCTGGCGATGCAGCGGGAGCGATGTCGCATTCACGACGGGGAATTGCATGTCGAGTGGAGGATTCATTACGAATCCGGTTGCTCGGTGTGATTTGCGAAGCGGCGATATGGCTCGTCGAAAGCTTACCAGCGACTTTGCGCGATGCCGAAGAACTCGTTTGCGTCGCCGAGCCTGGCAGTCGGCCTTGGTTTCAGGGTATGATCGCAAAAATCCATTGTGTCGTTCAAGCTGGAAAAATCGATGAATTCATGAGTGCTGTCGCTCTCTTGCAAAATACACCGGCGCAATCGGAGACGGTCTCCCTCATGGTTCACAATTTAATCTCGAGTACCAATATTCTCGACAATCTCGGTCAGGTTAGTAAAGGAAACATCATTGCGGATCAGGTTGAGGAACTCACGCATAGGTTTGGCGTTCAGGAACCATTGTCCGTTACGATGTCGTACGGAATAAGTGCCCTTCGGAGCGCAAGTGCGAGGAAAAACCCATGGCGCGCGATACAGCATGGCCGTGCGGCGCTCGACAGTGCAGAGAGATTGCGCCACCCCCGCTTTTATGGGCTCATGCAGACGATTCACTGCATGAATTTGTGGTTTGTCGGCGCTGCCGCGGAGGCGGATCGGATCTCTGCGGAATTTCGGTTGCCGGACATAGAGCTCGGGTACGGTTTTGCTCGACGCTACGTCACGATGTCCTGGCTCATGGCCGAACGCGGGGCGTTTGACGAAGCAAAACGGTGGGCCCAGAACCTAGCTGATGCCGGAAAAACCCGCGGAGTGAAGATCTTCGAGGCGCAGGGGCGTTGGACGTTGGGTGAAATTTTACGGAGGACGGGCGAACTTGGGGCCGCGGACGCCGAATTGACCCAAGCTCTCGGCCTTTTGGAAGCTTCTAACCCGCTCGAACGTCCCGCGTTTTTGGCGTCGCTCGCTGCATTACGTTTGGCGCAGGCGCGACCCAATGAAGCATTGGTGACTGTCGAAGAGGCGCTGCGCCTCGCCCGAGAAATGGGAGCGTGCAGCCGCTTTTTCCGCGATGCTTTTCTTTTCTTGACCCACATCGAATGCCTCGAAGCTACAGGCAATCGCCCAGCTGCGTATGCCGAAGCAACCCGCGCGCGGGATTGGGTCCTCGAAGTCGCCCAAAAAATCGAAGACGAACGATATCGCCAATCGTTTCTGGAAGAAGTCCCGGAAAACCGCAAAATCTTGGCGCTCGTGCAGGCGCTCCCCTGATGTATCGACCATGAAAAACCATTTGTCCTTTGGTCAACTCGATTGTCATTCATGTGCGCGGAACTACCCTGACGGTGGCATGCGGATCGTTCTTGTCTCGTGGCGGGCATCCAATGCTCACGGCGCCGTTTTGTCAATCGGCACGAGCCTCGGGGTGCTCGACTTCATGTCCTCGTCTTCCATCCCGCACGCATTGATCCACGATTGACCCCAGACCCAAATCGAGTGATCCTCGCCAATGGCAAATGTGCAATACTCGTTGGCGGCGAGGTGGACGATTTTGGGAATTCCTTGCACGAGGACTGCGGTCGTGGAATTTGTCCGCATATCGCTGCCGAGAAGTCCCCTTCGCCCAAAACAGCGCACTTCGCCATTTTTCTCCAATGCACACCGATGCTTGAAACTGCCGACGATGCGCACGGCGTTGGTGAATCCACCAATACGGGTGGGCGGGAAAAACCCTTTGGTGTCCTCGGGACGCCCCACGGTTCCTCGTTCGCCCGAGCCCCACGAATACACCTCGCCTTTGTCCGTCACGGCCGATGCGTCGTGATTAAAAACGGCCATATCGATCACTCCAGAAAGTCCTCGGCCGTCAGGAAAAACGAATTTCTTGGGAATCGGCGGTATTTTCCGCCCCGACAACGCAGTGGCCAAGGCCGCGAGGTCTGGTCCGAAGTCGTGCTCTTTGCCCGCAAGGAAATCTTTCAGCGTTTCGTGATTGTAGCAGCGCACTTCACCTGCAGAAAGCAAGGCGCAAGCCTGCTGGTCGTCCACGTTCACTCGTTTGACGCCCGAGACAATGGGGATTTTGCGCGGCGACGGATCCGCGAATTCACGTTTCGGATCCCAAGCTTGTCCAAAACGAAACAATTCTCCATTTTTCGTCCACACATGCGTGATCGTGTCCGATGCGACTACACCAATCGCGTCGTCGATACCTGGAATCTTGGTGGGTTTTTTGAATGTTTTGCCCAATTCCGCAGCCCCGAGACCCATTTGACCATTGCTGTTCCTCCCCCAGCAATACACCGAACCACCCCCGTCGACGGCGCATCCATGCTCATTCGATAACGTGACGTCGACGACTCCAGTCAGGTCCGGGATTCGTTCGGGTGTGGTGATGTCCTTTCGAGGATCGTTCTCCAAAAAATCGTTGTCACCCCAGCAATAGAGTTCGCCATTATTGCGAATGGCGCACGTTCTGTCATTCGCGAGCACGACTTTTTTGACGCCGTAAATGCCTTTCACCCATTGGGGCGTCGCCATTCGTTGGGTATGGCCAGCACCGAGGGATCCGTGGTGATTGAAGCCTCCCCAGCATTGCAGCATTCCATTGTCGAATATCGCGCAGCCGCGTACATCCCAGCCAACCACTTCGACAATATGCTGTGGAGGTGGAATGGCCGGAGGTGCCGGTGGAGGTGGTGGTGGTGGAGGTGGTGGCGGAGTTTCGAGTGGGATGGCCGGAGTTGATACGCGCACTGGCGGTGGTTGTGCAGGTTCGACCCATGAGGAAGCTTTGGGGGCGGCACGCGGGTTCGTCTCGGATACAGGGCGCGACGAACCACACGCCGCAAAAACGAGGGCGCCGAAGGGCAACATGGCCATGCATGCAACTCGAATGGCTCGCATGGTTGCCGAGCATAGAATATTTTTGGCGTTTGTCGACACATTGCAACATCGTCCAACAGGAAATCGCTCGACGATCAAGTTTCTTGACAACCACCCCATATTTCTGCCCTATAGCGAACATGAACGCTGCGTCCAAAACTTCGATCGGTATCGGCCTCGCCCTGTTTTTGGCCACTCCGCTCCACCTGCGAGCCGAAAATGAGCTGACTGCCCTGGCCGAACGAACGAATCCAGCGGTCCTGTTACTTACCGTCGAAGACCCCACCGGAAACAAGCTCGGTACCGGTACGGGGTTTGTCGTTTCGAAAGACGGACGCGTCGTGACCAACCATCACGTCATCGAATCTGCATCCGCCATCGTGGCGACCTCGTCAGACGGCTCGAAACACAAGATTCTCGGCACCGTCGCCGATGACGCAGAAAATGACATCGCCATTTTGCAAATGGAGGATCAGGGCCTGCCCGCATTGACGCTCGGAGATTCGAGCAAAGTCAAGGCAGGAGACGAAGTGGTCGTGATTGGCAGCCCCATGGGGCTTTCTGGGACGCTCACCGTGGGAATCGTATCCGCCATTCGGCCCAAAGGCGTTCCGACCGACGACGACGACAAACCAGATGCGAAAGTGCGGTCCTGGGGCATTCAGATTTCCGCAGCGATATCGCCGGGATCCAGCGGCTCGCCCATCATGAAGCGGGACGGCGAGGTCGTTGCCGTGGCGGTCGGTACGCTCGTGGGACAAGCACAAAATTTGAACTTCGGCGTCCCGATCGAAGTGGCCAAAGGAATGCTCGACAAGCTCGGGCCTAATGCACCGGTAAAATCATTCGCGGTGACGGCGAAATCCGATTTATCGAAAAATCTCTTGATTTCGGCCGGGGTGATCGGGGGAATGATTGCGGTGTTTTTTCTTTGGGGGTGGATCGATAATCGGCGCGGGAAAAAACGCTCGCGCGCGCGTTGAAGCTAACCGTCGGACTTTAAGCTGGAATCCGGCGGCGATAGGCCTTGACGGGGTAGCTTCGACGTGTTGCTCTGCCAACTAGCTCACGAACATCGTGTCGGGGGTGCGGAGGTATAAAATATATGGAATCGAACTTTCAGAGTGGGATTGACGCAGTCGTCGCCTGGCCCAATGGCAGGGCTTATTTTTTCAAAGGGGACCTTTACCTGCGTTACGACATGGCGGCGGGTCGCGTCGACCAGGATCCGAGGCCGATCGTTGGGGCCTGGCCCGGATGGCCAGCAAGCTGGGCGGGTCGCCGTATTCAGGGCGGGATCGTGATGAATTCGGCGGTTGCGTATTTCTTCTGCAACGGTGAATACCTGCGTTATGACGTTGCTGCGGACCGCGTCGCTCCGGGATATCCGCGTCCAATCATCGGGAGTTGGCCGGGCTGGCCCACGACCTGGCAAAATGGCCCCGATGGGTGCGTCGGGTGGATCAACGGCACGGTCTATTTCTTCAAAGGCACCGAATACATCCGTTATGATTTGAACCAAGATCGCGTGGTCGGCGGGCCATTTCCGACGTATGCGTGGTGGGGGAATTGGCCGGCGCATTGGGCATCGGGCCTGAATGGCGGATTCGTCCCGCCAGGCAGCACGAGCGCGTACATGTTCCGCGGCCCGGAGTTCATCCGCTATGACATCGCGTCCGACGCCACCCTTGCCGGTTTTCCCCAGGCTACCATCAAAACCTTCGTGGGGTGGCCGGGATACACGGCTCCGACCGTCGTCCAGCCGCGCGCTCCGTACACCGGACGGATCGATATCTACAACTTCTCCAGCCACGACCTCCGCGCGCTCCGCTTCAACAACAACGACGACGTCAAGGGCATCCCGGGCAGCGACGGCGAGGTGACTGGCCACGGGATCGGCGAAAATGGGTCACTGCCCGCTGGACGACAGGCGTTTGTCCAGAACATCTCGGCGGCGTACATGCAGATCGTCATCGACACCGGCGACGGCGACGGGCCGAACACCGTCCCCACGCGCGGCTACCTCGTCACCGATCTCGCAACCTCGAACAACCAAGGTTGGATCATCATCGCCGACGCGGGCAGCGGCTGGGATTTCCGCACGGGGTCTGGCCACAAGCATCGGGTGAAAACCCAGCCTGTTGCGTTTTTTACTCCGCAGTGGATCGAGAACACCACTGGAGCACAGCTGAAGGGCACCGGCCCCGCACCTGGCGACACTTGGCCGACCTGGTGGCACACGCCGAGCGACACCCAGGGACCAACCGTCTACCCCGACCTGTGGCCCGCCCCAATCGAGCTCTTCCAGGTCCGCGGGACCATCCTGTACCGCTCGGTCATAATGGCCGACGGCTCCTATGGCGGGCAAAAGCCGCTCGACATGAACTGGGACAAAGGTCGCCACACGTTCGCCGCTCGTTCGGGATGGCTCTACGTCGTCACCACCGCGGGCGAACTCAAGGTCAGCCATTACAACGCGATTGATGAATGGGATATCCGCGACAAGGTCATCGCCACGGGTTGGCAGCAATTCACCAATGTATTTGCGGGGCGGTTTGGCCAGCTTTACGCCATCGATGCCTTGGGCGACCTGTATTATTACGAGCACAACCCGCTTTTCGAGTTCACCATCGCGGGCAAGAAGATAGGGAACGGTTGGGGGGGGTTTTCCCGGGTGTTTTCCGGTGGCACCAACCGTATTTATGCCATCACCACCAGCGGAGATCTGCTGTCCTACCTGCACGGCAGTACCCAGCAATGGATTCATACGGCGCTGAAAATCGGCAACGGTTGGTCGTCCTTCACGCAGGTCGCGAGCAGCGGCGCCGGGGAGATCTTCGCAATCGAAACGGAGTTTGGTCATCTCCGGGGTTATCGCCACGACGCCAACAATCAGTGGTATAACGCCACTGGACGGAGGTTCGAAGTTTATGTCGAGAGGGAAGTCGCGCTGATCGCCGCCACGCGCTAGGGTCCTGCGTCAGAAGTTGATGCCACAAGTAATTCCCAAGTCGCACCGTTTGTCTTCCCGCAACCACGCATTGGGTTAAAACCCAAACCATGCGTTCCAGCCAAACCCTGCTTCAGGTTTGTACCGGCAAAGGTTTCCCCGACTCCATCATTCTCATGAATTGTGGCGCCTATATCGCGATCACTCGACGGTCACGGCGCACCACCTGAGGCTTATTGCTGCGAAAATCCAAGGTGATGCCGCGAGAGCAGCGCTCAGCACGCGTCAGCATGGGCTTGTACCCCTAATTGGTATGAATTTTCGGATTGGCGTCTGCAACGAATGGGCGAACGTCGGTCAGGATCGCTTGTCTGCAAGATAGCGGCACAGCTTGCGTAAGGATTGAGGAGCAATGCGGATACTTACGAAGGGACCTTGGACGATTGTTGCGCCGCTGTGGCTGCTGATTTCGTTATCGTGTGCGGGTACTCCGTCGGATGAGATGGTGAACGGAGAACAGTCCATGACACCCGATTTGTGGGCGGCATTCGGGGGGTCTGTGCAATCCAAAGCTGGAGAGACCTATCACGCCGAGGATGACGTGGGGGTGACGTATCCGCCACGGATCGATCCGGTGATCTGGCTTCAGCACGCGAAGCTTGCGGCCAGCGACGCCAGATCGTATGCTGAATTTGGCATTTCGATTGCGCTCTCGGGGGACACCGCGCTCGTGGGGGCAATGGTTGACAACTACCGCCAAGGCGCTGCGTATCTGTTTACCCGCAGCGGTGGGGTATGGACCGAGCAGCAAAAGCTCACGGCCAGCGACGGCGAAACGGACGATGAGTTCGGTTTTTCGGTTGCACTCTCGGGGGATACGGCGCTCGTGGGAGCGCATCAGGCCGGTATTGGGGCGAATATTTACCAAGGCTCTGCGTATGTGTTTACCCGCAGCGGCGGAGTATGGACCGAGCAGCAAAAGCTCACGGCCAGCGACGGCGCGGAGGGCGACTTCCTCGGCCGTGCGGTTGCGCTTTCGGGGGATACGGCGCTCGTGGGAGCAGATTATGACCAGATTGGGGCGAACGACTTACAAGGCTCTGCGTATGTGTTTACCCGCAGCGGCGGGGTGTGGACCGAGCAGCAAAAGCTCACGGCCAGCGACGGCGAAACGGACGACCTATTCGGTGGTTCGGTTGCGCTTTCGGGGGATACCGCGCTCGTGGGAGCGGTCTACGACGATGTCGGTGCGAACATCCACCAAGGCTCGGGATACGTGTTTACCCGAAGCGGCGGGGTATGGACCGCGCAGCAAAAGCTCACGGCCAGCGATGGCGCAGAGTACGACGACTTCGGCGTTTCGGTTGCGCTCGACGGGAATACCGCACTCGTGGGGGCGCATCAGAACGATATTGCGGCGAACTTCGAGTTCCACGAAGGCGCAGCCTATGTGTTTCAGGTGGGCACATGCGTTGCCAACTCCGAGTGTACGAGCGGATTCTGTGTCGACGGTGTTTGCTGTGACACGGCTTGCGGCGGATCGGATACAACGGATTGCCAAGCCTGCACCATTGCTGCGGGGGGAATGACGAACGGGACATGCTCGGCTGCGTCCCCGGGGGTGGTTTGTCGCGCTGCTGCAGATGTATGCGATGTCGAAGAAGTTTGCGATGGTTTGTCGATGGTTTGTCCTGCCGATGCCTTCACGACGGCTGGCACGGTCTGCCGCATTTCTTTGGGTGAATGCGATGTCGAAGAAGTTTGCGATGGGATTTCGGACGTTTGTCCAAATGATACGTTCGCTCTCTCTGGCACCTTGTGTCGTAATGCTCTCGGCGCTTGTGACATCGCGGAATCATGCAATGGCCAATCCGCAGATTGCCCCACGGATACATATGCAGCCAATGGTACGGTGTGCAGATCATCCGCGGGCGCTTGTGACATCGCGGAATCATGCAATGGCCAATCCGCAGATTGCCCCACGGATACATATGCAGCCAATGGTACGGTGTGCAGATCATCCGCGGGCGCTTGTGACATCGCGGAATCATGCAATGGCCAATCCGCGGCGTGTCCCACCGATGCCTATCTCCCATTGGGTGTCACGTGCCGAACGAGCGTCGATGTTTGCGATCGCGCTGAAGTTTGTCTCGGAAATGCACCTACGTGCCCTGTCGATCTCAAACGCCCGGCCACCGATACGTGTCGACCTGCTGCGAACGACTGTGACGTAGCCGAATTCTGCACGGGCGTTGCCGACGCGTGTGCCAGCGATATGACGCAGCCCAATGGCACACCGTGTCCTGGCGGCGTTTGCCTGGGCGGAATGTGCATGAATGTTGGGGGAGCTGGCGGCGCTGGAGCTGGCGGCGTTGGAGGAGCTGGCGGCGCTGGTGGCGAATCCACGAGTCCTATAAGTGGAGGTGAGTCGATTCACATCGACCGAGGATTTTGCACGTATGGTCCGTCGCCCGCTTCATCCATCCCAGCGTGGGCCTTCGTCTGCCTTGCTCTCCTTGGGGCTCGACGACGACAAACCATGAAATCGACGCACGTGACGCAACATCTAGCCAGATAAGCGATTTCATTAATCCCTACTTGCCCTAGGTAGACATTGGCGCCTCGTCGAATAACCCGCCCATTTTGGAATTGACGCGTTTACGCCGTCATGCGTCACTCCTACGCATTTGTGCACTCGTACGCATCCAAATACAGTCCTGGTTCGCTCGGGGATCGTCGTGTATCAGGGCGCAGAAACCCACCATGGTTGGCGGCCGCCAACACTTCCGGGATCGGTTGGTAAATCAGGCGCGGACAATTGGTGGCCAGCGATGAACCCAGGGTGCTGCGGCTTCAAACGCGGCGGCGGCACGAAGAACCAAGGCGTCGCCAAGGTGTGGTCCACAGATCTGCAAACCCACCGGCAATCCAGAACGGGTCCAGCCTGCAGGGACCGAGATCGCAGGCTGACCGGTGAAATTGAGGACATATGCAAATGGAGTCCAGCCTTGAATGGGGACGTCGCGATTGTCGATTTTTGGCGGACCGCCAATTCCCACTGGAAATGCTGGCACGGCAACCGTTGGAGTGAGCATCAGATCGAAGCGTTTCATGAAACGCCACATGACGTTGTTCATCCGTTTGCGCTGCATGATTGCATCGGAAAAGTCAGGGCCTTTCCAATCGTGCTCGACCATGGCTGCGAGTTCGGCCGAGTAAGCGTCGCGATTGCGCAAAAGTTGTTGCCGCATTCCCGTCAAATCGGTCTCCATTGCCACAATGGCCGAGAAAGCCGACGCCCCGTCTTCGAACCCCGGATTGGCATTTTCCACGTGACAGCGCAACTCGCGCTCGAACACCTGGGCAGCGCGCGCCGCAATCTCGCGAACCTCGGGATCGACCGCGGCATAACCGTAATCGGCCGAGAAAGCAAGACGAAGACCAGCAAGATCGTCGCTCGCTGGTACGTTCCAATTCACGTCACAGGTTGGAATGCTGAGGCGATCGCGAGGATCAGGACCGGCAATGACGGACATGACGAGCGCGATATCGGCGACGGTTCTGGCGAGCGGACCAATGTGCTCAATCGATTCCCAGCCGGAAAAACCTGGGAAACGTTCATCGCGACAACCTGGATAAAGCGGCACGCGTCCCATGGAGGCTTTGAAGCCGACAACGCCGCATAATGCCGCCGGGATTCGAATGGAGCCTCCACCATCGCTTCCTAGAGCAATCGGCGCCATTCCCGTAGCGACTGCGACGGCAGACCCGGCACTCGAACCACCCGACGTCAGCTCGGGGGACCAGGGATTACGCGTCGTAGGGAAAATTGGATTATGTCCGACGGCTCCGTAGCCCAATTCAAAGACATTGGTCTTGCCGACGAGAATTGCACCAGCTTGGGTCAGACGTTCGACGACGATATCGTCTTCGTCGGGCACGAAGTCGGCATATGCGCGGCAGCCGCCGGCAGTGAGAATGCCTTTGGTGCAGATGAGATCTTTGATCGCTACCGGCACACCACCAAGAGGCCCGATATCCCGTCCTTTTGCTAAATCCTGCGCCTGTTGCTGAGCGGTGGCGCGAGCTCGTTCCGCAGTAGGCGTGCAGAAAGCGTGAAGCTCGGGCTCTAGTTTGGCTTGCCGCACCAATACTGCTTCGACGACATCGACGGGAGATACGACCCGTTCGCGGACGAGCCGGGCAAGGGTCGAAGCATCCAAGGAACAGAGATCGCAGTCGTTCGTGGGGACTGTCATGGCCATAGCTCCGAAGCGACGTGTATATTCCTGTTGGTTCGCCGTGGTCAAGCTGAAAGATGTCGTCGTGGATCGAGGAGTGCGGAGATTTGGGCCGTGAGTATCTGGATGCGGGCGCGATTTTTCTTGACGTGCACCAAGCTGCACAAAGAGTTGACGTGCGGGCACGTTTGGTTTATTTCGGACAGGTGAAACCGACGCATCGAATTACGCTAGGCGCCATTGGACTGTTCATTTTTGCCGCCGCGGGCTGCAAAGGAAAAGACGAAGCCGCAGAGAAAGCCGCCGCCGAAAAGACGGCATTGGAGGCTGCGGCGCCCGAGGTGAGCAAGGCTGTGGGGTTGATCTCCGCGTATTTGCCGTACACGGCGGATCCTGGGGCCGCGGAGAAATATGCCACGAAGCGCCGCAACGATATGCAACGGGCGACGGAGCTGGCGGCAAACGAGGTTCGTCATGTTGCCAATGCGGCCAGGCAGAACGTGGACCGCGGGGGTTCGGCGGCCACAAAGGCCATGGGCGAAGCTTTCGCCGCGATTTCGACCGCCTGCACCGATGCGAACGAACAAGTCAAACTCGATGCGTGCACGGCGAAGGTCAAGGCCCTCGACGACGCACTTGGAAAGTTCGAAGACGCTTGCAGGGCTGTGGGAGTGACCGCCAAGATCCCGCGAGTCGGGCCTGCAGCCATCACGGACGAGTCCAAAAAAGCCATTGCCGCGTATGTAAAAGCGCGCGGGCCGGGACAAGCAGAGCGCGCGTTTTTCGCCAAATGCGCCGATGAGAAAGCCACCATCGCCAACGTGATCGAAGCCTGCAGAGCCGCCGCTTCCGAGACGGAGCAAGTCGCGAACGCCTACGAAAAAGCCGATGAGCCGATCCGCGTCCTCTCGGCCACGCATAACATGTCGGTCGGTGCGCAATGCAATGCGCTCGGGGCCGTCGAAACAGCACAGAAGGAAATCGCTGCTTGCAAGAACAAGCCGAAGACGCCTGAATGCACGACTTCGTGTGGCAAGGTCAAAACGATTCTGGACGACGGCATCCCCGCCGCGGCCTTTGCGAGCCTCCCCAAAGAACACGCTGAGATCTGCGAGAAAAAGAAGTAGACGACTCGCGTTGGAGTTCGATCCACGCTTTGGCAATCACCTATGGCGTTGGGGCATCATGCCCTGACGCTTGGGGCCGTATTGCTTTTGGATTTCGAGCCGGGATGGTGCGGGGTGATCAATTTCACGGGCAAGGCCCAGAGCAAAAAATCCCTCATGGGCGCGAGCCACCAAGGCGGCAGATTGAACCGCATGGCTTGATGCGAAAATATGCGGGCTTTCTCGATAACCGGGCGACGCTCTTTTTCGTATTCGACGAGCGCCTGCGGGACAGTGTTTCCCTCGAGTTTTTGGGCCAAACAGAGCGCATCACCAAGAGCCAACGTTCCGCCTTGACCCGAAGTATGGAGGAGCGCGTGGGCTGCATCGCCCAAAAGAACGAGACGTCCGGCTTTGGACCAAAACGGGATGGAGACTTCTTTGTTGCGAAGCAGTAAAGGCAGTTCCATATCGGCAATTGCTGGGTCTTCTCCGATGGCTAGCAGCCCGCGACGAAATGCTTCCCGCACGGCATTGGGTTCGTCCGCGGAAGGGAATTTCGTTCGGCTCGTCAATACCCAATGGCTCTTCGGTTCTCCCATTGGAGCAATCACGAAATGGTTGTTCGTCCCAAAACGCACTTGAAATGCGTCGCCACGTGACGGGCCCAAAACTGCAGCGGACCAAGTTTCGTGCGTCGCGGATTCTCCCATTTGCGCCATGGAGCGAATGCGCGAACCGACTCCATCTGCACCGACGAGAAGATCACAAATCCGAGGGGTGGATTCGTCGGCAATTTGAACAGACACCGAGTCGTCACGGAGGTCGAATGAGGTAATGGTTTTTCCGGCCAGAAATTCGCATGGTGCGGCACGTTCCCGCAATGCCCGGACGACTTTCCAACGGTAAACCTGGGTGGCTCCGGGCAAAAAGCGCTCGACGTCGGTGCCTTCTTTGAGTGTCCGACCCGATGACGAAAGAATGCGGATGGCGGGAAGTCGATACCCCTCGGCTTTCAGCGAATCCGCGACGTCAAGGGCTTCGAGAGTTTTCCAACCTGGGGTTTGAATGGTAAAGGTGAATCCTTCGCGCCCGAAATCGGTGCGGGCTTCGACCAAGGTCACCTGCCAGCCTCGATCGTGCAGCAATGCGGCCAATGCGCAACCCGCAAGACCAGCACCACAAATAATGGCCCGAGGCATCGTCAATTTTCCTTGGTTTCGAAGGCAGCGGACCCCGACGAATCGGCGCGATGATTTTTGGGCAATTGGCGGTTTGCAGGTCGCGCTTTCATGTAGGCACGACGAGAATCCGATGCTGTTGCAGCATCAGGAGCAGGCTTTCCTCGATTCGGATGTCCTCATCACGATCGAGACGGGCGAGACCTTCTTTGAGCGTTTCGTCGGCGCGCAGTTTTTCGAGGACGGAAAGCAGCGGATCGGCCAAGAACAACGTGTCGTAAATGCTGTACGTCGTTACCGCGACGCCGTTGGCAAAATGCAGTTTCTTCATTTCGGGATTGACGACGAGTCTCTCAGCGAGCTTGGGCTCGTGTACGTCATCGTAACGGGCGAGAACCTCGGCAAACAGCTCGCGTCCGCGATCTTGATGGACGATACGTTCGTAATCGTCGCGGGAAAGCGCAGCAATGACCTGATGACTCGCAGCATATAAGTCTTTTTCGCGTCCCTTCCACGCTCCCCAGCATGCAGAATACGTTTCTTCGGAAGGAGGGCGATCCTCGAGGTCCTCGATCGATAGTTTCAGACGGGCTATTTGCGGTTCGACGAGTTCGGGGGCAATGACTTTGAGGGCATGTTCGGTGAGAGCGCGCTCGGTCCAATTGAGGTAGGCGCGCATATTCGTCCAGAATGCCTTTCCGACGGCTCCTTGTTCGTATTTGCAGAAATAGGTGGCGCAGACGGCTTCGCGATTTTTCCACACGGTGCAGCGGCCTTGTTCGAAGTAGGGGCAAATCAGGGTTGTCGAACGGCCGAAGCTGGATTCACGCGCGGCTTCGTAGAGGACGAGAAACTTTTGGGGGGCCGAGATCCATTGGGGCGTTACCCCAACGCGTCGGGCAATCTTGGCCTCGATGCGCCGCGCGCCCTCACCACCTTCGGCGAGAATGGCCCCGATGAGATAACTTGGCAGTTTTGGGTGGTACGAGCAGCACTTGACATCGGGCCGAAAAAGTATGCTGCTCGGTATTGCCCCCTCGGCTTTGTTGCACATTGCGCATGATTCGCATGTCGCCCGAGTTTCTTCGGGGGCCTGTTGATCGAAGAATTCGGGCAAGATGTTGCCGTAAACGGGGGGAAGCATGGCGCGTAGGGACATTTTTGACTTGGTATCATGGATGCTCGAGGTGCACAACAGAGGACGTGGGGCCGCCATCGACGATGGGTTGAGTAGGTGTCTATCAGGCTTTCGCCGGGGTTTCACCCCGGACCCGAGCAGGGCTTGTCCAGCCCTGCACCCGGACCAGCTAGCGCTGGACCTGTTGCGGTTTGTCCGCTTCGCGGTCAAACCGACAAGAATCAGCTTATTTTTCTGGTAGACATCCTCTGAGACGATGGACATTCCCCGGCAGGAGCAACCATGAGTGAGGGGAACGAAGCGGTTTGGGTGGGAATGTACGACGGCGGCAAGGAATGACCGAATACCCCGTTATGCGTATTGAGTACCCGACCGTTCGCGCATGATGGTGGAGGGGCGGCTATGGTTCCACCAGGACGCACGCGTCGTCTGTGCACGTGAAGCCATCGGGGCAGGTTGCGTCGATGCTCCAACCAAAATGTCTGACCGTTCCTGGCGCTTGACATTGCACGGTGCAATAGCCCCCTACGCAGGTCTGTGGAATCTGCCCGCATGGCCCACCAGAGCATGGATACTCGAATGCTGGACACGGACTGTTCGCGTCACACGGTTGCGGTTCGTTACACACCGCCATGCACTCCTCAATGCTCGAAAACGGTGTGAAGCGGTCCCGGAAATCGTCTAGGTCCCTCGCGCCTGACGCCTGAACTGTTCTATCCACCGGAACATCGAACGTCACGCATTTTCCGGTTGTGGTGCTGTAATAGACGGTCCACGTCATACGGGTCGAGAACGACCCGGACGGTTTGGGTGGCGGGTGCTTCGCGCATTGAGGGTCCCGCACGTTGACCTCGGACTCACACGCCAGGCCCAGCCAAGGAACCGACAAAACCAAAAACGCTAAGCAGATCGTGCTGCGTAGAGGATTCATTGTTCATTTTCCTTTCTTTAGGGGCA
>DAOMZH010000126.1:15721-16905 GCA_035437985.1 Polyangium sp. (in: bacteria) | reverse complement strand
AGCGTACTTTAGTACGCTGAGTAAGGCCGACCGACGCACCGATTTGCGCAGCAGCTTGATAAACGCGCTCTTAGCACAATGGGCACATGTCGGTAAGCATTGAGCGTCGTCAATACGCGCGACGAGTCATGAACAGAATGGTGGACCTCGCAACTCCAAACAATTCCGCGAGTTGCTTTCGGCCAGAGTTTGTCCGGTCTGGATTCACAAGCAACACGCGATGGGGCGACCGATGTTACAAGCTCCTTGGGAGATGGATCCTGTAACGTCGACGAGGTATCCAACATTGCCCGAGCCTGATAACGTCCAATTGCCACAAGCCCCACCAGCGGCTGCACGACCTGCCGTCATGACCCCATCGATGGTAATGCCACCGTCGAAATTGGTACTCGCATCGATCCATGCGCCATTTGCGGGCACCGGGGTGCTCGATGCAGCGCGCTGGTATTCGGCGGCATGGCAAAGATGCGCGCCAGTGAATTGAGCGTCGCACGCGGCGTGCATGGCAATGCGACCATTCATGGTGGCATTAGCCGACGTAAATCCGACGAATTGTACTTTCGTATCGCTATTGCAGCAAGCAAAGGAGTGCGCGATGTTGCATGCTGCTTGCGAAATGATGCCCGTGACATCGACGAGATAGCCAACATTGCCCGAGCCTGATAATGTCCAATTGCCACACGCGCCGCCTGCCATGCCGCGACCAAATAGCGGCGAGGATTGAATCGTCGTCGAACCATTGGGGCGAATGCTCACGTCAATCCATGCGCCTCCCGAGGGTACCGGGACAAACGAATTCGTGAGCTGATATTCGGATGCATGGCAAAGATGCGAACCGGTAAAGGTAGCTTCGCAAAGTGCATGAGCATTGACCCGACCGCCTACGCCGCCCAAGTACGTCATTGGGGTAAAACCGGCAAAAGACGCGATTTCCTCGACGAAAGCTCCTGATCCCGCGGGTCCCGCCGGACCTTGAGGACCTGCCGGACCCGTTGGTCCTGTCGAACCTCCGGGACCTGTTGGGCCTGTGGGGCCCATCGGACCTGCTGCACCATCGGCTCCGTTTGCGCCTATTGCGCCCGTCGCGCCTATCGCGCCTGTCGTGCCTGTCGCGCCTGTCGCGCCCATTGCGCCCGTCGCGCCTGTCGCGCCCGTTGCACCTGCAGCTCCTGCCATCCCCGTGG
>DAOMZH010000126.1:14263-15621 GCA_035437985.1 Polyangium sp. (in: bacteria) | reverse complement strand
GCGCCCGTCGCGCCTGTCGCGCCCGTTGCACCTGCAGCTCCTGCCATCCCCGTGGGACCTTGTGGTCCAACCGGCCCCATTGCTCCATCATTGCCCGGCAAACCTTGCGGGCCCATCGGTCCCTGCATTCCTTGCGGACCTTCGGCGCCTGTTGGCCCCTGAGGGCCCGCTGGCCCAGCAGGGCCGATATCCCCTTGTTTTCCAGGTAAACCCGGCTCTCCCTGAGCCCCCGTCGGCCCCGTGGGGCCCGTAGGACCTGGGCCATACACCGAAGTTTCATCTGGCACCGATTCACAGGCCGCCGGATTGAGGCACAAAAGCATGCCTGCGATCCAAAAGAAGGGGCGCTGAGACAAAACAAATCGCATGAGGTGCTCCTGCTGTGTTCGAGGCCCTGCCCGTATCACTACCGTGATCCGACGACAATAGTGTTTCGAGCGATGACGATTTGCTTATTCGCGGTCCGCGAATAGCGTCAAGCGACGCGGCGGCGGCGAAGATGGGCACTCAATGCCCCAAGGAGGACCAGCAGTGTCGAAAACCCTGGTGTCGTGTTTGTCGTGGTTGAATTGCAATCGCAGCGATCGATAACGATGACGCCTCCGGTTCCACCAGAACCGCCCGAGCCATTCAATCCACCTTCGCCGGTGCCGCCAGTACCACCTATTCCGCCAGTGCCACCTATTCCGCTAGTACCACCTATTCCGCCAGTACCAGTCATTCCACCGGCCCCGGTTGTTCCACCTGCCCCACCGGAGCCGGCATTGCCGCCCGCGCCTCCAGAACCCGCATTGCCGCCATTGCCGCCAGCCCCTCCAGCGCCGCCAGCCCCTCCAGGGCCGCCTGAACCACCAGCGCCGCCTGAACCACCAGCGCCGCCTGAACCACCGTCATTGACGCATTTTCCGGCCTGACAGCTGCCCAGCGAACACGGAGTGCCATTGGGTTTTAGCAGGTATCGACACCCTCCAATCGCCGGGTTGCATACGCCATTTTCGTGGCATTCATCGGGCTGGGCACAAAGAATCGCTGTTCCGGCGCAAATACCAGCTCGACATGCGTCCATCAATGTACACGCATTGTTGTCATTACACGTCGTGCCATCAGGCGCATTCGGATTGGAACATGTGCCATCGGCCGGATTACACGTTCCCGCGATATGGCAAGCATCCGAAGCGCTGCACGTTATCGAGTTTGTCCCCGTACACGCGCCCGCTTGACACGCATCCGTCTGCGTACACGCATTGTTGTCATTACACGTCGTGCCGTCAGGCGCTGGCTCATTGCTACATTCACCCGTCGTCGGATTACACGTTCCCGCGATATGGCAAGCATCCGAAGCGCTGCACGTTATCGAG
>DAOMZH010000126.1:0-14163 GCA_035437985.1 Polyangium sp. (in: bacteria) | reverse complement strand
TCGGGTTTGTCCCCGCGCACGCACCCGCTTGACACGCATCTGTCTGCGTACACGCATCGTCGTCGTCGCATGTCGTGCCGTCCACCGCGTTCGTAAAGACGCATTGCCCATTCGCCGCATTGCACGAATCCGTCGTGCAAGGATTATCGTCATTACACGTCACCCCCGTACACGATGAACAACCCGGCGCATCCGTCGTAATCGTCCAAAAGGGCGTATTCGTAATTCCTGTCACGGCAACGTCATCGATGAACCAACCCAACCGATCCGTTTGGTGCACAGAATTGTCACTCCCAGTGCGGAATCGAATCTTTATTGTTTGCCCGGCATAAGCAGTCCCAAGATTCAACGTTACCGTATCCGTATTGGGCCAACTGGCATTTTGTTTGCCGTAGACCTCCCTGCCCTCGAGCGGATTCCCCGCACCCGCCTGAATCGTGCCGCTATATCCACTGCCAATATCTGTCCAGATCATCCCATTGTCTGTCGAGATTTCCACAACGCCACCGTCATGATATTGCGTCGCCCCCGAAGCATTGCCGTCGAAATCATGACGATGCGCGAACGTAAGCGTCAGATCGCCCGTTCCCACCATCACGCTTGGCGATTCGAGGGCCGTATCGGAGACAGTCCCATAATCGGCCCCGTGGAACCAATAATCATTGGCCACCTGTCGCTCTCGATTCCAAAGCGCTGCCGCCAGCGTTTGCGACCCCGTATTGCCCCATTTCACCCACGGACTCCGCGGGCTCTCGAATTGCTCCGTCGACGAATTATCGGGCACATCGTCGTAATTCATCTGCCCCGTTTGCAGAGCATTCAGCGTCGTCACGCAAGCTGCAGCGTTTGTCGCGCTTATCGCAAAGTCAGCATCCGTGATCGCCGTCGTCCCCGCAACCAGCGCCACCGGAAAACTCGCAATACCCGTAGCGCCCGGCGCAATACTCGCAATCGTCGCTGTCGTGCCGCTCGGGAACATCACCGCACTCGTCGTTGACGAAATCGTCACCTGCGTATTGAGCAGATACCCGAGGCCCGAATTAAAGACCACTGCCTCCACCGTCCCGGTCTCGTCCGTATCGACGACCCCATCGTCATCACATCCCGTATTTTCCGAAAACGTCGGAGACAGGATCTCCATGACGCCAACGTTATCGAAATCCTCGACGACCCCGCTCTGCGTCGTCGACGTAATGGGTGGCGACACCGCGCAGGTTCCCGCTCCCCGTGCCGCAAAACCATCCGCGAGTAGCTGCGCGTCATGCATATCCACCGCGCGCGCAACTGCCAAAATCGAATCGCGTTGCTGCGTGAATGTCGGATCGTCCGGGGCAAGTGCCAAACCGCCAACCACGTAATCAGCCATGCGCCGTTTTGCGTCGTCGAAAGTATGCCCGCCATTGAGGAGCAGCTCGGTATACGCTTGAAACATCATCGACGCCCATACTTCGCCGGCATTGTGCACTTCGTTGTTATCGCGGGCAAACGAATTACCCGGAGGAAGCGCCTCGCCTTGCGTAATGTGCTTGAACGTCAAACCGTTCTTGTTGAAATCGCGCGAATATGGATACCGCCGAATCCCATAATAGGCCGAATCGCCATACGCATCCGACGCATACATGGCCAAGGCGAACGTTCCCGCCGAAATGTCATCTTGCGCCCGTAGAGTCATATGCATCGCAATGAAATCGCCCCACCCTTCACTTTCGCTCGGACATTGCCCACAAAACCATGGACTGGACAATGTCCCACAATTGAAGGTCGAGCACGCCGTCTGCGGAATGTAACGATGATGCAGATAATGCCCCCATTCATGGGCCACGATATGATTGTCGATCGTTCCATCCCTATCGACCTTCTGCGAGCCCCGCACCATCGTCACTGTCTGGATTTGGCTCTGCATTGCCGCCTTTAATGCCGCCCCATCCGCTTGTGACAAGCTCAATGCCGGAATGTTTGCCACGACCACTGGATCATCAGCCATTGCCGGAGCTGCGCCGGCCTGATTGTTCACGATGAGGATCCCCACACCACCAGCTTGCTCTACCAGCAGGGCCTTGAACTCGAACGAGCACGAACCTCGATTGACGACGGCAATCTTACCCGAGATATCATTCGTCACGGCTTGACAAATATCGTTGACGTCCGGCCCGGCTCCATCTTCCGCAACGACCGCCGTTGCGGTCACATTGAAGGTTGGCGCTCCAAACTGGGCGGTTCCAGGCCGCCAAAACTGATTGAGTGGTAACGCAATGACTGCCGTATCATACGCTCCCGAAAATACGAACATCTGCATCCGTGGAGACTGGCCATCCGCAGGCGTCGCCATATTTGCATTGTCGGCTGCCAAATAATCCTGAGCCTCGGCCAGGATCGGATCATTGCCCGTGCCTCCACGACCAAAGTTATCCACTTGCGCATTACCGGCTGCTTCATCGAAGCCCGAGTCATAAAAATAGTCGTGTAGCCAGTTGTTCATGTAAAACAACGACGTCACCGAGGCATATTGCTGCGTCAGATTCGCCCCCGGGGCGAGAGACGTGTCGTACGTATAGTCGAAGGAATTGCCCGATGAGGGTCCAGGCTGCGGGTCGCCAATTTGAAATCCATTCGATCCATTGATGTCCGCATATGCATTGACATTGTTGCCGCTCGTCGCCGTCGCTGCCGCCGGAAGCCAAGGATCGAACGTGCCCCCCGGATTCGTATTGAATCCATCCATCGAAACCATTGACGAATCGACATACGGCGGCTTCTGCCCATTCGGAACGCCCGCCGGATGCGGCGTCCAATCCTCCAGCGGACCATCGTGCGGCGTCTTCATGCCCGTCGTTTCCGCCCAAAGCCGATAGTTGTACGTCGCCGCCTGCGTCAAACTATCGCGCTGCAAAAGTTCGCCATTTTCCGCGGATACCACATATGCCCATAAATCAGCGTCCGACGACCCTTCATGGCCCATGTCGAGCTCGACGTAATACGCCGACACCAAACGCTCGCCCCACGCATAATGAACCTTCTTCACCCGCGCCGCGTTTGCAAAGACAATCCCACGACGTTTCGTTTCGGCCGTTTGTACGAGATCGTAATATCGATACCCCTTCTCTTCACGCCCCGTATCCCGCAAGCTCGACGTTCCAATTTCAATGCCCGTACGTTCCTCGAATGCCTTCGCTACCGCGTGCTCGTGCGGCACGACAAACCGAGCATTCACGATCGAACTCACGTCCGAATGCAAATTTCCCGCGACCGCAAGCACATCGCCTTGACGATCGACGAGCACCTTCATCGAATGGTTCAGAATCTCGATTCCGCCGATTTTTTGACCCAATTTGACGACGATTCCGCCGCGACCCGGATCGTGGACGTGACGCACGTAGGTGGCTTCGAGCGCTGCTGCAGACAATCGATAAAGCGCCATGTTCTGTTCGACAAATGCCCGCGCAATTTGTTCGGGCGAGTTTGTCATTATGCGCGAAGAAAAACGGGCTGCATTGGGCGGCGCTACCCATAAAAACGTTGGTACTCCTCGTTTTTCGTCGACGGACGCAACGGCGCCCACGGAGGTTCGGATCTGTCGAGTCGCGTTAGCGGTTGACGCTGCGCTCATCGCCTTGTTGATGTCCAGTTTTTGCGATGCGGCATGAACACTCGAAACGCCCAACAACGCCAGGGCGAGGGGTACGGACAAAAAGTGACGCTTCATCGAGGGCTAGCTCCGATTCGATTTGGGGTGAACGGCCTCGTCATCATCGTGGCGACCCACACCGGACCCCCGGGATCGGACACGACTTCAAGACGAGCCAATGATGGATTTCGGTAGCGGTTTTTTTGAACCGGCCTTCTTCAGTTGCCGAAGGTCACCCCAAAATTCACCAATCAGAAAACTTCGTAATGCACCCCGTCGACGCATGCTCGTCGGTCGGCGAGGGCAATGCGTCGACCCAAACCATCCCCTGCCCAACCGTTTCACGCGGGCCCCAAACAGTTGCTACGAAAATCTTTCGTGTGCGAATGACGCGCGATCGTGCTACGCGACAAATGCCCTGACGACTTCGTTACGCGCCGTGTCGAGGTAGGACGATCAGCCTCGATCACCCAAGGGTGGCGCTGAGGAGGCCCCGTGTCGAACACGCAAGCACATCAGAATCGCTACCGAGCCGACCTGCGGGAGATGAAGTTTCTCCTTTTCGATCAGTTCCAACTCGGGGAACTCTTGGAAAAACCGCCGTTCGAGGCCTGGGGCGTCAATGAAGCCTCGATGGTCCTCGATCAAACCTACAAATTCGCCTGCGACGTTCTCGGCCCCCTCAACGCCGTTGGTGATCGCAACGGATGCAAACTCGAGAACGGAAAAGTCACGACCCCGCCTGGTTTCAAAGAAGCGCACGTGCAGATGTACGAAGCTGGTTTGAAAGGCGTCGGCGTCGATCCCGATTACGGCGGGCAAGGAGCTCCCCAAGCGCTCATGATCTTGGTCGAGGAGCTCATGTCGGGGGCAAACCCGGCGCTTTTAATGTACGCCGGTCTCGCGCGGGGCGTCGCGGAAGTCATCCATGTTTTCGGCACTGCGCGTCAAAAGGCGCTCTACCTGAACCCCCTTTATTCGGGCATGTGGGGCGGAACGATGTGTCTAACCGAGCCTCAAGCGGGCTCGGACGTAGGTTCGGCGCGCACGAGTGCTCGCAAGATCGAAGGCAATCGGTACAAGATTCGCGGCACGAAAATCTTCATTTCCGGCGGCGAACACGACCTCAGCGACAACATCATTCACCTCGTGCTCGCGCGTATCGACAACGGACCGCCGGGGACGAAAGGCTTGTCGCTCTTCATCGTCCCGAAGATCCGCGTCAACGAAGATGGTTCTCTCGACAAACCCAACGACGTGGTCTGCAGCGCGATCGAGCACAAGATGGGGATCAATGGTTCGGCTACGTGCGTGCTCAATTTCGGCCAGGAAAACGATGATTGTATTGGTGAACTGGTGGGCGACGTCGAGCATGCGGGCATGGCGCAGATGTTTCGTTTGATGAACGGCGCGCGGATTCTCGTTGGTGTGCAAGGCGTCGCCGTCGCCTCGGCCGCGTATCTGAACGCGCTCGATTACGCACGTGAGCGCTTGCAAGGCCCATCGATCAATCACTGGAAAGACCCGACAGCGCCGCGCGTAGCCATCATCGAACATGCCGACGTGCGCCGCATGCTGCTCGAAATGAAGGCGAAGGTCGAAGGGATCCGCGCACTTGCCATGAAGCTTGCGATGCACTCGGACATGGCGCAGGTCATGAAGGGCAAAGACGATCAGATGGCCCAATACCATCAAGGCCAGGTCGATTTGCTCGTGCCGCTCGTCAAAGCTTATGCTTCGGATCAAGCCTTCCGCGTATGCGAGTTGGCAATCCAAACCTACGGCGGTGCGGGGTACACCAAGGACTACCCGGTCGAGCAATATTGTCGCGACGCGAAAATCTTTTCGGTTTACGAAGGCACCAATCACATCCAAGCGATGGATCTCGTGGGTCGCAAGCTGCCGCAACGCGGCGGACAAAACTTGCAAGAATTCCTGGCCGATGTGGCCAAGTTCGTCGAGCAAAACAAAAACCACCCGACGCTCGGTAGCGCTGTCGCCGAATTGGCTGCGGCGCATGAAGCTGTTTCCGGCACGGCAATGCGCCTATTGATGTGGTTCCAATCCGGGCGCATGCCGATGGTGCCGCTCGCTGCCAATCGCTTCCTGGAGATGATGAGTCAGCTCTGCGTAGGGTGGCTCTTGCTCGAAGGAGCGGTCATTGCGGCGAAGAAAGAAGCCGAATTGCCGAAAGAGGGTTCAGGCCCGGATCGCGCGTTCTATCAGGGCAAACACCACGCAGCTACGTATTTTGCCAAGCACGTTCTGCCCGAAGTGAAATCGCATGCCGACGTGCTCGGACGCGAAGATCGCTCGGCGCTCGACATTCCGAACGAAGCATTCGCGACCGTTTGACGTCCAACCTTTGGGACTCAAACGATAATTCTCCCAATCCATGTAGCCATCAATTCAAGGTCGGATGACCGAACGCTACGAATGCGTTGGTGGTCGAGCGGCAAATTTGCCCGTTGCCGTGAGCGCACGATTCCAGCTTTGAACTTCCTTCCGCGCTTCATCGCCGAACGTTAACCTTCCGCGGTCGAAACAGTCGACGATCACCATGAGGAGTTGGGCGTGCACAAGAAAATCGCATTGATCACAGGTGGAAGCCGAGGTCTTGGTCGAAGTGGAGCGCTGGCCTTGGCGTCCCGCGGCGTTGACGTGATCTTCACGTACCGCTCACAAAAAGGCGAAGCTGAACAGGTCGTTGCCGAGATCGAAAAACGTTCGGGCAAAGCCGTGGCTCTGCACCTCGATGTTGGCGACAGTTCGTCGTTTGCGGCGTTCGCTCAGCAAGTCAAGCAGGCTCTGAAAGATACGTGGGGCCGTGAAAATTTCGATTATCTCGTGAACAATGCTGGAGTTGGCGGTCATGCGCCATTTGCCGAGACGACGGAAGCTCAATTCGACGAATTGATGCGGGTGCATCTCAAGGGACCGTTTTTCCTGACGCAAGCTCTGCTTCCCTCGATTGCTCAGGGCGGAAAAATTCTCAATATCACGACGGGTTTGACGCGATTCACCATGCCTGGATATTCGGCTTACGCCACAATGAAAGGCGCCATGGAGACCCTCACGAAGTACCAGGCCAAAGAACTCGGCGCGCGCGGCATCAGCGTCAATGCTCTCGCTCCTGGCGCTATCGAAACGGATTTCGGTGGAGGGGCTGTACGAGACAATCCCCAGCTGAATGCCTTTATCGCCTCACAAACAGCCCTTGGACGCGTTGGCAAACCCGACGATATTGGCAATCTCATCGCGGCAATCTTGTCCGACGATGCCACGTGGATGAATGCGCAACGCATCGAAGCGTCTGGTGGCATGTTCGCGTAATCAGGCCGACGTACAAAGTTCCCGCGATTTCGAGGTATATTTCGACCGCCAATGCCCGGCGATACGATCGCACCGCGCCCGCACGTCGAGACGACGCCCCCCGAGGGCTCCGGCCCGATCCCCGGATTACTCCTCATATTCAGCTGCGGCAAACCCGCTGCGGTAACGATCCGGCTGCGCGATGGATGCGTGCATCTTGGTCGCGAACATCCGGCATTTGCCGCATTTCCCGACCCGAGTTTGTCGCGCCGACATGTTTTGATTCGCTTCGATGGCCGACGTTTTTACGCCACCGATTTGCATAGCCGCAATGGAACATCGATTGACGGAGAACGTATTCGTCCGGACAAACCCTACTCCGTCACCCGCCTCGTACGGGCCGGAGATACTTTGTTTCTTGCCGTTCCCGACGTCCTTCCATTCGAGCGTTGCGGTGTCCGTGTATCGGCCGATCGTATCGAAGGCCCAGCCCTCCAAGACGTATTGCGCGCCGTCCTGCAAGCCGCGCGTCATGGAGCATCGGTGCACATCACGGGCGAAAGCGGCGCGGGCAAAGAAGCCGTCGCCCGAGCATTTCACGCCGCTGGTGCAGGTGTGACGCGGCCGTTTGTCGCGGTCAATTGCGCGACGATTGCGGAAAGTATCGCCGAGCGGTTGCTTTTTGGAGCCATCCGCGGAGCCTATTCTGGCGCCGATACCGACGCCGAAGGGTACATTCAAACCGCTCATGGCGGCACACTTTTCCTCGACGAAGTCGCCGAACTCAGCCTCGCAGTTCAAGCAAAACTCTTGCGCGTCCTCGAAACGGGTGAAGTGGTCAAACTCGGTGCATCGCGACCACAAAATGTCCATGTACGGTTTTGCTCGGCGACAAACCGTGATTTGCGCGCTCATGTCGCGGCCGGAAAATTACGCGCCGATCTTTATTACCGCATCGGCATCCCCCGCGTGACCGTGCCGCCCCTGCGCGAGCGTCCCGAAGAAATTCCTTGGCTCATTGTGGCAGAAATACTGAAGATCGCCCCAGCCCACCTATTGTCCCCGCATCCAGCGCTCGTCGAAACATGTTTGCTTCGCCCCTGGCCTGGCAACGTGCGCGAATTCTTGGTGGAAATACGTACGGCAGGACAAACTGCGTTCTCCATGAACAATCCCTGCGTCGAACCACGCCACTTGCATCCTTTGGCCGGTTCGAGTTTCGCCGAACCTTCCGAGCCCGAACCCCAACGCGCCAATGCTCGCTCCGCACCTCGTATTCACGAATCCCTACGAGCTGCCCCCATGAATGCTCCCTCCCGTTCTCGCATTATCCGTACACTCAAACAATGCGGCGGAAATATCAGCGCTTCCGCTCGAGAACTCGGCGCACACCGGACTCAATTAAAACGCTGGATGGAACGATACAACATTGACGCACGCGCCTTCATCCCCGCAAGTCGTCATGCCCGGGACGAAAATAATGACGACTAGTTCGTTACGCATTTTCGAAGCACGTCAACGAACTGTCGCCTGTGTATGAATCCACCTTCGAGCGGGATTCATTCGCCGAGCAAATCGCAAATATCCGTGACATTGTGAATTTTTTGTTGCATCGTGATTGCATGCAGGTAGGTGCGCACGAATTGAGCCTCGAAGCTCCCGACTTGGTTGTGATTCGTGTGCGGGGTCCGGCAAATTCGTTGGAGGTCGAAACGATCGCCAAGCTCCTGAAGGAATCGGAGTGCACAGGCACGGCATTCATTCTCACCGTTCTGGAGACAGCTCATTTTCAGGGATCGCCCGAGGCCCGTCGCCACTTCGTCGAAACCGCAAAAGGCTTGTCAATGGTCGTCAACGCCGTCGTGGGCGCAGATTTCCGTTTTCGAGTCATATTGCGTTTCGTGGAGAATGTGGCGCGAGTAATGTCGAAAGTCGATATGCAGATCGACTTTTTCGATAACGAAACCAGCGCTCGGACGTGGCTGGCGGCTCGAGGCTGCAAGGCTTGGAGCCCGAATGCGCCGCAGGACCAAGATCCAGAGACATCTACGGCAAGTAGAGACGGTTTGTCGGGATGATTTGTTGCGGCTGACTCGCGCTCTGCCAATAAAGCTGAATGACCGACGTATTCACGGTATCGTAATAGTCGACCTGCACATTGTATCGCCGTCCGGCAACGAGCGTGATGGGAGCACTACTCAATGAGGCCGTCGAATTGTGCAACGTCCAATGATCGATGATCAATTGGTTATTCAGCCAAACTCGCACCGCTCCATCTGACGTCGTCCGGAACGTATATGCCTCCGAATAAGCAGGTTGTGCTTGTCCGGTCCACCGAATCGAGAAATTGTCGCCTTCGGGGCCCCACGTGAAATTGACGTAGGGATCGGTGTACGTTGCATACAGATTGGTAAAGTTTGTCGTCGCATAATATTGACCGCGTATTCCTGTTGGCGAAGTCGCGGTGCTATTGACCACGAGCGTCGCGGAATTGCTGGTCACCGAACCACTCGAAGACCCCACCACACAACGAAACGCCGTCCCGTTTTCATTGTAGAGCGTCGCGGGCGTCGTGTACGAGGCCGATGTGGCGCCGGAAATGTTGACTCCATTTTTCTGCCATTGATACGTCAAATTCGATCCGCTTGCCGTGACCGTGAACGTCGCGGTTTGGCCAACCGTAACCGTTCTGTCGGTGGGTTGCTGCGTAATCGAAGTTCCGGACGGTGGTACCGCCGAAAAGATCTCGGTCCAATTCGCAGTCACGTACGTGCCACTCGTCGCCGGTACACCCGATGACGGCGCCGTCGCCACCATCAATTTACGTTGGCCAGGCCAAGCCACCGCCGAATACAACGTGTTCGATCGGGCCACGGACGCCATGAGGTCCCGAGCTTGGGTAAAACCAATTTTCGTCCCCGCATTTGCATGGGTCTGAATGCCGCTGTACAACGTATTGTACCGACTCACGCTGTCCGACGGCGCAGGTGCCCCAGCCGAAAGCAAGAAATGGTTTGTCAGCACGATTGCGTTCGACAAAGGCGCCACCGCCGTACGCGACTTGGTTCCATAACCACCACTGACCCGCGAATCATATTCGATTACTGTCGGCAAAAGCGATTGCGGATGCGGCACCGGAAACGAGATGTGGAAAATCAGCGCCAAAGGCACCCGATTGGCCAAACTCGAAGCAAATGTCGCCGGCGCTGTCGCCATGGGCACCGTTTCCGCCAAATCACGAGCCGCGAGCATCGAGGGTTGTGGATTCGCAAAAGGGATACCATTTTCGTCGATACTCGCATCGTTCGCCGAAACATAGAGCCCATCTTCGCGAATCGTGGCCATCCCCGTACCGACCATGCCAAACCACATGGCATCCATCGTCGACAACAAACCAGACTCCGTCGGATCATTCGCGATGATCGACGCATCCGCCATCGAAAACAGCGGCGCATAATCCCAATTTCGACCAATGACCGTATTCCCGTCCGACGTCAAATTCCCCCACGCCGAAAATTGACTACATTGGGCCAGCTCCAGCATGTCGCCAATTTGCAATACCTTCAGATCGTCGAGCGTGATTTCCCGACCCAGCGCCGTCAGTACGCGATTGCTTGGATTCGGCAATGCTTCCTGGATACCAGCCAACATGCCCGTCAATTCCGAAATGTAGCGCGAAGGAATATTGAAATAACCAAGCCCCGAAATCGCGTCGTTCCAAGTGAGGACACCAGAGCCATTCAAATAGGCAGCCATCGAATTGACGCTATTGATGACTTGCGCCGCCGCCAAAACGCCATGCGCCTTTCCTCGCTCCGTGTGCGTCCCGCGCAGCATCAAAAATGGAAAACCATCGACCGTCCCCCGAACACTCTGCCCATAACTCCCCGTCACCTGCACCAATCTCTGCTCGGCTTCCGCCGTCCTTTCCATTTCGACGATTCCATCGTCCTCCATTCCTTCATCCGCATCTCCACATCCTCCAAGCAGCGCAACCGAACACAATGCAGCCGCCCATCCCCATTTCGATTTTCGGCTCACCCCACCAATCGCTGTGAAAAACCCTCCCCTCGTTCCAGACAACGTTTCTACCGCGCATCGCAACGGCTGTTCCGCGTATTTCGAATGGTTCTTCGTCATGTCGGTCATCCTTTCGGTTCCGTACGCCGTATCGATCACCCCTATTGCGAACCTCGTGCCGACCAAAACTGCCCCACCAGCAACGTCGCTTTATTGCTTCTCCAAACCAAATATTCTCGCAACTATCGAATATTTATCACTAAATTTGTCGCCACGTCCCCGGTCGGGGGTAGAGCTCGCGCCGGGTCCCATGACAAACCGTGAATTCAAGTCCAGCTTACTAAAATTTGGCCGTCAAAAATCTGACCTGATTAAAATTTTCGAATAATTTGGGATATTGCAACAACATTGCATTTCAGCACCACGATTACGTCCCCTGCGTATGTCGACACAAAGTTCGACACGTTACCAGGATCGTGCTACTTGTGGCAGATCAAAAATATTATATAATTTCATATAGTTATGTTCATGCATCGACACATCGTTGACACATCACCGGACTGCGAAACGGGCTTCTCAGTGCTGTGCCCATCATTCACGCACATTGCTGGCAAGATTTCGTCAATTCCGCCACTTACGCTCTCACCGTAACCCTCCGGTCGACACTTGGCACGATTCCTTCCGCACCCGTGTGACGAGAATTGATGCGTCGGAGCAAAATTCTGACGCGTCGACGACCATTTTTATCAGCCTCTCGTTTCTCACCGCTGCTGCTGTCGAGTGCTGTCGACCGAAGATTTCGGGCTCGAGCCGATAGGCAACGGGCCGCGCGCAATCGCCCTGGAGCCCGATGACTATTTTATGTGTACGAGTTTCGTGCTTTAGTGCGCGGCATCTTCTGGAGGAATCGGCCATGTTGAAGCGGACTGTCCGCAATTCGATCATTTCTTTGGGTTTCATGGGTCTCGCTGCATGCGGCGGAGGTACGACAACACCGCCCCCACAACACGCCACCGAGCAGAAATCGACTGGCGACAAGGCAGACACAGTTGCGCCGGGAACTGCCAAGAGCGCGGAAGTGGCGGCGCCCATGGAAAAGGCCGAAAACGCTTTGCCGACGAAAGTCACCTCGCTGTTTCAATTCGTCGGCAAAGATACGCCGGTCGTCGTCAATATCCCGCGTCTCGATAAAGTCGTCGCGGCTCTCGACCCTGAAACACGCGAAGCGATTACGACTGAGTTGTTCGAGAAGATCAAAAAGGAATCGCGATTCGAGGCGGCGGTTGCCAAGAGCCTCGTCGATAGCTTCGAAGGCGCGGTGATTTTTTCGGATCCGGACAAGAAAACCAGCGGCGCCCAAGCGACCGAAGATGCGGCCTGCGTAGTCGCCAAGTTTCGTGATGGAAAACCTGTCGAATTGACGTTATCGAGCAAGAATTTCGAGCGTAATGGCCCTCGATTCACGGCGACCGACGACCATAACAAGGAAAAAGTCGTTTTGCATGGCGTTTGGCTGGCTGATTCCGGCGTTCTGCTCGGCTGCGCTACTCCGGAAGCTCTTGCGCGAAGTTTGTCCGTGGCCACGGGGACCCTTCCTTCGTACGCCAATTCGCCCCGGTTCGTCGCGGAACGTGCGCGGGATGTGTTCGCATCCGTCGATATGCATCCCATCATTGGCGATTCGGCCGAACCGGGCTCGGATCTGTTTGCCGCTTTGACGACGACAGGACAAACACTCGGTTTGGATTTGCGCCTCAATCTTTATGGGCCCTCGTATCCGCCCGTGGGTTCGGTCGTGGCGCCCGCGTCGCAAACCTCGCTGGGACAAATGCCCAAAGGGACGGTTGGTGCTCTCGGTATTTCGTTGAAGCGCGCTCCGGGCAAAGATCTGGCCAGCGTCATAACCTTACTCGACAAAGCGACCAATGATCACAAACTGGAGGACATCAAGCGCGGCACGGCGAAGATTGGTGTCGAACTCGGTGATATCGATGCGGCGCTCGGCGACGATCTCGCGATTGGTTATTACCGCAACTCCAAAGACAAATTCGACTTCGACAAAGGCGAAAGCCTGAAAAATGCCGTGGCCTTGCTCGCCATTTCGACCAAAGACCAGAACGCACACGAGAAACTTTGGAATGCGTTCACGACCGCGATCAAGAAAAAAGCAACCGGAGAAGCATCCGTGCAGGGTAATGCTGTCGAATCGGTCGAAAATCCCAAAGCCAAGAAAAAGGAATTCATCCGCGTCGAATCCCGTAAAGGTATCGTTATTCTTGCCGTTGGCAACAAGGCCCTCGTCAAAGAGGCGCTCGCCAAGTTTGGCAAGGACACACTCGCCACGAACGCCGTTTTCAGCGAAGCTCGGGCGAAGGAAAAATCAGCCCTGCACATGCTCTTTTTCCTCGATGGCGTCACTTTGAAAGCTCTCATTGCCAGCAACAAGAGCGACAAACCAGCTGCGCCTGCAACAGGCACCGGGCCGGCCTTTTTGTCGCTACTTTTGGGCCCCACCGACCGTGGCGTCGAATTGGCCCTCGGCGGTGGAGGAGCCATGGAATTGATTGGTACTGGCGCAAATCTCGCCTTGAATGCCTTCAAAGCATACACCGCCGACACAAAATCGGCCGAAGCGCGCATGAACGTCCGTTTCATCTCGGAGTACGCACGCCGCGCATATCAGCGCGAAAATGCCGATGGCAAAGGGCAGCGCCTCAAATTGTGCAAATCGTCGACGCCTGTACCCACCCTGATTCCCAAAGGCACGGTCTACAAGACCACCATGGCGTCTGGAGGCGATTGGGACACCGGCGACGACGATTCCGGCTGGAAATGCCTCGGATATTTCTCGAGCGAGGAAGTTCGTTATCAATACGAATATCGCCAAGGCGGCAATTACAAGGGACCGAAGCGCGGCGGACCCAATCCTGGCCCGAATGGATTCGAGGTTTCGGCGGAAGGCGATACGGATGCGGACGGGAAAACCAGTCTTTTCACGCGCACTGGCAAAATCGTCGGCGGCAAAGTCGTCCTCGATGACGACGTATTCAGCTCTGATCCGGGCGAATGACCCTCCGCCAGGGACGTGGAACGAGCGCCGGAACTCGAGTTATTCGCTCCGCGTATTCCGGGCGCCTGGCGAACGCCCGCTTCGTCATGAGCGGGATGCTCACGAATACGAAAAGCAAATGAATGCTCAGTGGTCC
>DAOMZH010000125.1:9531-16985 GCA_035437985.1 Polyangium sp. (in: bacteria) | reverse complement strand
ATCTCTTCTTTTTTGCATCCGCCTTCGCCAAACCCTTTTCGCGCCCGAATCACGCCTGGTCCGCGCACAGTGGCAAATTTCGCGCCGGACATCTCCATTCCGCCGATGAGCGTCGATTCGCCCAGACGCGCGACCCCCAAAATGTCCCCCATTCCGCCACCTTCGCCATACACGATGCTGTTGCCTTTGCCAGTCAAAGGATAAAACTTCGGCTGCGATGCGCGGCCGTTGTTCGATTTGTACATGACATCGACCGCATCGGGCCAGCGACCTCCGACCCAATAAATGGTCGATCCGCCAAGCCATTGATTCGTATCGGGAACTTCTTCTTTGAGCCATTCGATTTTGTCCTCGACGACCCGTCCGACCCGGAGTTTTTCTTTTACGGCCAAGGTGCCATCGTCCAGCAAATAAATGCCATCCGGATTGCCTCCTTGAAATGGGAAGTTCTCGGCAACTAGCGTGGGAATTTCTTTCGGAGTATTGGGATCGGGCAATGGAATCGCGGACTTGGATGAAGCCGTGGCACTCGGAATGGCCGACGCGGTCACGAGCGGCTCCTTTTGTGGCTCGAGTGTGGGCACGGGGTCTTTCTTGCATCCCGCAGACGCCAAGATTGACAAAGAACACGCGAACACGATGGATCTCATATTTGGTTTGGCTCTCCCGACCCTAGGTGAATTCAAGGCGACCATGAAAATACTCCTGAATGCAATTCGACTTCAGATTCGACCACTGCTTCGAGGGCCGAAAATCCCGACCCCACCGTCGCTACGCGTTGCAGTTTGACCCAATGAAATACGCGCAGCGGCTCCGCGACTTTGCTCTCGGGCGCAATATCGAGATCAATCGTCCGCGGCGCATCGAACAAGCGCTCATCGCCTTGCAAGTCTCGCCCGCTCATGTGCGGGCGCTCGATGAATTGCCGCGACAAATGCTGCACGTCACGACGCAGGACATTCCCCCGAGTATCCCTCAATTCGGCCCCGACTTCGAGCCGCCGAAAAAGGTCTCCCGTGGGAAATGCGTGTCCGGGTCGCGTTTGACGGAGAACCACTTCGACCGAATCCGCGGCACCTTTTCGCACCGTGACTTCGAGGTTTTTCCGGAGCCACTCGGAATCACGAACTTCGCGAAAATGATGGGATCGGCGCCCAAGAACGACGGGCATGTGGCAATCGGCGCACGGTGTTTTTGCAGCTGCCGAACGCGCATGTTCGCGCCCAGTCGTTTGCATGAACATTGCGTCGCCGTCATGAGGTCCGGCGTTTGTCCCAGGAAATCCGAATTCGTGACAATTGGTGCATCCGCCGGTCATTGCAAACGCTTCGGATCGATGAACTGCATGAGGAGCCGAGCTTGGGTTTGTCGCAGGAGCGGCCCAGACGACACCCTCACGCGTTACATGACACGTGACGCATCCGACGCCGAGTTCGCTCACGCTAGCGGGTGGCTCATCGCGCGGATCCGCTTCGGGAGCGTGGCATCCGCGGCAAAATGGAAGGGGCTCGATCGCGAAAGCTTGGCGATACGCAGGATCGACGTTGGCGCGTTGGTGCAGCGATCCGCGCCATTCGTGGGCCTGTTCGTCATGACAGACCATACAGCTCGCATTTTCTTTGACGGCGTTTTCGAGCCGGGCGCGATTGGGGCCGGGAAGAGGTAGCTCGTCTGACGCGACGAATACGCTGATTTCCTGGGTTTGTCCCTCCCCTGAATCGACCCGTGAACACGCGCAGGGGGCGGCGACGACGAGACAGAGGAGGTGGAATCGGAGCGCAAACATTTTCTGCGACGAGGGCGATATCGCAGATTTTGGGAGGGACGTCAATGGGGTGCTCGATGAGAGGCGCCCAGATCTCAGAAGATTTGGTCTAGCGCCCCGGGTGGTGCGAGAATGCCGAAGACGCCGAGACACATTTCGTTCAGGGTTTGTTCACCGAGCACGACGTCGATAGGTTGTTTCAGCCCTTGTTGCTCGAGCGCCTGGCCCACGAAACGATTTTTGAGCGAGTTGTCGTACGTGCAACGCATCGTCAATTCATCGCCTGGGCGAATGACGGGATAGTCGGCAATGGGTGTGTCGAACGCATACAAGCGTTGCCAATTGAAATTCCAATTCGGCGTTTGCACCAAGCATTCGTTTGTTTCTTCGGCGTGGCTCGTGAATTGGATCTGCATGTCCGTTCCCACGTAGTGCATATGCGTGCCCACCCCAAAAATGGGTAATGCCAGCGGAATCTCTTGCCGATAAAACATCGTCTCCGTATGGCCCGTCGCATTGGCCGGAATACGGAATTCGGCGATGCCGTTCGTATCATTGGGTCCGGGCTGAAGGCCAGTGCCGTCCGAGCGCAATTTCGAGTTATTACCGACGAGCGCCAAAGCGGCCTCCCAAACAGGCGGGGTGGTCGTCCATTCCAAATCGATCGTTGATTGATCGAATTCGGGCCCTTGACCCGTCGGGTGGTAATGCATTTGGACGAGAATTTTTGCGCCCGGGTCCATCGGCATGCCGCTCGTTTCGGGCATCCGTGTCGGCACAGCTCCTGGAGCCCATGCCGAAAACAAAAAGCCCTTGGCATCGGGCAAACCAAAACACGGAAATCGACCGTCTTGATCGGCAAGCGCCGCGGTACTTCCCAAAGAATCGAGGTAAACGAGTGCGTGATGGTCGACTTTGGTATTGCCCGGACGAACTTGCGCCGCCGTCAGCCAAACACGCTGCGTATTTCCAGGATCGAGCACGAAGCATTGGAAATCGTCTGACGCCCCATCGACGGTGTATCCAGCTGCAAATGGCAAGGACTTGGTCGGCGATTTCAATTGCAACTCGGGACGTTCGGGCAATGGAGCCGCTTTGGCGGGATCGCCTTCGAGCGTGCCCGTGTCGACCCAGGTGCGCAAATTGGCGATTTCCTCGGCAGAAAGGCGTAAATCGTCTTTCCACGGCCGAAGTGGATGACAATTCTCGGTATCATGCGCAGACCACGGAGGCATCGTGCCCGCCTCGACGGCAGCAATCATCGCCCCCGCCAAACCCTTGGCAGACTCGTAATTATCGAGCGCAAACGGCCCCGAACCTCCAGCTTCATGGCACGAAGAACAGTGGCTCGCCACTAACGGCGCAACATGTTCGTGCCAAGTGATTTGCTCTGTAACTCCGGTCTCGGAGCCCGAACCACAACCAATTAGCGTCAGGAACGGAGCAAGCAGAACAAACCTAGATCTCGTTGACATCGTAATCTCCCATCTGAGTACAAAGCGAGTCGAAATATGAACCTAGCAGATTTCTGTTTGCTGACCATCATCCTTGTGAATGGAAGAGCAACTTTTCGACGCCACATAAGCATTGCGTTTCGGAAATAGCAATGATCACGTAACGTTACTCTGGCTTTGGTTCGACTCTGCTGCAAATGAAGCGGCGGCTGCCGGTATCGTTTCTCCTGCCAAACAACTTGCTTTCGGGCCTGACTTCATGCTACTCGTGGTCCTGAGAGATTTCATCAACCATGACAAACCTCAAACCATTCGCCTTCGCTTTCCTGGCGGCCACGACGATGGCCTGTTCCACGACGACGTCCCACGTCGACGTAGCGTCGGCGAACGAACGCATTGCTTCCCAAGACCCGGAGCCATTGGCCGCGCCGATTCCAATCGTTTCACCAAGCCAAACTCTGGCGGACGGTGTGCCCACGGATTCGCACGCGCCCATAACCCCCACGTATTCGCGTACGCTCATGCGAATGCCGCTCGCCCATGTGCCAACGTCGGCCGCCGATGCGGAACTCGAGCGGCTTACCGTGCGCCGCCGGATTAGCGGAGGATTGCTCGTTGGATTCAGCTCTCCGCTGCTCGTGACGGGCACAATGGCGTTTGCGCTCGCCGGTCGCGGATCAGACCCTCTGACCGGACTTGTCGTTTTGACCGGTATTGGTATGACCGTCGGCGGCCTCGGAATGTTTATCCCGGGGGTGATATTTCTTTCGACAAAGCCCACATTGCCTGACCGGCAAGCCCAATATCGGCCCTCCATCAAAGTCGGTCCGGCCGGAATCAATTTTTCCGGCGCATTCTAAAAACTGCGCCTCCCGCTCGAATGTGCATCATCGAGAGAAAATGCGCGACGAGTAACCTGCTTACCTTGCAAATTTCTCTCTTGACAACCGCTCAAAACCATACTTTCCTGCCGGCGCTTCAATCAAGTATCACGATCAACTGTAACGAGGCCGATGATGACTTCTGCCGAAAGCGCCATTTGGAAAAATTTTGCCCGCGCTCCCGGGACCCCCGAGGGTTTTACTTTACGAACCACCGTGCCTGGAAATGCCGACGGCGTCGAAGTGATGCTCGAACGTTGGGAAGCCGGCACGGAGGAACCTCCGCATTCGCATCCTGGAGACGACATGACGGTGGTTGTCGAGGGCAAAATGGTCGTGCAATTTTACGTCAAAGGAGAAAAGGGACTCGTTCGGGACGGCGAACCGATCATTTTGAGCAAGGGTGACGCCGGATACGTCGCAGCGAATCGCATTCACGATGCGAAATACATCGAGCCTTGCAAGCTCGTGTATGTGCACGACAAAGCCTTCGGATTCAAAGCCGAGAGCTGACTCTATACAATTGCAAAGCAGCGCACGGGAAACGTACCAAACGCTTTGACCTTCGGCGGGACGGCAAAAAATCGAAATTCATCTTCCGGCAATTGCCCAAGGCCGGTCATATGCTCGACAATGGGGATCTCGGCGCCAAGCAAGATGCTATGGGCGGGGCGGCGTTTGTCCGCTACGTCATCGATGTTGTAGGAATCGATGCCCACCAAAACCGCGCCATTTTCTTTCAAATAACGCGCTGCCTCTTCAGTCACGAACGGATGCCCCTCGAAATAGCCATCCGTTCGCCAATATCGATCCCAGCCCGTTTGCAGCAAGACCGCTTTGCCGCGCACGTTTGTCCCGGAAAAGACTTCGGGCGTGATGCGCGCCGCGGACGTCCGTACGAGGACTCCGTCGAGCGCCGCGAGTGACATGAGGGGCAATTCGGAGAGATCCTTGCCGTCGGCATAACGATGAAAAGGCGTATCGAGGTACGTCCCAGTATTGGCGACCATGTCGATTCGCCCGATATGAAACTCGGTGCCTTCCGCGTACATTGTCCGGGAAGCTTCACGGCTCAGAAAATCACAAATAAGCGGCGCAGGCAAACCGCGATAGGTGATCATGCCGTGTTCGATGGTATGACTGAGATCGATGAGTCGCATGCCGCGCCAAACTATTTCTTCAGCTTGCCGTCGGCCTGCAACTTCTTGAGCTCGCTATGGCCACCTACAAGAACGCCGTCGATGAAAACCATGGGGAACGTGGGAAATCCTGCCCAAAGCTTGATGGCCAGGCGCTCCTTCCATTTGGCAAAATAGCTTCCATATTCGAGGTATTTGTAGGAAATGCCTTCTTGATCGAGCAATTTCCGCGCGTTTTTGACCACGGGATTTTGCGCCATGCCCACGACCACGACGCGCTCTCGCGTCACGGCCGCAGCAACTTCATCAACGATGCCGCGATGAAAGTTCGAAATGATGGAATGGACTTCAGGAGAAACTTTGTCAGCGGCAAGAACAGGTCGCGTCGTCATGGCGCCGCTTTATAGTCACTCATGACGCTGTGCGCAAGTGACCCACCAACATTATTTCATTTGGTTCGGCGGGCGTGTCGTCGTCGCTGCATTGCCGCCCCCAAGCCCAAAGGCAAGACAGCTATCCAGGCAAAACGCGGGGCAAGGGATTTTTGTTCGGGACTGAGCGCAGCCATTGCTTCGCCAATTTTCATATTGCCCATTTTCACGTCGTCGCCCATCGACATCATATCGCAATTTCCATCCACGGCGCCGTAATACAAAGTCACGGATCCGGCCCCCGCGTCTGGCGCCTGCCAGGAAAAGGACCACGACGTGACATTTTGCTCGCCGCTCGACACGATGGCGTGACAATCGCCATAAAGCAGCGTGCTGCCCAATTTGGGGTCGGGCATCGTTTGCGGGCAACTCGCGGAAGTTTGGCCAGCATCCGATCGCAACATGCCCGCCACTTTTCCGGAACCGTTTTCGACGGTCGCCGCAAAATTGTTGGTGTGCGCCAAATATTGTCCACATCCCGACGTCCCCAGATGCTCACCCACCAAATTCACCGCCACTTGATAGGTTTGTCCTGGTGCATATACGGGTTGTCCGCCGACCATTTCGAGCGGCGGGGTGAAGTCGAATTTCAAATCGATTTGATTCGATGCTTCGACATGGCAATGGGCGCACATGAGGTTGTGGTCCATCGCGCCGCCAGTGCCAATGATTCCGCCACCCCCAGGGTTTTTCGCGGACGCACTTTCAAACCATTGTTGCGGCCCATCCCAAGCCCAAGCCAATGACGCTCCACTCGAGATCACCAGCGCCGCCATGATTGATTCCATCCAACGCATCGTCGTACCTCCTCAATTCGGCAGCGGATTGCAAGCCGACCCTAGTTTCGCGCCTTCGAGCCATGATTTGATCGTCGTATAATCCAAATCTGTTTTCGCGAACATATGCACGCCCGCATGAGCTTTACCACCCACGACAGGCTGAGCGAGCAAATCCGATTCTTCTGCATTGGAAATGCCGAGCATGAATGACCGGGAGTTATCGAAGTTTTGCTGCCATTCAGCGGCCGTATGCGGACTCCATCCGACGCACATGACCGTGCCACTGCCTTCTTCCGCCAAATTCACTTGTTGCGGACCAATGGGACAAGACGATACTTGCGCCACCACTTCATTGCGCCGCAAGCGCCCACGCGAATAAACCTTGAATGCCCGACCTTGTTCGGTTCCATGGCAACCGAGCATCGAGCAGCCCCGATCAAGGATCGGCTCGACTTTGCACATGAAAAAGTCTTTATCGAGCGCAGGCAGGGCGACAGGTCCAGTCGGCGGTTTGGCCGCCGCGGTGCCGCAGTTTGCCCCGTCCGTACACGTTCGTGAATATTGTCCGTCAGCACCTTGTTGCCAAGGCGTACACGTCCAAGCTTCGACGCAGCCGCCGCCGCTACTACTGCTGCTGCCTCCACCCGATCCGCCACACAAGCCATTCGGACACGGGTCTGTCTTTACGAGTTCTTCCCCGCCGCACGAGGCGACGAAGCAAGCGCCCACGATCCAGAGAATCCACCTCATGCATCGAGAATACGTAAACACTCAAGCCAAAAGCAATCGAAATGCTCGGAATTTCGACGGGTTCTTACGAACTCTGGGGGGTAAGGCTGCGCAGGTATTTCAGGATTGGTATTCGACGGCCCGAGCGATTTTAGATTTAGGTTGGTCGAGAAATACCACATCGCTCCAAATCGGCCAGTAATGCAGCAAGCTTGGCTTCCGCATCACGTTGCTTCTGTTCCGCCACCATACGCGCTTGCATCTCGTCATGTTGCT
>DAOMZH010000125.1:0-9431 GCA_035437985.1 Polyangium sp. (in: bacteria) | reverse complement strand
TCAGCTCCGCATCGCGTTGCTTCAGCTCCGCATCGCGTTGCTTCAGCTCCGCATCGCGTTGCTTCAGCTCCGCATCACGTTGCTTCAGCTCCGCGTCACGTTGCTTCTTCTCGGCGAAGCGTTTGTCGTGTTCCGCTTGCGATCGCGCCGCGCGTTCGGCAGCTAGTTCGCGCGCCAATTCGAGCGCAGTTTCCGACGGCGTCGCTAGTAGATCCGTTCCCGTGCGATCTCGGGCCAACCGCAATTGCCGACCGTAGTCAGGATGCACCCGAATCACCCAATACATGTTCAACGCCCGGCAAAAATACGTTGCCCCGGGTCGATGTTCCAATTTTCGCTCGACAAGCTCGTCTCCCTGCCGATCCCAAATGCGAATTCCATACTCGAACTTCGGGTCGAAGCGGACGACTTCGTGCATCCCGCTCACGATATAACGCTCCAGCTTTTCTTCCCACGTGAGTTTCATCCGGTCAGACGTACTGACGATCTCGACCGCCAATTCCGGAATACCGTCTTCCCAGGTGAACCACGAATCGAAGTTCTTGATTTCCTTTCCCAATTTCACGAATACGTCCGGCGCGAGACAGTACCGAGGTTCACCCTCGACATAATAGATGAACTGATCTCCGCCTACGGATATGCCCTTGCAAGCTTCTTCTATGCTGAATTCGAGCGCCGTGGCGGCCATCGAATGACTCTTCGTATGCGGCACATGGTCCTCAGGGGGCTCTTCCGAAGGGTATTCGATTTTCGAAGCCTTCGGCTCGAACGACGGGGGACGAGTCGGCGTACGCCCTCCCTGCTGCCCACGCTGCGACTCATCGAACCCGTGGTGGATTGTCATGACCAAACCCTACCTCGACTCCGCGGGCCTTGTCAACAACAATTTCCGCTCGCAACATCTTTTCTGGTTTGTCCTTCGATCGTCCCTGTCGCACAAATCCCAACCGACACAGGCCACCAAGCGCTCAATCTCGAGCATCTCCGTGACGAGCACAAAACCGAGACTCGAAAAAAAGTCCGGCATCGATTCCCAAAAGATCTATATAGACGAGGCAGGTCGCTGCCTTGGCAAAAAGGAGGCTCGAATCATGCGTTCTTGGTTCAAATGTCTTGTTGCAACAATCCCCTGCGCGATCATTCTCGGTCTGAGCGTCATTGCGGACGCAACAACCGCTGTTTTCCTCAGCCGAGAAGAACTCGTCCGCGTTTCGGATCTCGTCGTTCGAGTGAAAGTTGGCAAATTGACGTACGGGGAATCCGACGACAAACGCACCTTGATTACGCGCAGCCTGCTCGACGTGACCCAATTTCTCAAAGGAACGGGACCAAAGCAAATCGTCATCCAACAGTTTGGCGGGACACACAAGGGAAAAACCCAAAAAGTCCTGGGCGATGGGCAGGTCGTCACCGGCGAAGACGCGATCGTCTTTCTGAAACGCGGCGACAAGGGCCTGTTTTATTTGACCGTGCTTTCCCAATCCATTTATCATGTCGACGAAAAAGGTATGGCCCGGCGAAACCTGGAAGGACTCGTCCTCGTGCAACGTTCCGGTGAAACAACGAAGTCCATCCAAGTCGTTGAACGAGCCGAAACGGTAGAATCGCTCATGACCGACATCAAACGTCTTGCGAGCGCTCATTGACGGTTTGCGCAACGCCGACCCGGTAATCATTCCCCAAATCAGCCACTCGCCGCAAAGGCGTGACCACGGCGACCGCGGAACAAGGATTCTTCGGCGAGCAATCATGATTTGGTTCCCAGCTATGTTTTCCCTAGACAGGTCAATGAAAAACTGGCAAATGGGCAATCTGCGCTCGATAATCCGTCTTGGTCCGCTAAGGCTAAACCCGTATGATTTCGTCGCTTTCTCGTTCTCCTCATGAATGTCCGCGTTGCCACGTCGCTCTGCTGCTCAGCAAGACGCCAAAGTCAACCTTGACGATGCATGGTTGCCCAAGTTGCGGCGGCGTTTGGCTCAATCCAGATTGTGCAAAACGATTCTCGTCGGCGCTGCCCCACGACGCCCTCGCCCTCGCCTCGAAATACGCTAAAAATGCCGCGAGTGAAGTGGACACAGCACCGAGCGTTCAATGCCCGGTGTGCAAATGGACCATGAAGCGCACGCACATCGCCGCCGCTCAATTGGAAGTGGACGGGTGCAACGCGCATGGGGTTTGGTATGACCGTAATGAACTCCAATCGATCGCGAAAGCCATGGCCAAATTAAATTGGCTCACTCCGTCGAGCAACGCAGCAGCCATTGCCGCTACGGCAACCACCGTTGTCGCGAGTTCTGCCCTGACAAACCCAAGTGTCAGTAAAGCCGGTGGCGATATCGCCGATCATGTCGAAACAGCCGTGGATGTCATCGACGCCGGCCTCGAGGTTGCCGATGTCGTCGATGTCGTCGATGTTGCCAGTGGTGCAGGAGAAATCATTTCTGGATTCTTCGACTTCATCTCCTCGGTCGTCAGCGATTAACTTCAAAAGGCCGTGCCCAGCCATTACCCATTTTCAGACTCGGCTGGTTATCCCAATCCGCATCATCCAACCCGGCGGAAATCCAAAAGTCGCCACGGTTCGCCACGACACTCTTTCCCGGGAACTTTCCCCGTCGATTACAATCGATCTCTCGCCTCATCTTTGCTACCGTCGCCAACACAACATGATCCTGCGCCCCGAAGTCCCCGCGACCGATGCCTCCGAGCCCGAACAGCTCGCCGAACAGGCTCCGACGCTCGCTTCGTCGGCCGCAGCCCTCGATATCGTCGTGCGGTGGGACGATTGGGTCCTTGCTGTCCACGAACTTTCCCCTCCCCGCCCGTTTTTCTTGGGTGAGCAGAATGCCGATGTGCTCGTGCCCGAAGAGGTGCTCGGGGCGCGTCGTTTGCCCGTGGTTCAAACCAGGTGGGACGGCGAAGTACATCTCGTGGTGCCGAAAAATGCGCGACTATTGCTTGGAGGTCAAACCAAGCGCCTCACGGCAGCGCGTTTACTCGCCCGCGGGATTGCGCGCGCTTCATCGACGTTGACTGACGCAGCCGAAGTTCCATTTCTGCCCGGACAAACTGCAACCTTGTTCTTCGGCAAGATCGCGGTTGATTTTGCATTCAGCGCGCCCGCTCCGTACATCGAGCGTAAGCCACTTTTGGAAAAACGAGTCGTTTGGGCACAAATGGCCTCGTTCGTTGTCCATTTGGTTTTGCTTGGAATATTGTTTTCCGTCGGTCCTGCGGAGGTCGATTTGATCTTTGGCATGAGCGCGGATCAACTCAATGAATTCCAGCGACGTCTTTGGCGCGTTGAACGAGCCGAGATGCGTCGACGCTGGGATTACGATACCTATGATTCTCAGCCATCGCGGGATCGATTGGCATACCGCTTTGATTCGCCAGCAGCCAAGCAGATTTGGATGGATTCCCTCGAAGGAGCTGCAAATCGTTGGACCCAAGAAATGGCGGCAGAAGCCGAAGCACGTGACGTGCCGCCCACCGACGATCGCGGCTTGATTGGCATTATTTATGATTGGCCGAGCCCTCCCCCACCTCCAAAGCGCCGGCTCACCATCGAGGACGTGATGAAAATGCCTGCGTTGCTCACGCCGGAAGAAAAGGCTCAGCGCGGCAAGAGGTCTTTTTCCGGGCCGATTCTCCGTTTTGGTGAAGTCATCGTGAGTGGACGATTGCCTCCAGAGGTCATTTCGCGCATCGTGCGGCAACGTTTTGGTAATTTTCGCCTTTGTTATGAACGGGGTTTACGCGACAATCCCAATTTACAAGGCCGCATTGGCGTCCGTTTCGTCATTGGCCGCGACGGAGCAACCTCGAATACTGGCAATGGAGGTTCCGATATGCCCGATGCGCGTGTCGTTCGTTGCGTCGTGAGCCAATTCCAAACCCTCGAATTCCCCCCACCTTCTGCGGGAATCGCCACGGTCGTAATGCCGATCATTTTTTCGCCGGGAGATTGAGCCGCTACCGAAGAGGTTATTTCTTTTGCCCGTGCACCAAAATTTTCGCCCCTTCGGGAAATGAAATCTCGACTTTCCCTTTGTCCACGATTTTCGTCACCAATCCTTCGCCGAACTTCTTGTGCATCACGCGATCGCCCATCGCGAATGTCTCCGATGGGGCATATGGTTTGGCAGGGCCAGCCGTCTCCAGCGCGGCGTCGAGTGATTTCGTGTAATGAACAGGAGGAGGAGGCGTGTGATAATCATAATCCTCGTCGCGCGTCACGTTCGCGCGCACCGCCACGATCTGTCCTTCGTGCCGGATTCCACGCACGTTATACATGCCGTCCCCGTCGTATGTATACGCGAATAATCCCACATCGCCAATGGGTCCTTCGTCCCAATCCGACGTTTCCACGAGCGCTGACAACAGTTCGGCATCGTCGAGAACCCGTTGATCGACAATCACTGCGCATCCGGCATCCACGCCAAAAAATCCCAATGCCTCTCCGGACTCCTTGGCTTTGTCGAAATGATTTTCATGCACCACGACCATTGCGACCGTGCGTCCGATGAAATTCGGCTCATAACGCAGGTACGCATGCCATTGCCCCGCGAGCGCCGGCGTCCTCAGGGCCAGAAGCATATGATCACGGTTGACGTAGCAACGATCAGAAATGATGAGCCCCCGTTCGACACGAAAAACCCCCATGTATTCGTAGCCCGCCATTGACCAGGGACATTCGGGCAGACGCACGAGTGGATCTTTGCGTCGCAACGCCAAACGTATCGCACGTTCGGTTCGGGCAAGCGCCACCGCCAATTCAGCAATGAGAACGTCACGATCCTCCAAGTCTGGCCATTCGGGATCAGGAGCGACCAGCGAACTCGAGCCGCATAAATAATGCATGATCTCTTGGGCCTTGACTGATGAAATCACCGGGCGCATTGCGGCGTTTTCCGGAACTTCAACAAGATCACGCGACGTGAGAATTGAAATCGTCCTTCGATCCCTGCAAAACCACGTGCCGACAATTGGGCCACAGACGACACTGTCACCCACGGTTGGCGAGTAAGACTCGTCGATGAACATGATGTGGTATGAAATCGCAAGTGAAGAGCGACGTCAAGTAGATTGGACGAGGTCGTCAGCGAGCAAGGGAAATGGCCTTGACATCTGGAGCGCGCGGAGCCTACGCTCGCCATGTGTTTGTCCGCGCCGTGTCCGTTTTTGCAAGCGTTTGTTTTTTAGGTTGTGGTTCCTCAGCCAAACCTCCGCAATCGCCAACCACCGTCACAGTTCCCGCAGCAGCGGCTTCTGCGGCACCTGAAATTACCGGCTATCATTGCGATGGGAATCCGTTTCACATTGGCGATAAAGATTATTGCGCCTACGACCTTCCTTCGACCTGGCGCGAAGCCCAGCGCAGTTGCGAGGCCAATTCTTCGCGCCTCATGACGTTCGACTCCGACGAACGGGTCAAAGTCATTCACGAAGCATTCGGATCTCCGCTGAACCTTTCGGCCGAAGCGTATTGGATCGGTCTTTTCGAGCCCGAAGATCAGGAAGGCAATTGGCTATGGGTCGATGGCACTCGTTTGTCGTACAGTCATTGGAATGACCGCGAGCCCAATGACACAGGACACGAAGAAGATTGTGCCGAATGGAAACTCGGGCCAGGATCGTGGAATGATGCGCCGTGCTGGGTCAGTCGTAGATACATTTGCATGCAAGTCGGGACCAAGCCGCTCACGTGCTTGGGAACGCTTGTAAAGATGCCCAAAGGCGACATTTGTTTTTCGGCGGAAGCGCTCGATTGGTCAAGTGCCAAGGAGAGTTGTCAAGAATTGGGCGGGATATTGGCCGTGTTATCGACGCAGGAAAAAGACGCGACGTTGCACAAGGCCATTGGACCGAAGTTGGGATTGCCAGCGATTTGGATTGGGTACAACGATCTGGCCCGTGAAGGGCGCTGGTCATGGACATCAGGGTCGCGCTTCGAATTCGAGGCTTGGAAGGACGGAGAACCCAATGATTTCCACGACGAAGATTGCGCAGAATGGTTCCCCGAGGATGGGCTGATGAACGATTTGGTTTGTTCAGCCAAACGTCCTTACGTCTGCGAAAAGCTCTAGGACAAACGCGATTTCATTGCCACCAACTGCACGAGCCATTTACACAACCGCACGAGATTCCTTGCGGTGCCGTGCAGTTGCAATCCGAAACGCCATCATTGTTGACCCCGTGGCACAATTCGCCACCGCAACCGCCCGCTTTACAATCGGCATCCGTCGTACACGCATCATTCGCATTGCGAATGCATTGATCCGAAACGGGAGTACGGGTCGCCGGATTGTTTGCGGCCTCGACGCAAGCCTGCAAGTCCTGCGTCGCACGCCACCCGCATTGATTGTTGGCCCCTCGTTCACATATTCCATGCTGTTGATAACACGCATACTCTTCGCGCCATTCGCACGTCGAAATGCCATCGTTTCCCGGCTCGACGCAAAGCTGACTGCTGCATCCGCCCACCTCGCAACCACCATTGTCCCCGCCGCCGTCGACGTTGACTCCGCTGCAACCCATTGATTGCAAACTCGTAAATGCAAGCCCCATTCCGAGCATTGCGATCATCACGCGATGTTGCCAATTCATCTTTTTCATTTTTTCCTCCTACCTCGGTTTTTGTATGTAATGCCCTCTCAGCATTAACTGTGCCAAGTCGACGTTCTCGCCAATCGACCTTTTCAACGCGAATTCACCCGCGACATGCGGCACATGTGCCATAAAAAAGACAACGAAGTCTCCCTTGCCGTGACTCACTTGCCGATCTTTAGAACACGTAAGCTTGCTGCCCTCGTCGTCGGAATGCGGCGCCGTTTCTTTTTTGCTTGCAGCGGCGAAAAGGACATGTGAAGGCCGATCGATGCACTCAATCTTCCGAATCAGCCCATTGCTGCTCACGCTGGCGTTAGCTGCTTGTGGAGGCTCGACGCCTCCTGCCAATGACGCAAACAATGAAAAGAAAGACGACGCCTCGGGAAGCTCGGCGAAAAGAGCTGCCGATTCTGGTAGCGCCGATGAGGAACGCCAAGGGTTCATGGGCGCCTGCATGGAGAAGCCCGAGTACGAGGCCTATTGCAACTGCACGTGGGATAGCATTACGAAGGATACCACTGCGGAAGAGCGCACCGATCTCGAAAATGCAAACACGAAAAATGCGCTTTCTCGAGCCCGCGGTCAATGCCTCGGAAAAATGCCCAAGTCGGCGCACAAAGATAATTTCGTCAAATCTTGCGCCAGTAAGCCCGAAATGGTCGCGTTCTGCGGCTGCTCTTATGATTATCTCGACAGCAAGGGCCTGCTTACGGCAAGTTCCGAGGAACTCGATAAAGCAACGGACGACATGCGTGCCTCGTGCTCGAAGGAATGGGCCGTACTGACGAAAGGGGCCTTCATGGAAGGCTGCACGAGCAAGCAATCGCAGCCTGTTTGTGAATGCACGTTCGCCGCGCTCGAAAAGAAATACGGCAAAGAAAAAGTCGGACCCATGCTGCAAGCTGGTTCGCCCGAAGTGCGGGAAACCGTCAAGTCGGCGAGTATCACCTGCGCCAAGAAGTAGACGCGTTTCAAAAATCGTTTGTCGGTGTGGAACGTTTGGCCAAGCGCTTGGAAAAACGAATCATCGCTCATCGACCTCGACCCAGAAAATGCTTGGCTCATCAAAATGATTGCGCCATGACAAACCTGGTCCACGGCAAACACCCAGGCAATGCAAGGCAATTGCGGTCCAGATTGTCGAGTTTCGGTACGTGTTGGTCGGATCCAGGCACCCGAAGCAATACAAGTTACAGTTTCGAGTTTTTCCCCTCGGAAAAATATAGCTTTCACCGGTCACTTGGATCGTGAGGGCAATTCGCGTACAATGCGTCAGCGACGACATCCTTGAACATTTTCATGCTCGATTCGCAGTAACACGCCATATGAATGCGCCGATGCCGCCCGTCCAGCCTGGGGATATCATCGCGGGAAAATACCGCGTCGATCGAATCCTCGGCATGGGGGGTATGGGTATCGTCGTTGCGGCAACCCACGTCGAACTGCTCGAACAGCGGGCGCTCAAGTTTCTCCTGCCGAACGCAGTGACGAATGCCGAAGCCGTGGAGCGTTTTCTGCGCGAAGCTCGCGCGGCCTCGCGTCTGAAGAGCGAACACGTCGCGCGGGTGCATGATGTGGGCAAACTCGACGACGGCTCGCCTTTCATGGTGATGGAGTACCTCGAAGGGTATGACCTGGGAGCCGCGGTCAAACACTACGGGGCGATCGCGTTGGAGACGGTCATTTTCTATGTGCTCCAAGCAATGGAGGCTCTCGCCGAAGCTCATGCGGCGGGCATCATTCATCGCGATCTGAAGCCCGCGAACCTTTTTCTCACCGTCACGCCCGATGGAGTTCCCTGCATCAAAGTGCTGGATTTCGGGATCTCGAAGATCACCGGCGCCGACGCACACGAGATCGACGTGACGAAAACACACGCCGTTCTCGGCTCGCCACACTTCATGTGTCCCGAGCAAATGCACTCGAGTCGCGATGTCGATGTGCGCGCAGACATCTGGTCGCTTGGGGTGATCTTGTATCAACTCACGACGGGTCGTTTGCCATTTCGCGGGCGCAGCGTGACCGAGATCGTAGCTGCGGTGCTGTCGGGCCCACCGCCTGCGCCATCGACGATCGCACCGCAACTGCCGGTTACATTCGACGGTGTCGTCATGCGTTGCTTACGTCTGAATCGCGAAGAACGATTTGCGAGCATCGGAGATCTTGCCGGAGCCCTTTCCGCATTTGCCCCGCGTGCAGCGGCGTTTACGCTCGATCGCATCGCGCGCGTCGCATCCGCGTCCGCCTACAAAAACACCGGTTCCATCCCCGCTGCGCCCACGAGTTCGCCGGGCGTCACGCCAAACCCGTACGTGTCGTCGGCCCTGATTCCTGCGCCCCCCGCGAGCAGACCAGTGGCCCTTGCGAACTCGTACGCTCAACGCATCCCATCTTCAACTGCGCCAGACCCAGCTGCTCTGTTTATCCCGCCCAACCCACCTGCGCCAGCAGTCACCATGTCGGGCATGCCCACATCACCCGGCATGCACATATCGGACGACCTGACGACTCCCTATCCCGCATTGGGTTTTCCGCCGAGCAGTCGGGGTTTGTCTTCACCAACGATGCAAACCCTGGGGAGTGCCCCTCCTGCAAGCACTGCGCCGCTTCCGCTACCACGAGATTTGGCTGGACAAACGTTTCCTCCGCAAGGCGTTCCTGCGGGATCGGTGACGGGCGCTTGGGGCGGCACGCAGATGACGTCCAATCCGTCGACCAATCGTGCTCTCTACGCGCTGAGCGCCGCCATCACGTTGGCGGTCATCGTTCTGGTCGTGTTGCAATTCCGCACGTCGTCACCACCAGCTGTGCAAGTT
>DAOMZH010000124.1:0-16992 GCA_035437985.1 Polyangium sp. (in: bacteria) | reverse complement strand
AAACAAGTCATTGCATTGCGTGTTTCTCGCGATGGAGTCATGGGCGTCCGACCACGCAACAAAGAACAGGCCTACGCTCTCGATTTGCTCCTCGACGAATCCATTCGACTCGTCACGCTCGTGGGCAAAGCTGGTACCGGGAAAACTCTTTTGGCGCTGGCTGCGGGACTTCGGCGCACCGTCGACGATGGCGTGTATTCGCGACTTCTCGTGAGCCGGCCCATCATTCCCCTTGGTCGCGACATTGGGTATTTGCCCGGAGACGTCGACGAAAAGCTCAATCCTTGGATGCAGCCCATTTTCGACAATCTCGAATTTTTGTTCTCGAATTCGGCGAGCGGCAAAAATCGTGACAGCCGTGGATTCATGCAGCTTCTCGAAAGTGGAGTTTTGCAGGTCGAACCGATTACCTACATTCGCGGGCGAAGTTTGCCCAACCAATACCTCATCGTCGACGAAGCGCAAAACCTCACCCCGCACGAAGTCAAAACCATCATTACCCGAGCGGGCGAAGGCACGAAGATCGTTCTTACTGGCGATCCGCATCAAATCGACAATCCCTACGTCGATTCGACGTCCAATGGTCTGAGCGTCGTTGCTGATCGCTTCAAGCCCGTCAATTTGTCCGGTCACGTCGTTTTGGCCAAAGGCGAACGTAGCGAGCTTGCCGAGCTGGCTGCGAATTTGCTCTGAAATGCCTCCCGCCCCACTGCCCGATTGGCTCCATCCCGCCGAAAAGGCTCTGCGGGAAGCCGTTTCGCGCGTCCGCATGATCGCGTCCACGACCCCCATCGATCTCGCCGTCGAACTCGAACGTTTAACACTTCAATGGCAACAAGGCCAACCCTGCGCACCCCGTTTTTCCTACCCAACCCGCCAAAATCACGACGAAATCATCACGTCCCTCCAACATCTCGCGGACGAACTGCAACCCCAAAGTCCCCTCGGGGCCGTTTATGCCGATCGAGCTCGCGAAATCGCCATCGAGGCCGCCATTTGTTCGGCCGTCGGTACATCTGCGCTCCGAAGTCAGGCCCAGCAGCGTTTTTCTCGCCGTGATGTTTTCGATATCGCCGCGGACAAACTCGCCCACAATTGGCTGGACGAACCATTTCCAGCGCCCGAAATCGAATCCGATGAATTGGTTCGAAGTGACGATCCCCGCGATCCCCGCTCGCTCCTCGTTCGCTTGAAAGCGGAAATCGGCAATCGAAAACTCCCTTTTCGGGTGGTCGTCGCTCGTGATTCGTCAGCTCTTGCCGCAACGGGCGAATCCTTCGTCCAAATTGCCGCCGCTCGTTTGATGACCGTGGCGGATGTCGAGCGCACGGTGCTGCATGAAATCGAAGGCCACGTCGTTCCACGATCTCGCGCAAATGCCCAGCCGTTGGGTATTTTCGCCATCGGCACGCGATTTGGCGTGGATGATCAAGAAGGCCGCGCATTGTGCCTCGAACGTCGAACCGGCCATTTGCGAGTGGGTCGTCGTCGGGAACTCGCACTGCGCCATCGCGCCGCCCGGATGCTCGAAAGTGGCGCGGATTTTGTCGAAGCGACACAGGAATTGTTGGGCCGTGGGGCCCAGCTCGCGGACGCTTTGCGCATTACCGCCCGCATTTTCCGCGGCGGTGGGCTTGGACGCGAAATCGTGTATTTACCAGCATTTTTGCGCGTCGATGCCGCATTGTCGTTATTCCCCGACCTCGATGATGTCCTCGCCGCGGGACGAGTTTCCATCGAAGCAGCTCGACTTTTACGGCCCTGGGTTGAAAAAATGCATTAATCTTTCCGGGAACGAGGTGCACCATGTCTCTTTCCCGAGCTTATTTTCTTCTTGGCGCAGTTCTTCTGACCGGATGTGGATCGGAAGACACAGAATCGGTCAACATCGACGGAGAACCCGCGACCTGGATTCGACGTACCGGACGCAGCAGCGACAACGAACCCGTGGCGCTTGCGCCATTGGCCGAAGGCGGCGTCGTCATGGCTGGACGTTATTACGGAGAAATTGATTTCGGGGGCGGCAAGTTGCAGAGCCCCAATGAAAATTACCAGGCGTTTGTCGCGAAATACGATAGAAAGGGACAACACGTCTACAGCAAATCATTCGGCGGCGACTTTGCCGAAGGTGCGACGGACGTATCGACATTGGCTGACGGCTCGGTCATCGTCACCGGGACTTTCAATTGGCCTGTCGACTTTGGTCTCGGCGTACTTTCACCCGTCGGCAATGACCTATTTGTGCTCAAACTCGACCCAGACGGCAAACTCGTTTGGTCGCAAATGTTTGGCGGCGACGGCAATCAACGTCCCACGGCTATGACCGCGACCGCCGATGGCGGTTGCATCGTCGTTGGTAACTCCTCGGGCAAATTCGCGATTGGCACCGCCGACGCTGTTGACACATCGAGCGGCTCGTTTGTCTTGCGCCTCGATTCCAATGGTGAACCACAATGGTTTGACGTTGTGGATGGTTCTGGGCCGGTCACCATTCACGACGTTGCCGTTGCTCCGAATGGAACCATTGCCATTGGCGGAGCGTTCACCGATGCTTTTACGATGGGCGACTTGCCCGAGCTTGCGAGCCATGCTGCACAGGATGGTTTTTGGGCTGTATACGACGACACTGGCAAAGTTTTGCGCAACAAAGCGGTGGGTGGCGACGGGTATTCCGATTCAATCAATGCCCTCGTTTTTCGCCCCACCGATGGCAATCTCCTTCTCACTGGCCAAGTCGAAGGCCCTGTCGATCTTGGCGGCGGTCTCATCACCAACGTGGACATGTACGATTCCAATACGTACGTGCTTGCGGTCAACACGGCGGGCGAATACGTCAACAGTCGCCTTTATGGCCGCAGTGGAAGCGACGGTGCTTATGGTTTGGCCGTCGATGATGATGGCAATGCGTATGTCGCCGGCGAGTTTTACGGCAGCATAGCATTCGGACCCATTTCGCTGGCTTCGAAGGGCAATTCGGATGCATTCGTGGGCAAAATTCGTCCAAACCTCGAGCCCGCATTTCAACAAGCGTGGGGTGATTCAGAACGACAAACCGCATATAGTGTAGCCGTCGATGGAAACGGACGCGTATATGTGGCCGGTTCGGTTTATGGAACCGTCGACTTTGGCCTCGGTCCGACCACGGGCTCGGGTTATTATGACACGTTCTTGGTCGCTCTTCCGCGCTGACGAGCTGCTATTTACAGCCGGAACATTTCGGGTATGCTCCGCGCCGTGACCACCCCCCTTCAGTCCCCCGTCTCGAATCCCCTCAATCCTCCAGACCAATCGACGCCAGCCGTCTCCACCCGCTCGTGGGTCCGGACACTCACCCGCGGGGGCGAGTTTACGGGCATGGCCATCTCCGGCAAAACCCCGCTCCTCGATGATTTTTATCATTTCGTTATGGACGCTCGTTGGGGCATCGTCCTGGTCTTCATTGCCACGACGTACCTTTTGACCAACATATTTTTTGCTGGCTTGTATCTTTTGGGAGGTGACTGTATTGCCGCTGCGGAACCTGGTTCTTTCGCCGATGCGTTTTTCTTCAGTGTGCAAACCATGGCGACCATCGGTTACGGCGCAATGGCGCCCAAGACCATGTATGCCCATATTCTCGTCACCATCGAAGCTTTGAGCGGTCTGTTTGGCGTCGCCTTGGCCACTGGAATCGTTTTTGCCAAGTTTGCCCGTCCAACCGCGCGCGTGCGCTGGAGCGAAGTCGCTTTGCTCAACAAGCGTAATGGTGTGCCCCATTTGGTATTTCGCGTGGCCAATGCCCGGCAAAATCAAATCGTGGAAGCAAGTATTCGCCTCTGTGCGCTCAAGTTCGAGACCACAGCCGAAGGCGAGAATATGCGCCGTTATTACGACATGCCCCTTTTGCGCAGTCAAAATCCCATTTTCGCCATGACCTGGACCGTCATGCACCCGATTGACGCAACGAGTCCCCTGCACGGTATGTCGTTCGCGGATATGGTCAAGGGCCGCATCGAGATCTTGGCCATTCTCACCGGCCTCGATAGCACATTCGGACAAACCATTCACGCTCGTTTCGCGTACTCCATGGAGGATATTCACGAAAACGCTCGTTTCAAGGATATCGTCAATGAATTGCCCGATGGAACACGCCTCGTCAAACTCGATAAAATCAGCGATTGGGAACCCATCCCCGCAACTCCGACTGCGTCCAAACCGCCCAGCTTGTACACGACTGTACGTTGAATCATGAATTTTCCCCTGGACAACCGTCCAGTTTCTGAATAAACCGCCCCTCCTCATGACTGCCACGACCGACACGAATCAAGCCCCCACCACATCGCCCTCTCTGCCGCACTTCGATCCTGTTCCCATCTTGTCCGGCGAGCTTTCTTTGCCGCGTGCGGGCGTGTCCGCAGTCGTGGGCCTCTTGGCCGAAGGCGCAACCGTTCCCTTCATCGCGCGTTATCGTAAAGAAGCGACCGGAGGCCTCGACGAAGTTCAAATTCGCGCCATCGAAGAACGTCGCACCTATTTGGTCGAACTCGACGAACGTCGACGTGCCGTCCTCGACGAAATTAGCAAACAAGGAAAACTGACCCCTGAATTGCAAAAAAAGTTTTTGGCCGCGGCCACGAAAGCCGAGCTCGAAGATTTGTATTTGCCGTTCAAACCCAAGCGTCGCACACGCGCCATCATTGCCAAAGAACGCGGCCTCGAACCTTTGGCCGATCGCATTTGGTCCCAAGCGAAAGATGGCAATCCGGACAAAGAAGCCGAAGCTTTCGTGAGTGCTGCCAAAGAAGTGCCGAACATTGCCGCGGCGCTCGCGGGTGCGCGTGACATTTGTGCCGAGCGCATTGCTGAAAATGCCGACGTGCGCAAGCAAGTCCGCGAAGCCTACATGCGCGACGGCGTCATTCGCGTCAAGAAAAACGAAGAGCACGAAGGCAAAGCCACGAAATTCGATACCTATGCCACATTCGAGGGGCAAGTCGCCGGAATGCCCTCGCATCGATATTTGGCTATTCGTCGCGGCGAGGCCGAAGGCATTTTGCGTGCTTCCGTAGATCTCGATGGCGAAACGCAGCTTGGTCCCATTGGCAAATTGGCGGGACTCGACAGCTCGTCTCCGTGGGCTGGTGAAATGGGCAAGGCTGTCGCGGATGCCTACAAGCGATTGATTGCGCCGAGCGTCCAAATCGACGTTCGCGTCGAAATGAAGCAGATCTCGGATCGGGCTGCCGTCGACGTATTCGCGCAAAACCTTCGTGAATTGCTTTTATCCGCGCCATTTGGTCGCCACACCGTTCTCGGCATCGATCCGGGGCAACGTACGGGCTGCAAATGCGTCGTCGTCGATGATACCGGAAAACTCCTCACCAACGAAACGATTTATCTCGTCCAAGGTGACGGTGCGGTCGAAAAAGCCAAAAAGACCATTCGCGATTTGTGCCGAAAATATGGCGTATATGCCGTGGCGATCGGAAATGGCACCCACGGCCGAGAAACCGAGACGTTTGTCCGCGATGTTCTCCTCGCCGAGGGCCTCAAAGAAGTCATGTGTTTGTCCGTCAGCGAAGCCGGTGCGAGCGTGTATTCAGCGAGCGACGTTGCCCGTGACGAATTTCCCGATTTGGATTTGACCGTTCGCGGAGCGATCAGCATTGCGCGTCGCTTGCAAGATCCTTTGGCCGAGCTCGTCAAAATCGATCCGAAAAGCATTGGCGTCGGCCAATATCAGCACGATGTGTATCAAGTGCTTCTGGCCAAAAAGCTCGATGAAGTCGTCGAAAGCTGCGTGAACGCCGTCGGTGTCGAACTCAACACGGCAAGCGCTCCGCTGCTCGCGCGAGTGGCGGGCATTGGGCCATCGCTCGCGAAAAAGATCGTTGCTCATCGTGATACGCACGGAGCATTCGCATCCCGCAAGAAATTGCTCGACGTCCAAGGTCTTGGCCCCAAGACGTTCGAGCAATGCGCCGGATTTCTTCGCATTCGCGGCGGCGAACATCCGCTCGATGGCAGCGCCGTGCATCCCGAGCGTTACGCATTGGTCGAGAAGATCGCCAATGATTTGGGAGTTCCGGTCGCGTCGCTCGTCGGCGACATGAAACTCATTGGACGTATTGATCCCAAACGATATGTCGGCAGTGACGTTGGTGAATTCACGCTCAACGATATCGTCTCGGAATTGAAAAAACCGGGTCGCGATCCCCGCTCCGCCTTCGAAGCTCCGAAATTCCGCGACGACGTCCGCACCATGGAAGACCTGAAGCTCGGCATGGAGCTCGAAGGCATCGTGACCAACGTCACGGCATTCGGTGCATTCGTCGATATCGGGGTGCATCAGGATGGATTGGTGCATGTCTCGCAATTGGCAGACAAATTCGTCAAAGATCCTTCCGACGTCGTCAAAGTGGGCGATAAAATCAAAGTGCGCGTCATGGAAATCGATATGGCCCGCAAACGTATTTCTTTATCGGCCCGGAAAAACGATCGTCCGGACACACGCAACGCTCCGCAAAACGCTCCGCAACAAAACAAGGGCGGGCAGCCGCAACAACGCGGTCAAGCGTTTGGCAAGGGCCAACAGGGTTCGTCGCAGCAACAACAGGCCAAGTTCACGAACAACCCGTTTGCGAATTTGTTGAAGCGCTGAGCCATCGAATCGTGCTAGGCTCATTCTGTATGGGTGAGCCGGCACGAAAGTTGGAAACGTACGAAGACGTTCGACCCGTTCCGACGTTTGAGGAAACGTGGCGAAAGATCGAGTTACTTCCCGAAGGTGTCACGGGGGAGATCCTCGAACCGGGGATCATCACGACAATGTCAAGACCTCTCGCACGCCATCGGCGGGGTGCGCGTAACCTACTGGATGCGTTACGCGGACTCGATGCAGGGGTTGGTGGCGTGGGTTGGTGGATCGAGCACGAACCGGACGTTCGCTTCGGTGATCGAACGACGGCGCCCGATATCGCTGGTTGGCGCGTCGAACGTTGTCCGGACCCGCCAGACGGATCGCCAATCATTCTTCTTCCCGACTTTTGTTGCGAGGTTCTATCCCCTTCGACCGAGCACAAGGATCGCACCAAAAAATTGCCTCTTTACGCTCGATATGGCGTGGAGTGGGTCTGGCTCGTCAATACCGACTACCGGTTTGTCGAGGTGCATCAAACCGTGAACGGCATTGCGGGGCTTGTCGACTCTGCGGAGTACACCGACATCAAGAAACTACCGCCATTCGACATCGAGATTGATTTCTCGCGTTTTTGGATTCTCCCCAAAAACCCTGAACCAACGACAGCCCAACCGTCGACCTAGGTTGGTGTTCCCCCCGCTCTCTCCACCATTTCCCGCAACAACTCCCGCGGATCATCCTCCCGCATCAACGCCTCGCCCACGAGCGCTGCGTCCGCGCACCCCCGCGTCATGCGCGCGATATCGTCCGGTAAAACCAATCCCGACAAATGCACCCGCACCCGCTCCCCATCGATATGCGAAAGCACCTCCGCCGCGCGCTCGTGATTCATTTCCAACGTGTCCAAATCTCGCGCATTCACTCCAATGATTTTTGCATTCGTCATTTCGGCTATGCGCCATTCCTCCGCCGTCGTTACTTCCACCAAAGCCTCGAGGTCCCGCACGTGTGCCTCATTGACCAGTTCCTCCAGCTTTTCGGCGCTCACGATCCTCGCAATCAGCAGCACCGCATCGGCTCCCGCCCCTCGTGCCCAATCCAATTGCCCCGCATCGAGAATGAATTCCTTGCATAAAAGCCTTGGTCGCCCTGCGCCGTAGATCTCGTCGAGCGTTTCGCGAGCCAGTTTTAGGTCTTCATACGACCCTCCAAAAAACGGCCCGTCCACCAGCACGCTGATCATGCTCGCGCCTGCTTCCGCATACGCACGCGCGCGCTCTGCCACCCTAATCACCGTCGACAACTGTCCTGCCGAAGGCGAACGCGGCTTGATCTCGGCGATCAGCCGCAAAGGTTGTCCTGGCAAACGACGTAAGGTTTGGAAAACCAATCCTCCCGGTTCGTACGTTATCGTCCCCGACACACTTGGACGTCCGCGCGCGATTTCTCCGCGTTTCGAAGCCAAGATCTTTTCGAGCACCCCCCGTGAGCCTCCCATCAGGCTGCCGATCGCAACGTCGTCGTCAGGCGCAACATCTCCAGCTTGCGCAAGGCCCGTTGACTGTCGAGCGCTTCTGTCGCTTCCTTCGCAAGATCCGGCAGCCGCGTTTCATCATCCACTTCGCGACAAACTGCCAGCGCCGCTGCGGCATTCAGAATCACCGCCATGCGCGCAGCGTGGGGTTTTCCTTCGAGGATCCTGCGGATCGCGTGCGCATTCTCCGCCGCTGAACCACCCGCGATCGCTCCTGCCCGAGATGGTTCGAGCCCAAACGTTTCCGGATGCACCAGCCGCTCGCGAGTTTGCCCATCTGCCATCTCGGTCACCTGTGTCGTACCGAAAGGGCTCACTTCGTCCAGCCCATCGTCTCCGCACACCACCCAAGCGCGCCGTACCCCTAGTTTTGTCAGCACCTGAGCCATGGTTTGTCGCAGCGCGTGATCATATGTGCCCAAAAGACGATGCGTTGCCCGCGCCGGATTCACCAGCGGCCCAATCGCGTTGAAGATCGTGCGCACGGCCAGCTCGCGTCGTGCCGTCTGACAATGCCGAAGTGCCGGATGATGTGCAGGACCAAAAAGAAACGCGATGCCCGCTGCTTGCAACACGCCTGCTTGTTTGTCCGGACGGACATCGATCGGAATCCCCAACGCTTCCAGCACATCCGCGCTTCCCGAACGACTCGACACGCTCCGATTGCCATGTTTCGCCACCGGAATGCCGCACGCCGCCACGACGAAAGCTGCTGCTGTCGACAGATTCAGCGTCCCTTGGCCATCGCCACCCGTGCCGCACGTATCGGCGACGAGGGGCAACCCGTGATCGACCACAATCATATGAGCACCAATGGTTTGGGCTGCGGTCGTGATCGTCGCTGCATCTTCACCTCTCAGGCGTAACGCCACGACAAACCCGGCGATTTGAACCGGTGTCCACTCACCGGCCAGGATCGATTCGAGCGCCTTGTGCACCACTTCGGGGGCTGGGTGCGTGTCGTTGGCGATCTCGTCGAAGACTTCTCGAAACGACATGACGCCTTCGCTCATGCCGCAGCTCCTCGGCGAGCCAGGGAGTGTTGGCGCACGGTATCTAGCCAATTTCGTAAAAGATCCATCCCCCGGATGGTCAGGATCGATTCTGGATGAAACTGCACCCCTTCCACGGGAAAACGTTTGTGCCGCAATCCCATGATCTCGCCTTCTTGGGTCCACGCCGAGACCTCGAGATCCGCGGGCAAACTCTCGCGATCCACGATGAGCGAGTGGTAACGCGTGGCGACGAACGGATTCGGCAGATCTGCATACAACGAGCGTCCATCGTGCAGGATCGGCGATGTTTTTCCATGCATGATGCGCTCGGCTCGCACCACGCGACCTCCATGAACTTGCGCCAATGCTTGGTGTCCGAGACAAACCCCAAGGATCGGCTGCTCGGAAGCGAGTGCTTCGATGATCGCCAGGCTCGATCCAGCTTCGTTCGGAGAACAAGGCCCCGGCGAGATCAAGACTCCGTCGGGATGGAGGTCTCGCGCGGTTGGTACGTCGATGGCGTCGTTTTTCCTGACGTCACAACGCGCGCCCAGGATCTCTAGATATTGAACGAGGTTGTACGTGAACGAGTCGTAATTATCGACCACGAGCAAGCGCATCGGTATCCCCCGAGGGAGCAAGCGTAGCAGTTTGGAATGCCGAGTCTGGGTCGCTGAAGGCTTTTTTTATCGGTAAATCAAGGGAAAACGATCCATTCCCGAAGTATCTTCGCTGGAGAAACGGACGGAATCGACAAGTCTGCAACGCACGATCCGCTGCGGAGAGCGTTCATCAAGGCCCATCTGAAATCGCTCTGGCCGATTGGTTGACATCCGATGCACTCGGCCGCTAACGTGCGCTCTGGGCGCTCGCCCCATGGCGCTCGAGATGCCACGCGTGACGGATAGATTCCAAATCCGGCAAGGCGAAAGGTGTCTGTCCCTCTCGCAGTCGTACACGAATGGCGGAATGCGTCTCGCTACGAGGAGCCGATGGCTGACGACAAAAAGAAACCGAAGATCAATCTAAAAGACCGGCTCGGTAAAACCAACATCGGCACACAGTCCGTACCGTTGCCCGTGCCGGGGCAGTCGTCTCCCGGAGCCCCTCAAGGCATTGCGCCGCCTCCGGGCATCACGCCGGGTATTCCCGTTCCTCCCTTTGCCCAACCGAAGGCCGCGGCAGCTGAGGCTCCCGCGCCCAAGCCCACGGTCGTACAACAAACGATCAAGGTCGAGGTCGGCGAAGAAATCATCAAGGAACGCGAGAAGGCCAAGAAGCAACTCATTGGTGCTGCAATTGGTACGGCGCTCTTGGGTATTGCGATTGGTTACGCGGTCGGTGGTCAAGCATCGACGGCTGCTCGTGGCAAGGCCGTCATCCAAAACGCGAAAGCGCTCATGGGTGACATCAAGGGCGCCAACGAAAAGATGAAAGAGCTCGACACGTTGCTCGGCGAAGCGGTGGAAAAACTCCAAAAGAAGGAGTATCCAGCCGAACTCTCCGGTCAGCTTGGTGCGCTCAACATTCCGTTCGACGCGTCAAAGGTCGACGGCGGTGCCATCTCCGGCTTGAAGCCCAGCGCCTTGCGGCAACTCTTGAAGTTCACCTCGAGCTGCGAGGAATTGAACGACAAGAAGGACAAACTCAAGAGCTTGCTCGACTTCGCCAAGGATCCCGTCAGCAAGGCTTGGAAGGAAGAAAAAGAGCCCGTGATGAACTTCTCGGTCACGTTCCGAGCCGATCAGAAGGGCGTGATTGCCGAGTTTGTCCCGACCAAGGATCCGTTCGACATTGGCAAGGACTGGCCCGCCAACTACTCCGTCATGAAGACCGAACGTGGCAAGGCGGCTGAGAAGAAGGTCAACCGCTACACCAAGGGCGATTTGCCCGGCACGGATGTCGTCATCCCCGTCGATCCGACAACCACGGCAGTTTTCACGAGCCAGGAAGGCATCCGCAACTTGCGCAAAGCGTTCCTCGATCTGCGTGAGGAGCTCAAGGGAGACGGTGCGGAACCTGAGCCTTCAGAAGGTTCGATCGAACTTGGCGACAAGTTGCTGACCGAGCTCCAGAAGGTCACCCAAGGCGGCTGATTCGGTTCCTCGACAAACGTTTGACGTCAAAGCATCGCCCGCTCGGCTCCCCAGCCCAGCGGGCGACGTCGTTTCTGAAGGACAAACCCCCACTTGAACGAAGGACCAAATCGGGGGTTTGGGGGCGCGCCCCCATCACAAACAAAAGCCTCGCGTAGCGCGCTTGTTAGCGCGCGAAGCGAGGGCACGAATCTGTCCTGGACTCGACTAATTCGGCCCCGTCATCGACGGACGCCGAATGATCTCCACCCGCCCAATATGCTGTTCGTCGCAGTCCTGCACGATGAACCGCATCCCGAACTTGCTCAAACTCGTCCCCTTCTCCGGAATCTTCCCAAGATGGTCCGTGATCATCGATTCGAGCGTGTTCGTGTCATCCGCGGCCATGTCTGTTTGAAGATACGTCGACAGCTCCCGCAGACTCACCGCCGCATCCGCCACGATGCGTCCGTTGCCCAAGTCTTGAATAGGCGGCGCTTCTTCAGCGTCGTGCTCGTCCCGGATATCCCCCACGATCTCTTCGAGCAAATCCTCCAACGTCACCAGGCCGCTGACCCCGCCAAACTCGTCCACCACGATCGCCAAGTGTTGTCGCTTCGAACGCATCTCCTTGAGCAGCGACGACAACGATTGTGATTCGGCTACGAAGTTCGCTGGACTGCGCACGATGTCCCGCAACGACGTGTTTTTCGCCCGATGTTCTTCGAGGTGTTTGAACAAATCCTTTGCGTACAAAAGACCCACGACGTTATCGAGATGCTCGCGATACACCGGGTACCGCGAATGCCCACTTTCACTCACGAAAAGCAGCACTTTCTCGATGGGCATCGACGCTTCGATCGCTTCCAAACGCGACCGCGGAACCATCACGTCCTTGGCAGTACGATCTTGAAACTCGAGCACGTTGCGAATCATCTCCGCCGGCTCGGGATCCAAGAGGCCGCTGCGTTCGCCTTCTTCGACCAGGTTCTCCACTTCAGCTTCTGCCAAACGCGGATCGGGCGGTTCACTCACGACTTGTTTCTCGGAGATCGCTTGGCCCAACCATCCGAGCGGGATCGCCAACGGGAACATGGCGATCTCGAGCGGACGTAAATAACGCGCGGCCATGGGCGCCACGTGATCGGCGTATTTACGCGCGAGCGTCGTGCTCACTTCGTACAAGATGCCCGTGAAGGCGACTGTTATTCCAAACGCAATCCACGGACCACCATTGGATACCCGCGGAAGCAACACCAACAACGTCAAAATTGCCGTCGCCGTCGAGCTGACGATGCGACCGAGCAAGTAGCGTGAGCGCAGTTTCGTATCCGCCGTTCGAATCCGCTCGAACGCGGCTTTGTCGGGCCCTTCGGCCTGATCAATGAGGGCATTCAAACGAGGACCCGTGAGGGTCGTCAACGCCGTGTCCGCTGCTGCGAACAACGCCCCGACGATGGCTGACACCAGGGCAACGGCCAAGAGCGTCAGTGAAACATCCTGTGGACTCAAAACTGAACTCCCCTACCGCCCATGTAGAATGCCCGAAGCTTCAAATCACCTCGGACTTCATAGTGAAACGAACTGGGCTCCCGTGACGCACCCGACCAAGGTCGAGTGCATCATTAGAGCGATGTGGGCGTTGCGAGACGATCATACACGAGAAACGTCGGTAAGAGGAGTTCGTCCTACCGTAAAACCGCGTCGCACCACGTACGCTTCTTGCTCCGCTGCGCCGATCGCGACCAAAAAGCCTTCCGGCGACAACCAGGCCACGATATCCGCGGAAGATGACGGCATCACCGTAAAGTCTTCAGCTTTCAGGTGTTTGCCCTGGGACGCACGTACCACCCCTGCCTCCGTCAACGTCGCTGTGGGCATGCACCGCAACACCGTCTTGGCCACCGGGATGACCGACCTCTCCAATTCTGCTCGTGACGCATCGAGTTTTACCGATTCTTCGAGCTCGAACGGGCCACTTCGCGTCCGGCGCAACGCTCCGAGAAAACTTGGAACACCAAGTGTTTGTCCAAGATCCCGAGCCAACGAACGCACGTAATAACCCTTGCTCACATCCAAACCGAGGTCTACGTACCCCAGGTTTTGTTCCTCGACAAACCCAGCGCCGAGCACTTCGATCGTGGCCACTTCCACCGGCCGATCATCCAGCACCACCTGTTCTCCTCGGCGCGCCCGATCGTAACTGCGTTGCCCGTCCACCTTGATGGCCGAATACGCCGGTGGGGTCTGCGCTTTCCGCGCGACTTCAAGCGCGATAGCCGCTTGCAAACGTGGTGCTTGCGCGAGGCTCTTGCTTTGAGTGAGCGTCGTCAGTTCATCGCGTAGCCAGTCGGGCAGGGGAGCTTCCTTGATGATGCTGCCTTGAGCGTCGAGGGTGTCGGTGCTGCGTCCGAACGTCACGCGTGCTTCGTAACGTTTGTCATGCAGCGTCACATACGGACCGAGCTTGGTGGCTTGACCCAAAAGCACCACGAGCACGCCAGACGCGAGTGGATCCAGCGTTCCGGCGTGACCGATTCGTTTCATGCGCAACGCGCGCCGAAGCTTGAACACGACATCGTGACTTGTCGGACCCGTCGGTTTGTCAATGACGAGGACCCCTTCGAGGGCCTCGGGCGTGTCGTCTTGATCACCCATGTTCAACCGAACCAGACGGATTTTCGTTCCTCGAGCATCCGATTGAGCATGGTTTGGATCGACGCACGAACGCGCTCCGACAAACGGCTCACGAGAATGTCGTCATCGGCAGCTTCGACGCCGTAACCGCTCCACGTGAACGGCTCGCCAAAACGGATCTTCCATTTGGTGGGTGCCGGCATGAGCCCCAACGCGCCGAGGGCGGGGAAAGTGGGGGTGATGGGGAAGTACGGGATGCCTAGTGCTTTGGTCATGTACTCGAAGCGATACAGCATCGGGTTGGCTTCTTCGGCGCCGACGATGGCGCACGGCACGATCGGCGTGCGCGTACGGAGGCACAAACGAATGAACCCTCCGCGGCCAAACCTCTGGAGCTTGTAGCGATCGCGATACAGTTTGCCGATGCCTTTGGCGCCTTCAGGAAAAACAGCCACGAGCGAACCTTTGTTGAGCAAGCGTTCGGCGTTTTCCTGGCACGCTCGGACAGCTCCGATGCGGTTCATGAACGTCCCGACAAACGGCAAGTAGTAGACGAAATCCTCCGCGAGCCAACGCAGTTCACGATGCAGACTGTGCTCCCGACGCACGGCTGTACGTAACATCGCGCCGTCGTACGGAAGTGGACCGCCCGAATGGTTCGCGACGATGAGGCAACGTCCTTCTGGCGGAACGTGTTGCACGCCTTCGACGGCGACGCGGAAGTAGCGGTCGTAGAGAAAATCGAGCGTGGGCAGCAAGCGATTCTCGAACACCGGATCATGTCCGAACTCGTCGACCTCTTCGGAACGACTACGCAAGCCCGCGCGTCCGTATTGGCGCGCGTAAAACTCGGGCGAAAGAACTTCGTGCGCAGTTGCTGGACCAGGTGTCGAAATTCGTTCGGGTGCCGGTGTGGAATTCGGGCTCGAACCTGGATTGGAACCAGGCGTCGAAGGTTTGTCTGTACTGCGTTTGTCCGCAGCGTCGCGCGTCTTGCCAAACATCAAGTCGAGACGAGCTTCCAGATCTCGAATCTGCTGTTCGATGTCCTCCGCCGTGTTCGATGGCGGAGCGGCAGCGCCGGGTTTGTCGACGCCAAATCGTTCGGCTGCGTGAGGATCTTCCGAGTCGAGACCAAAGCCCGACGACAAACCTGGTTCCGTGGGACCAATCGGGGCGATGTCGCTGTCGTGATCGTATTCATTCGCCAGATCGTCCAGATCCTCGGGATGGTGCGGCGCGCTCGCGACCATGACGGGCGACTCGACCACGGGAGGTACGACCGTTGTTACGGGGATGTTGGGCGGGTTTGGCGGAGTCGAACCACTTGCAGCGGCGACAGCCGGGTCGGTCGAGACGAACGCAACGTTGGTCTTGGGTGAGGTTCGTTCCGGTGCAGCAGCCGAAGACTTGGCGTTCGGAGCTGACTTGTCTTTGCGTTTGTCTTTCTTTCCCATGGCACGCTCACGATCGAGCCGGCGTTTCTTGCAGCAAGTTAGCTTCCCGGAGCCGCTCGGCGTTCACGTAATCGAGCAGCGCTTCGCGGGTGGTGTATGCCGGTCGAAACCCCATCGTCTTTGCCTTCTCACCATCGGCAACACACACGTACCGCAGATAGCGCAGAAAGCTCGAAGGGAATGGAGCTGCTTGCGCAACCCACAAAGCTCCCACGACGGCACCTGCAAGCGGATGCAGCAGGGGCATCGATTTTCGTCCTACCAAGCGAATGATCGTCGACAGCGGAAGCACCCCTTCTCCCGCAATGTTGTACGTGCCCGGATGATCGCGATCGATCGCGAGCTTGAACGCGGCGAGCACATCGACTTCGTGCACGAGTTGCCACAGCGGATCGAAGCCGAGAAGCGTGATGACTTTTTCTTCCGCGAGGTACTCCGTCACCCAGTTGTGCACTGTCGGTCCAACGATGGGAGCCGTGCGCAACACCGTTACGACCGTGCCTTTCGACTTTGCAGCGAACGCGTTGATCTCTCGCTCGGCGGCGATCTTGTCCGCGAAAAACGGTTCGTCCACATCCGCACGCAAAGCATGTCGTTCGGTCAAGAAATTGGGGTTTGTCGGGTGCGCACCGTAAAGCAGCGTCTGGCTCCACTGGATGAATTTGCGCAGTCCGGTTTGTCGCGCCGCATTGATGAGATGCATCGACCCCACGGACTCGAGTTCGTGCGACCAAACCGTCGCGTGCGTCGGTGAAGACAAGAAGCCGAGGTGGACGAGTGTGTCGACCTTCTCGGAAGCCAAGATGTTGGCGACTCGTTCTTCAGCAGCAGGAGCGGTCAAATCGAGCGGAAAGTGCTTCGTCTTTTGCCGCGCGGTGCTCGCTGCGGCGATGTCGATCGTGATGATGCGCAACGTCTGCGGATCGTCTTCGAGCAATCCAACCAGGTTTCTCCCGAGAAACGATGCGGCACCCGTGATGGCAATGACGCGTTGGCCCAGCTTGGGGCGCGAACTAGAAGCTGCGTTTTCCTGCGGAGAGTCCATGCGGAGCGGGCTCGACACTACCCATTCGCAAGGCTGGTGCAAGCAGCGTGTGGACTCTCGAGCATCCCGAACGAACGGAGTTTCATGGGGCTGCACAGGTTGCACGAATCCAGGCGACCTCTTCGTCACGCTGGATCCACAGATCCACGTACGCCCTTGGGGTCGTCATGGTGAAACTCGCCGCGTCGCGAACGGCCATGGGTAGTGATGTCAGTTTTTCGTCATCCTCGCGCGCGGCGGCGAGAGTGCCCTTGCAGTTCGTCGCGGAATCGACGGTGGGCGAGGTCGGTCGCCAACGAACCCTTTCGCGCCCCCCTTGTTTACGCGCTGCGGGAGTACGAGCGCGCAGGCGCGTGTCAATAAGCAAAGTGCGGCACGTTGATCACCTACGGAGTACCCGAACCCCGTAGGTACTTTCGCCTCTTGCCATCGTAGGACATTTTCAGTCCGAGCGAAGCCAGTTTTGCCTAGCGGGCTCCCCATGTTGCGGTGCATATCCTGGACGTACCGCCGGTTGTCGGGCTCGTACATTAACCCGGACCGACGTGGGGAGTCCGGGAGCGTTGCCCATCGATGGGCACGAAAGGGGAATCTTTGTTTATGCAATACCAGCATGCTTGGCGTTTGCCA
>DAOMZH010000123.1:10786-17115 GCA_035437985.1 Polyangium sp. (in: bacteria) | reverse complement strand
TGGTTCTCACGTGACGTTCGAACAGCTCTCTCTTCCATTCGAGGGACATCTCACGCCAGCGGCTCCTGCCCGCATTCCGCGTACGCGTCGAGTGTTCGTCAACCGCAACCTAAAGATGGCCGGCATCGATTGGGTTGGGTTCGACATGGATTACACGCTGGCGATCTACAACCAGACCGAGATGGACAACTTGTCCATCGAAGCGACGATCCCGAAGCTCGTCCGCCGCGGTTATCCCGAAGAAATTTTGCGCGCGATCCGCTGGCCCATCGAGTTTCCCATCCGCGGCCTGCTCATCGACAAACGCTACGGCAACGTCCTCAAGATGGACCGCTTCAAGGTCGTGCACAAAGGCTTCCATGGTCTTCGTGAATTGACCAAGGACGAACTGCGCTCGCTCTACCACCAGAAAAAAGTCAAGCCGAACACCGGCAGATTCCACTTCATCGACACGCTCTACGCCTTGAGCGAAGTCACGCTCTACTCCGGCATCGTCGACGCCTTCGACGCGCGCTCCATCGAACTCGACTACTCGCGCCTCTTCGCCGACATCCGCGAGAGCATCGACGAAGCCCACCGCGATGGCTCGATCCTCGACGTCGTCCTCAGCGATCTCCCCAGGTTTGTCGAACGAGACCCCTTGCTCGCGTCGACCCTGCACAAGTTTCGTTCTGCTGGCAAGAAGCTGTTTCTTCTGACCAACTCGCGCTGGCCCTACACCGAGCAGATGATGAACTACTTGCTCGGCAACGCGATGCCCGAATACCCAAGCTTCCGGCACTACTTCGATCTCGTCATCGTCGCCGCTCAAAAACCCGCCTTCTTCGAGGAGCGTCGCCAACTCATCCAACGTGATGGCGACTCGACACGTCCCGTCTCTTCATCGTCCCTTGAACGTGGCGCGATCTACGAAGGCGGTAACTTGCACGATCTCGAATCGGCTCTCGGCGTCTCCGGTGATCGCATCCTCTACGTCGGCGATCACATTTACGGCGATATTTTGAGGTCAAAGAAAGAGTCGGCGTGGCGCACCGCGATGATCATCCAAGAGATGGAAGCGGAAGTGCTCGCCCACGAAGCGTGTCGCGAGCAGCATCAGCAAAGTGCCGAGCTCGAACAACGCCGTGACGAACTGGAAGATCAACTGCGGTACTACCAGCAGCGATTCAAGGACTTGAGTCGCAAGATCGACGATGACGCGGGTAAGAATGGAGCCTCGGTCAACGAGATCGAGCGATCACGAACGAAGCGCGCAGTCGAACGAATTCGGGGTCTGTTGCGGAGCGTCGACGCTGAAGTTTCGAAACTCGAGCGCGAAATCGATTTACAGTTCCATCCCTTTTGGGGCTCGCTCATGAAAGAAGCGGGCGAACCGAGTAGTTTTGGGGATCAGGTCGAGGAGTACGCGTGCATTTACACGTCGCGCGTATCCAACATGCTGTCGTACTCGCCATTGCAGTATTATCGGAGCCCGCGCGATTTGATGCCGCACGAATTGTGAGGGCTCATTTGCAGCAGCGAAAACCTGTCGAGTAATCGTGATATCGGCCATTGTGCGCGGTGGTTTTGTAGTCGCAACCATCGCCATTGATGTGCACGTCGAGGTAATAACCTCCGCGGAACGTGCCTGATTTTGCGGCCGTCCATTCGTGCAAATTGCCGACCATGTCGTAAACACCGTAACTAGATTTGCACTTCTTGAAGTCGCCCGACTTGGCCAAGGTCCCGCTCATTTGATTGAGTTGCGGGTTATTCATATTTTCGAACGAATACGCCTCTTGGGGCGGAGGCGTCCCGGGCAAACCATAAAGCGCATTAAACGAAGAAAAACCTTTATCGTTGCAGCGCCCTGCGACATGCTCGTCGCCATACGGATAGGTCGAAGGCTTTTTGCCCCGACACGCGCCAAGCCATTCTTCATCCGAGCACAACCGTTTGCCCGCATTCGCACACGCCTCGGCCGCTTGATCTCGGCTGATGTACCCTTGCGGCACTTTGCCCTTTTTCGTTTGCGCTTTCACGCGCAATCCATCCACGGGCGAATAGGGCGAATGACTCCGAGTCTTGTTCTTGCCCGTAATTTCGACGGTATGGGCTTCGTATTTATCGATGCAGAACTTGTCCGCGATCCGCGCCATCCCATCCGGACACTTCGCCCCTTTGGCCGAAGCACTCGTCGGCATGGGCAACGTGACGGCAAGCAACCCCAAGCTCGCCAAAAACACGGTGACAGGAGAGGGCAATCGATATCGGGAGTTCATGCGGACACTCGACCTGGCCCATCGATACCGCATTTGCCGAACAAAGGCAACTTTTCGGGACATTTCTTCGACCAGGGACTCGGGCACCCGCCTTCGACGAGCGCCACCCGAAAAGATTGTTGCATCAGGCGCAGTTCCAAAATTTTTTTTGCCGCTCGGCGCCACCTCCTTGCGCTCGACTTCGTGATAGATATGAATACCGATGAACACCAAACGCCTCATTGCCGCCGTCTTCGCAACGGCCGTTTCGTTTCATGTCTCGACGCGGGATGCTCGGGCCTGAGGCGTTGGAGCAGCCGTCGGTCCGACGGGTATGGCTAGCTGCAATGACGATATCGGTGAACTTCCGCCCGCTGTTTCGAATGCGACGGGTGAGGCGCAATCGGTGCCCAAACGCATTTTTCGAGCTCCGCGAAATCGAATGAGCTTGGTCGTGGGTCATGCGGCGTCGACGTTGGTTTTCGATGGCACGACGAAAGTAGGAATCGACCGCCGCGCCATTTTGGGGACATTCGAGCGGCGTCTGGCGGAAAAGTGGACGCTGCAATTTGCAGCCGGAGCCATCGTCACGGGGACTTTGCGGCTCGGTCGGGAGCGATATCAATTCGGTCCGGGGTGGTCAGCGGGTATTTCGACATCCTATCGCGCGCTCGATGGTCGCGGAGCAAAACCATTCATCTTGGTTGGCGGCACATTGGCATTTGCTGGAGCATCGACGCAGGGCGATCTGCCCAATGCGCCGGAGATTGGTTATTTGGCAGGGGATTTGCGATTGAGTGTGGTCGTGGGAAAAACCTTTTTTCAGGCGCTCAGTCCTTATGCGGTGCTGCGCGGGTTTGGCGGCCCGATTTGGTGGCAAATCAAGGGTCGTGACGTTCTCGGCACGGACAATTACAAGTTTCAAATCGGGGCGGGTTTGGCGGTCGCGATGCCCCTAGGTTTCGATGCCTTCATCGAAGGCGTTCCGCTTGGAGAAAAAGCTCTGAGTACGGGGCTCGGGTATTCTTTTTGAGAACGGGCCAGAATTTGGACCCTCGCTTCGCGCGCTAACAAGCGCGCTACGCGAGTTTTTTGTTTGTGATGGGGGCTCGCCGTCGGGTCTCACAATCTCTTTGGCTGCGCCAAAGAGACTGACCCGACGGCTCTGCCCCCAAACCCCCGAATTTGCCAGTTCTCGAGTTGGACGCTCATCTCGAATCGATACCGGGTATCAATCTTGTCCTCCCGGTGCAACCCGCGTATGAATGGACGTTACGCGACGGCCATATCAAAAACATGAGCCGTCCAAGGAGCAACATGCGCTACGTGGCGATCTTGGGATTTGTTTGTCTTGGAACTGCTGGCTTGGTTACCGGATGCAGCGGCACGGATCCAGATACGACGGGCGGCGGTGGTAATGGCGTATCGAGTTCGTCGGGGGATGGCGGCATGGGAACGTCATCCTCGTCGAGCTCGGGTACGGCTGGTGGCGGAGGAACGGGAACGAGTTCGTCGTCGTCTTCATCATCCAGCAGCGGAATGCTCATCAATGGTTGCGATCAAGCAACGGCCGCCGATCATCTCAACGATGCGAACACCACCGTATTGGTCGGTGGGTCGCTTCCACCCACCTACGACCCCCCATGCATTCGCATCAAAAAAGGCGCGGACGTTACGTTCTCGGGCACGTTCTCAATGCACCCGACGGTAGGAGGCACAGCGACCATCCCACCCGTTCCCGATTCGGCGAGCCCCATCAAGCAAACCAATACCGGGACGTCGGTAACGTTCACCTTCGATACCGTCGGCGCGTATCCTTATTATTGCGAATACCACACGCCCAACATGGCCGGCGTGGTTTACGTCGAATAGGTCGAATCACGTATACGTAACGTCCCTCGAACAACCCCACGCTCGCACGATGCTCAGCAGCTCGACCACGTTCGTCTGCCGTAAAGCCACGTGCAGCTTTCTCTCGGCCAAACGATTTTCTTGACACGATGGTCATTCCGTGGTTTGCCGTGAAAACACATGGCCTACGGATGGTATTACCTCGCGATGGTTTTTCTGAGCTTCACGCTCCAACGACCGTGGCTCATGGCCGGCATTCTCGTTTTCATCGTGTTGCGACCCTTCATTCCCGATCCCGAGGTGCTGATTCGGACATGGGGGCAAATTCGCACGTTGACGGCGCAAATCGAAGCCAATCCCGCCAACGTGACGGCTCGCCGACAGCTAGCCATCGTCTGGCTCGAACGCTTGCGTCCGGGACGAGCATTGGAGTTATTGCAGGAAGCGCGGCAGCGTTTTCCACGTGATGCGGAGCTGTTGTATTTGACGGGCGTTGCGTATTTGCGTTGTGGCAATGCCGAAGCAGCGCTCGAACCATTGGTGCAAGCGGTGGAGATTGACCCGACGCTTCGCCGAGGGGATCCTTATTTGACCGCGGCCGAAGCTTTGTTGACGCTGGGCCGCGCCGAAGAAGCTGAAGATGCTTTGGAGCGGTACATCCAAACAAACTCGTCGTCGATTCAAGGGTATGTGCTTTTGGCGGATACGCGGGAAAAACTCGGAAACGCCGAAGGCTCGCGACAAGCAATCGCGGAAGCGCTCGATACGTGGAAAAAGCTGCCGGCATTTCGCAAAAAAGGACAATGGGGCTGGTGGGCGCGGGCGTGGTTCGAAAAGGTGATGGGGTGAGGTATTTTGGGGTCGTCGAATTTGCTCCATCAGGGCCAAACTTGTTCTGCGGCAAACCGTTTCATGCTCGTGACGCGCAAGTGTTTTTCCTGTAGCAGGCGTTTGTCATTGTGCTATCGGTTGGCCCATGGTCTCGATGCAGCACGAAATCATGGTCGAGCTTTTCAAAAATCGGCCGTCTCTTGCCGCTGAATTGCTTGCGGAATCGCTACATGTACCCCAACCGGCTTTCGATGAAGCGCGCGTTGCGTCCATTGCCTTGACCGAAGTGCAACCGGCGGAGTATCGGGCGGATGTGGTGGTCGTGTTGTACCACCATGAAAAACCAGTTCGCGTCAACATCGTCGAAGTGCAGCTGCGAGCCGACCCAGACAAACTGTACGTGTGGCCTGCTTATCTCGCGGTCAGCCGCGAAGAACATCGCTGCATGGCCGATTTGCTCGTCGTCGCGCCTGACCCAGCCGTGGCAACCTGGTGCGCGCAACGTATCGAAATGGGCGTGCCGGGGTTTGCTCTGGAACCTCCCGTCTTGCGCCCCGAATTCATTCCGATCGTCACCGATGTGGATGAAGCCAATCGACGGCCGGAGCTGGCGCTTCTGTCCGCAATGGCCTACGGCGATGACGAACGAGCTTCAGACATTGCCGAAGCCGCACTTTCAGCCTTTGCCAACCTCGACGACAAACGCGCTGGCTTTTATTCCGACATCCTGTACAACTGCATCAACGAGGCCGCTCGACACGCGCTGGAGGCCAAAATGAAAGGTTACGAATACACCAGCCCTTTTGCAAAGCGACACATCCAGCTCGGACGCGAGGAGGGGTTGAAACAGGGGCTCGAGCAAGGGCTCGAGCAAGGCGCCCTGCTTGCGGTTCGCTCGCTGCTGACCATCCTGCACATGCGCGGCATCGAGGTATCCGACACCGCACGCCAACGTTTGCTCGCCGAAAAGGACATCACGCGGATCGAGCACCGGCTCGAACGCGCGGCCGTGGTCCAGAGTGTCGCTGAGTTGCTCGCTGAACCAAGCTGAACACCTCGGCCGTCCCCACCCGTGCCGCGCAGGGGACGCTTGGACAAACGGGGACGGTTTGTCCAAATTGTCAAGACGTCAAAGCGTCGAAACATCGACCCGTCCTCAACGCACACAACGAACTCGGTACGCAACCGTATCGGCGCCGTTGTACACGCCGCCGTCATAGAAGTTGACGACCCACGCACGGGAGGACGAACCCGCCCACAGCGAAGACGTCCAAAAAACGTCGCTGAGATTGCCACTGAACTTCGTCTTATCAATGGCGGGCTTCTGCTTCATTTCGTCGAGGATCGTTTGCAGCTCCTTCATGCTGGGCAAGCGCCATCCTATGCCTTCGAGACTCGCAGCATTGG
>DAOMZH010000123.1:0-10686 GCA_035437985.1 Polyangium sp. (in: bacteria) | reverse complement strand
AGCTCCTTCATGCTGGGCAAGCGCCATCCTATGCCTTCGAGACTCGCAGCATTGGTGGTGCAATAGTTTTTCGCGTCCGCCCACGTGTAGGACATCGATGGGCTCGTTTGTTGCCACGTGAGTTTGGTTTTCTTATCCAAAACGGTTCCGTTCACGACCTCGAAACGACCAGGGGGGCTATCCGCGTAACCATGGTGCGTCCAGACGAGCGCGGAGGCGACGATGGCAGTGGTGGAAATGCCGAGGGAATGACGAGTTGAGATGCTCATATTGTTTGCTCCGAGGAACTTTGCGTAATGGCGATCGATTCAAAGAGGGAAAAATGTCCAATCGTCGAAACGTCGAGCCGCCCTCAACGTACACAACGAACTCGGTACGCACCCGTAACGCCGTCGTTGTACGTGTGGCCGTTGAAGAAGTTCACGATCCACGCACTGGAAGACGAACCCGCCGAAGGCGAAGACGTCCAAAACCGGCTGCTCGGCGTATCCGGAAACGCCACCGCGTCGATGGCGGGGTTTTGCTTTGTGAAATCGAGCAATGACACCAATTCGATCCGCGTGGGCAAACGCCAGTCGGCGAATCCGCCAAACTCGAGGTTCGCGCAATACGTTTTGGCGTTTTCCCAGGTAAACGTATCCGGGGGGACGACACGTTGCCACATCAAATGGGTCACGTCGTCGACGACGATTCCCTTGGCCGCGTCCGGCGTGTAGTGCACATGATTGGGCAATTCCGTGGGCGAATCCGCCGGGTTGGGCATCGGCCAATCCGCCCAACTCCAATGCACACATTGGCCAGTCGTGCAGGTGTTGATGCCCGTATTCGGTGCACAAAACTCCGCACAACAATTCCCATCCACGCAATACCCACTCGCGCATTGCTCCGCCGCGGAACACGTATTGCCAATCCGCAAACGACACGCGCCATAACCATCGCATTCACCGTTGTCGCCACAAGGCGTCCTCGCCGCGACGTTTTCATACCCGCACGTTGCTCCCGTGCACGCCCAGCGGCGACATTCCGTATCGGGAATTGGCCGCCCCTCCTCCAGCCCCAGCACCACGTCACAACCCACGCCCATTACAATCACCAGCGCCAACCACCCGTACATTTTCATGTTTGTCTCTCCTCACCAATCCGCCCGCACACCCATGGCCCGCGGGCCTACGTGCACCTGCCATGACCAACTCGTCGTTTTCCGTTCGACGCGTTGCGGAGACGTCGCGACGATCACGACCCCCGTCACCAACAAAGCACCGCCCAGGGCAAACATTGCGGTGCCAGCGTTCGCCAACATGAAGGATTGATTTCGTAATGACATACCTATGGGATCACAATAGTTCATCGCGTCGCAATGGCCATTCCAATTGCTCGCCTCTTGTTTGTCCGCGGCTACCTTCGCCAAAATGCTCGTGGCGACAAACGAGCCCCCTGCCAAGCCAAACGTCGTCCAGCCAAGAGGTTTTTGCCACGTTCGCGACAACGAACCTGTATTCATCGCCATTCGGAGTTGCGGGACTGACGGGGGCGGGGCGGACGACGGAGGCGGCGAAATGATTTTTAGCTGCAAAACCGGAACGTTGACCTGCACCTGGGTGCCATCGCCCAAGATGTCCACTTCTTGCGTCCAGGTTTGTCGCGTTGGAGCTTCGACACTGATGACGTGTTTGCCGATATCCGCGGGCAATGGCTTATCCCATAAATCTCTTTCGGTTTTTTTCCCATCACGCCATACAGTCAACCCCGGCACGCCCTGGATCTCGGGGGGCACCCGAATTTCAAGCTTGGAGACTTTGGGCTCGAGCGCCTTGGTGAGGGCTGCCACGTCAGCAGCTTCTTTCGGTTTGCCTTTGGCATGGGCCAGCGCTTCGGCCACGGTGAGTTCTTCCCACGCACTGCCAAATCGACCGAGCGCCTCGTAACATTCGGCCAAAACGAGATGGCCGCCAAACCCCTCGGGCAGAAGATTCGTAACTTCTTCCAGCTTCGGACACGCCAGAGCATGTTGTTGAGCATCCATGAGGGTCAGCGCTTCGTCATAGATGCGTTGCGCTTGCGCGACCTTGATCGGATCGACCGTGGCTGGCTGCGCAAAGGCTACCTCGACGGAAAAAGTCGCCGCGAGGAAAGCGACTGCTCGGACAAACAGACGAAAAGGTTGCATGGTTTTACCTAGGGTTTCCTGGCCAAAGCACTGATGGTGGACGACGCGTTTTCGAGGTTGACGTTGGCGTTGACGTCGGTGTTGACGTTGGCGTTGTGGTCGCAGTTGGCGCGGGCGTCGGGACCGGCGCTTGGGTGTGTTTGGTTGTCGGAATCGGCTTGACAAACACCGGCTTCGGTTTTTCCGGACTTGGCTTGGGTTTTTCCTCGAGCGCCGTCACGATTGGCTCGACGGGTGGCACGACGTCGCCACGTGCAGACTCGATCGGCACCGCCAAGGACGCAGCAACCACGGGCACCGCGGACACCACCAGCGAACTTGCTGCTTCAATCGCCGGTGGCACCTGCATCCACTGCTGGACCCCTGCGGCCCCCGCAATCGCCACGACCAACGTTGTGCCGAGACCAACCCACACCCTCGGGCGTCGTTGTTTTGGAACGGTAGGTTTTCCCGTTTGTCCAAACGTCGTCGTCGTCGCCCCCCCCTTCGTGATCCCCAGCCGCGGATTGCTCTCCGCCACGACCGCCGACGTGCTTGCCGAAGTCGTTGCGATCATGGGCGCCAACGGCAACGGTGGTCGCGTACCTACGTCCGCGCCATGGACAAACTGCCTGAGCTCCGCTCGAAGCTCTTCCACCGATTGAAAGCGTTCTTCGCGACGCTTGCGCAAACATTTCGAGATCAAAGCTTCCAGGTTCGTCGGGACGTCCGCGCGAAGTTCACGCAGCGGCGTAGGTTCGTCTTGCAAAACGCGCGACGTGACCTCATAGATCGAATCGCCACGAAACGGCGATGTTCCGGCCAAGAGTTCGTACAAGATCACGCCGAGGGCCCAGATGTCCGTGCGCGCATCGACCATCTTGGATTTCGCCATCTGCTCAGGCGACATGTACAAGGGCGAACCCAACGTGGCCGACGTGTTCGTCAGGTCCACACCTTGCGGATCCAATTGTTTCGAAATGCCAAAATCGAGCACTTTGACGCAAGCGGCGGCATTTTTTCGACGGGCCAAAAACAGGTTCGCGGGCTTCAGATCGCGATGCACGATGCCGAGCGCGTGGGCTTCTGCGATCGCCTCGCTCACTTCGAGCACGTAGGTGACTGCATCTTCGACGGAGAGCGGGCCTTGTCGGGCGACGAGAGCTTTGAGATCGCACCCTTCGAGGTACTCCATCAGGATGTACTGCGCGCCGTTGTCCATGCGCCCGACGTCGTGCATGCGCGCGACATGGTCACTGGTCAAACGCGCAGCCGCCTTTGCTTCGCGGACAAACCGTTCGTGGGACTCTTCGTGCCCTACCGCGGTTGGCAGGAGAAACTTCATCGCGTACAGCTGCCCGAGTTCGACATGACGAACAGCAACGACGACGCCCATGCCGCCTTGGCCCAGAATTCGCTCGACTCGATATTTGCCAAGAAGGACCGCACCCGGGATGACAGTTTCGTTCATAAAACCTCCACGCACGATGGCGAGGCCATGACGAACCTAGAACCGGGCTGGCGAAGAAAGCAATCCGCAGAATGGTGGATTCAGGAATTTGCGTTATTGGCGCAAATCTTTTATGCTCCCGCTGGTGTTGGCGACGATTGCAGATAGCCGAGTTCCGCCCCTGTCCGGAATGACGAACGGGGGGTTCGTCTCTCCCGCACAACGTAGGCTCAAAAATAAGCTGATGGACGCAAAAATCGGTTGCGCGTTTGGCTGGGCGGGTGCTAGGAGGTTTTTCCAGGTGGTTGGTCACCATTGAGTCGAGGGACGAGAATCATGAAAATCCCGTACGGAAACGCTGATTTTGCGGACATTCGCCGGCAAGGCATGTTTTACGTGGACAAGACGCCCTTCCTCGCGGAGCTGGAAAACGCCGAGTTCGGCTACAAGTCGGTGGTGTTTTTGCGGCCACGGCGTATGGGCAAGTCGTCGCTCATCAGCATGATGGCGCATTATTACGATGTGACGCGGGCTGACCAATTCGACGAACTGTTTGGGGGATTATGGGTGCACGAGCATCCGACGCCGGAGAAGAATGCGCATGTGGTGTTGCATTTGAATTTTGGGAAAGTGACTGGCCATGACGAAGCAGCGCTTCGGCGAAGTTTTTTCGATTGTGTGCGGCGAAGCGTCGACGCAATGTTGCCTCGCTACACGAATCGGTTCGATCGATTGCGGCGATTTGCAGAGGAAATGGCCAACCTCAACGAACCGACCGAGGTTCTGGACAGGTTGATAGGGGTCGTGGGTGGACTGAACTTGCGTTTGTACGTAATGATCGACGAATACGACACCTTTGCCAATAGTTTGATTTCCGTTGGCAATAAGGAGTTGTACATGGCGCTGACCGAAAAAACGGGGTTCGTGCGGACATTTTATCGTGCGCTGAAGGCGGGCGTCGACACGGGCGGCATTGCGCGGATTTTCGTGACCGGGGTGGCGCCGCTTTTGCTGGATGATTTGTACACGGGGTTCAACATCGCCACGAACATCAGCTTGAAACGGCGATTCAATCACTTGGCCGGCTTTCGGCACGTCGACGTGGAGCTGGCCCTGGACGAACTGCTCCGAGACAAACCAGAATTGACCAAGGATCCGAGCATTGGGGATCGTCAGGTGCTGCTCGATGTGTTGACGCAGCATTATGACGGTTATCGATTTTCGGAAGATGCGCCCGAGCGTGTGTTCAATTCGGACATGGTGCTCTACTTCCTGCAACAATTGAACGACCATGGGCGGTATCCAAGCGATATGCTGGATATGAACGTCCGGACCGACTACAAGAAATTCTACGGACTATTTCAAGCCGCCAACAAGAGTATCGATGAGCGACGCGAGGTGATCGACTCGGTACTCATCGAGGGAAAAGTGGGTGGACGCCTGTTGCAAACATTTGGAACGGCTCCTGTCGCTCGTCCGCGTGAGCAATTCATTTCGCTCCTCTATTACACCGGAATGCTCACCATTGCAGCGGAGCCTCGGACCGGATGGATGACGTATTTCGAGGTTCCGAATCGGGTGATTTGGAACATGCAATGGGAGCATTTCGAGGCGATGATGATCGAGGAAACGGGAATCGAATTGGGCACGCCGGCGATTCTCGCGGGGCAGTTGAAGATGGCGCAACTTGGGGAACTAAAGGCGTACTTGCAGGTAATCCACGAAGAAATCATGAAGGTGCTCGGCGTGAAGGATTTCATGCGTTTCGATGAGAAATCGGTCAAGATGATTTTCATCACGAGCGCGGTGATCTCGAACGTATTTCACGTGCTGAGCGAAAGGGAATTCGCGCAAGGGTATTGTGATTTGTTCATGAGCCCGAAACACGACGTCCCCGCGGGCAACTATTCGTGGCTCATCGAATTGAAATACTTGCCGACGAATGCATCGGAAGAACGAATTGCCAAAGCGCTCGAGGAAGCCGAGGAGCAGGTGAAGCGATATTCGGGCGACAAGGATTTGATGCCGATGTTGACGAAGAACCATGAATTGCGGGCGGCGTCGGTGGTGTTCGTGGGGTCGAAAGAGATTCGGTGTCGACCGTGGCCGAAAAAGGTGGATGACGAGTTTCGGATTCTGGCGAAAGTGGCCGCGAAAAAGAAAAAGACACCCTCGAGGCGCGTTATGGGGAAGACGACGCCCAAGAAAAAACCCCTTTACTCCTGACGAATTTCATGCTCGATCGCGGGCATGACGATGGCCACTTCCAGCCTGCCCCAAGCGACGATTCGAACCTCCCCCGAAGACTTCGTCGTCGATGAAATTCCGGCCTATCCCGCAAGCGGAAAAGGTGAACACCTTTTCGTTACGCTACGTAAAACAGGACGCACGACCATCGACGTCGCCCGAGAATTGGCCCGCGCGTTTGGCGTGGACCAACGCGGCGTCGGATATGCCGGCATGAAAGATCGGCATGCCATTACCACCCAAACCATTTCCCTGCCCGTGCCCATGGCCGTCGATATCGAGCCTATCATGAGCCAATTGAATCTCCCAGGCGTCGAGATTCTGGAGGCCAAACGGCACGATAACAAATTGAAACCAGGGCATTTGGACGGCAATCGATTCAAACTGCGCCTGCGTTGCGGTTCGGTCGAAGACGCTTTGGCCATTCGCGCCAAACTGGAAGAAACAGCCAAGTGCGGAGCGCCGAATTTTTTTGGCCCGCAACGTTTTGGTCGAGATGGGACAAACCCCACGCGAGCGCTCGCGTGGCTCGGCGGAAAAGAACGCGGGCCGCGAGATAGGCACGAACAACGATTGCTTTTCTCGGCCCTGCAATCGATGCTTTTTAATCAAGTGCTGGACAAACGCATGGCCGATGGAACGTGGACGACCGTGCTGCCCGGAGACCTCGCCAAAAAACATGATTCGGGCGGGCTATTTTTGGTGCCCAATGACGGACCGGATTTCGATGACGCTAGGGCACGTGCCGCCGCATTGACCATTTCCGCAACAGGTCCGATGTTCGGCGCGAAGATGCGTTGGCCAGAAGGGGCGGTGAAAGATCTGGAGATGGAGGTCTTGACCGCGGTGGTGCCGGACTTGAAGAGACTCGACGACTTTCGGGCACATGGTGAGGGAACTCGCCGAAGCTTGCGGATGGAGGTGACGGAGTTCGAAGGCGCAGATCCCGACGCATCGGGCATGCTCGTGGTTTCTTTTGTGCTACCGAAGGGGGGCTACGCAACGACTGTCCTCGCGACAGCGTGTCGCCTCGTTGATGCAATGTCGCGAGCTGGCAATGCAGGCGATGAGGACGTCGGGTCTGAAAATACTGATCAAACCTCCTGAATCAGGCAATTGAGTAAGTGCGTGCCGATTCCAACGGCAACGCGCAGACGTGTGGAATCCCGAACGATTGGTCCGGGTGGAACAAGCCCGAGAATGAAAGGCACAACCGGAAGATGAATCTCATCGAGTGGCTGCAGCGCATCATGGTTGGCTTTGGCGCGGCCTGGGTCATGTGGCTCATGATTGGGCTGTCGGTGATCAGCGTGGCGATCATCTTGGAGCGCGCCTGGTTTTTCTGGACCTTGCGCGACGATGTCGTCGTGTTGCATCGGGATCTGCGCAACGCGTTGCGGGACTCGGTGGATGCGGCGATGAAACGTATGGACTCGTCGCCCTCGGCAGAAGCCGCGGTGGTGAAGGCGGGGTTGTTGGAGGCGGATCGCGGGCCAAAAGCAGCGGAAGAAGCGATGGCGGGAGCTTTGGCGCTGCAACGAATGAAGCTCGAGAAGCGTCTCGCGTACTTGGGGACGCTGGGGAACAACGCGCCGTTCATCGGTCTGTTCGGAACGGTCATTGGTGTCGTCGGCGCGTTCGATGCTTTGGGTAAAGCCGCGGAAAAACCGATGGCCCAAGCGGCATCGGCAGCGATGGCTCCGCAACAAGTCATGTCGAGCATCGCCGAAGCGCTCGTCGCGACGGCCGTTGGTCTCGCGGTCGCCATTCCGGCGGTTGCGTTCAACAACTTCTTTCAGCGGCTGATCAAGTCGACACTGGCGAACACGGAAGCACTGACCCGCGTGCTGCTTGCGCATCTGCATGGCGTGGGACCGGTAGGTTCGTCGGATGAAACGCCTGCGGCTACACCCGCACCAGCAGCAGCACCGGCGGCGAAGAAGGCCGAGCCCAAGAAGGAAGCTGCAAAGGGCAAGAAGGCCGAGCCCAAGAACGAAGAGCCCGCGTACGAAAAGGAGGAGGAGAGCTGATGGCGTTTTCGAGCCAAGGCGGCGACGATTCGATGGTCGAGGGAATCAACGTCACGCCGCTCGTCGACATTACCCTCGTCTTGCTGATCATCTTCATGGTGACGGCGAAAATCATCGTGTCGCAAGCGATGCCGCTGGATCTGCCGAAGGCCGCATCGGGCAAAGAAGTGCAGATGGTGTTCAGCGTGGAGCTGCGCGCGAACGGGGAGCTCGTCGTGGACGGCAAGAAGCTTCCGAATGCAGACGCGTTGTTGCCCCTGGCCAAAGAAGCCCAATCGAAGACGCCGGATTTGCGCGCGGTGATTCGAGCTGAATCCACCGTGCAACACGGTAGAGTGATGCAGTCGCTCGACGTGCTCAAGCGTGCGGGCGTGTCGAAAATCGCGTTTGGTGTGACGCCCGTCGCTGATGGCGAGGGAGCGGCCCCAACCCCAGCACCGGCAACGCCGTAAGTACAAAACGAGGACCTACGCCGATGGCGATCACGAATCACGGGGGGATTGTAGGGGGAGCTTCCGATGATCGCGATCCGCTCGCGCCGATCTTCGCGCTCGGCAATCGAGCTGCGAAAACAGGAGCCATCATCGGTTTGTTCATCGCGCTCTCGACGCACGGATATGCGTCGGGACGCGCGATGACGGCACTGTTCGACATGCAGAAGGCGATCCGAGAGATCCGCTCTGGTCTGCATGATTTTTTCTGGACGGAATACGACGTGGAAGTTCCGCCCGAGCAAAAAGTCGAAGAGAAAAAGGAAGAACCTCCGCCGCCCGAGCCGGAACCCGAGCCGGCGCCGAAGATGGACAAACCCGCGCCGAAGGAGGAAGATCCGTATGAGGACAAAACACCTCCTCCACCGCCTGCCCAAGCGGCCAAAGTGCTGACGGCGAAAGAAGACCCGGACGAACCTGTGGACATGACGGGCAATGGGTTTGTCACGGGCGATGGGACGGGACCTGGGTACGGGATGGTGAGTGCCGAGGGCACAGGGAAAACTCCGACGTTCAACAAGGGTGCGTCGCTCGATGGCAAAGAAGGCGGGACCGGAACGGGCAAACCTCCTCCGCCACCGCCAACTGTGGATTTGTCAAAGCCGCCGTCGCTCGTGGGTAGTACGTCGTGGGACTGTCCGTTTCCGCCCGAGGCAGATGCGGAGCAGATTGATCAAGCCGTGGCATCCGTGGTGGTGACGGTACGTCCGGATGGCAGTGTGCAATCGGTGAAAGTGGTGGAGGATCCTGGGTACGGATTTGGACGGGCCGCGCGAATTTGTGCGTTGGCGCGAAAGTTTTCCCCAGGACTCGACAAGTCGGGTCAACCGGCGACGATGGCTACACCGCCGATTCGGGTTCGCTTCACGCGTTGAAACAACGCGTCTTGTTGCAGCAAACTTTCTTTTCGCTCGCAGTCTCCGGTATCCTCCACCTTCGCCGCCAAACAGGCGTGCGCCGAGAACGTACGTGGACGTAGCGGAACGCATCGAAAAACTAAGCAAAGTCCCGCTGTTTCAGGGTCTCACGAAGCAGGCGCTCGAACTCATTTCGAAAGTCGCGAGTGAAGAGTCGCATGCGCTTGGGACGAAGATCTTTCAGCACGGCGATCCAGGGGACAAACTCTACATCATCCTGGAGGGCAAAGTGCGGATCAGTCGCGACGTGCCGGGGATGGGTGAAGAGGCGTTGGCGGTGCTCGGGCCAGGTTCGGTGTTTGGCGAGATGAGTTTATTGGACGAGGCGCCGCGATCGGCGGATGCGCGGGTGCACGAGCGCTGTCGGTTGCTCACGGTGCCGAAAGACGCGTTCGAGGATCTGCTCTTTTTGCACAAGGATTTGGCGTACGAAGTTCTGTGGAGCGTGATTCGGATGCTGACGCAGAGGCTTCGCGAGACGAACGACAAGCTGACGTTCCTTACGGTTACGGGGAAGTTTTAGACACGCACGACAGGTAGGACGCACGTGAAGCTTCCGTCCGCACGGGCGATTCATGTAGTGTTCGGTCAATAGCGAGGAGACCACATGGTAGGCATTCACAAACATTTCTCTCTGGTTCTGGCTCTGTTCATCTCCGGCGTGGCTGCCGCATGTGGTGGTGGAACGACACCCAATCCGGACACGGCAAACGACGCAAAAGGCACGGATACGGCCACGACGGGTGGAGGCACGGACGCGGCCAAACCCGACGGCGCCAAACCTGATGGCGCCAAACCTGATGGCGCCAAACCCGACGGCGCCAAACCCGATGGTGCAGGCGATGGCGGCAAGAAGCCCGATGCTCCGCCGGCCGCAGCAGCCAAGAAGTCCACGCCCATCCGCGCGAGCACGATGCTCGAGGACGCGAAGAAAGCGGGCCTCGATCTGAAGAAGATCCCCGACTTCGACAAGATGCCGCTCGCCACGAAGAAAAAGCTGATGCCCCTCTTCCAAAAGGCGATGGGCTACGCGGATTGCCAAGGTTGTCACGTCAAGGACGATTTCAAAGCCGAGACGCGCCACCTCAAGATCACCCGCGGCATGTGGAAACACTTCGTCGTCGAAGTGCGCGACGAAAAAGGCGGCGCCGTCTTCTGCGACTCGTGCCACGAAGGCTCGGACAAGAACCTCGATCGCAGCGATCGCAAAGCCATGGAGAAATTCATGGAGGACGAGTACGAGCACAAGCTCACGCGCGCCGACAAGAAAGAGATGGAATGCACCACGTGTCACACGGACACGATGGAAATGAAGATCATCGAGAAGGTCTGGGGCATCGCGGCGAAGTGATCGACATGCACGCCTGACGAGTTCCTTCCCTTCATCTTCCGCCTCCGCGGCAAT
>DAOMZH010000122.1:0-17130 GCA_035437985.1 Polyangium sp. (in: bacteria) | reverse complement strand
CACGCATGACGCGCGCGCCTTCGGGCACGTGTCCACTCACGCGCGCTTCCAGGCGATCTCCTTTGGGTACCAGCTCGAGCGTGAATTTTTCCGGATCGGATTTCGCGGTTGTCCGGACAGACCCGACGATATCGACAAACCCTGGAGGGTCGACGCGCACTGTTGCATCTTTGCCTTTGCTGCTCGGACGCACCGACAACGTCACGGTGTTTTCATCGAGCGCCACGGCCGACACAGGAGCGCGAAACGGAGCCCATTCGTTGGGTTGTTCTTCGAAGGCTGGCGGGACAAACTTGTCATCGAAGTAGCTCTGATCGACGAGCAATGCACCAACGCGTTTGACTCCCGCGGTGAGCAATTCGCGAGTCATCGTCCACAAGTCCCCAGCCTCGAGTGACGGATCGCCTTCACCTCGCAACACGAGCTCGGGCACGCGGTCGCCATCGAGTTTTCCGTAGAGGCCCGTCTTGTAGCGATGCGCAGGACCGAGCTTTTTCAGCGCGGAAAATGCGGTGAACAGCTTGGCGTTCGACGCCGGGTTTTTCGCGACGTGTTCATGACGAACAGCGATGGGTTTTCCCGAGTCGACATCGACGATGGCGACGCCGATGGATCCGCCCCACCCCTTCACTTCGGACTCGAGCTTGTTGATCGCCTGTTCGATCTTGCTTGCATCCGGGGAGGCTGCTGGGGCGGCGGCACTTGCGCTCGGGGCGGCGTCTGGGGCGGGAATCGCAGAGGACGCGAGGGACGACAGCGCCAGAAGTGCGGCAACCATCACGCCACGGCGACAAAACCCAGCAGATTCAGGGGGCAAGAGCGACATCGAGCGTGTCCCGATCCTCATGATTGGTTCTTACAACGTCCGAGCGAGCCTTTGGCATCCGATATCTGGCAACTACCCCCAGGTTCGTCACGGCGCGCATCTTTTGTGCGCATTGCCAATTGCTTGCTAGGGTCAGAGGTATTGGACCTTCATGGGGAGGATGCACCGTGAACCTTCATTCCTCGACCACACGACATATCGCGCTGCCTTTTGCGCTCCTGGCGTTGATGACCGCCTGTGGCGGAGCGCCAAAACAAGTTGGTGATGAAAACAATTGGGACGCTCCGCCTCCCAAAGAAAAGTCGAGTGGAGACGACTCGGGCGGAGGTTCCAGCTCGGTCGAAGAACCGACGAAATGGACCGGCGCAGCCGAGCCGAAGAAGCTCAACGAAGACCAGGAAAAGCAGATCGCGGTAGCGCTCAGTCGCGGCGAGAAAAAAGCGGCCAACTGCTCGCAAGTCGTCGACAACGCGCCGACGGGCGAAGGCGCGGTGAAAGTCACCTTCGACGGCAAGATCGGCAAAGTAACGGATGCCGAGGTGCTCGCGCCTTTTGCCGGAACGCCGGTCGAGACGTGCATCAAGCGTTCGTTCATGGGTGAATATTGTTTGCCGTTCGAGGGAGAGCCGCTCGTTCGGAAACACTCGTTCAAATTGCCGCCCAAGAAATAGTTCGAGATGAAACGATTTGCGTCCTTGGTCGCTGTTGGTTTGGGCCTCGCGTCGACGCCCTGTTTTGCGCAGGAAGATGCCCCAGAACCGCGCTATCCGCCCTTCTCGGTGCGCCCCAAGCTGATTGCTGGGGGGCTGGGGCTGTTTGCACTTTCGTACGGCACGGGCTTCTTGGTCTCCGAGCTCGATCCAAGCCAACCAGGCATCGCCAAGCTGCAGATTCCCGTTGTTGGACCATGGATGGCGATCCCAGAAAATAAGTGCGTCGAGTACGCATCGACGGATTGCACGCCCGAGCTTGTAGGACGAGCGTTCGTCTACAGCGTCGCAGGCTTGATGCAGCTGGGCGGTTTGGCGCTCGTCACTCAAGCGATCGTCATGAAAACCCAAGCGACCGCGGCTCCCAAACCACCGGAAGAAACGGCGTTCATCGCGCCAATCCCGATTGTCTCACCGAACTTGGTCGGAGTCGGTCTGGTCGGTCGTTTTTGACGAAGGTCGCGGACGAATCTCGGGCGGCTCAGGCCCGAGCACCGGACGCGAGGACAGTTTTCCGAGGCGTTCGATCGCGACATCGAGCGTCGTACCAAAAGACAAACCAAGCTCGCGCAGCGCCTCGCGCACGCCTGCGACCGGCGGTCCTGCGACCACATCTCCAGGCATGAGGGGCACGTGACGACTCACGAACGCGATGGCTTCCGCGAGAGACCAATCGGAAGTGGCGCTCGTTGCCAGGTCGCGATTGTCGCCAGCGACGCGCACGCGCACCCGCAACTCATCCACAGCGCCAGCTTCGTCTTTGGAGACGAGCAGCGGACCTATCGACGTCGCGAAGGATCGGGCATGCGTCGAACCACTACGTTTTTCGGCGTTTGGAGCAACCCAACGAACGAGGATCGTGTAGCCAGCAATCGCTTTTTCGACGTCCTTCACCGTGCTCGAACGTAGCTCTTCACCAATGAGCGCCGCGACTGCGACATCGGCTTCGGGATGTGGTTCGTCGCAAGGAAACGGGACTGTTTCTTGGTGGGCAAACAAAGATCGGGAGTTGCCAATGTGGTATTGCGGCAGTTCGTCCGGAACGTCCGACGAAGGCAAACGATCGATTTGCACGTAAACCGAACGCTCCGCGGAACATGGAGGAAGCCAAAGGAGACTTCCTTTCGACAAACGCGCTTCCGTTGGGCGATCTCCACCACGGAGAAAATCGTCTAGCTTGTCGAGACCAACCCCGCGCAGAGCGAAGACGCGCAGGTGAAAATCCGACATGTCGTACGGCTCGCGTTGTGAAGGCGGTGTACCGAACTGCCGGTCTAATTCCGCGACGTCGTATAAGCAGCCATCACGCTCGAGGGCGACGAGCGGGCACGGGGACGACGGGTGAAAAACGCGGGCAATTCGCATCGGCGCAATCTTTTGGGCACCGGGAAGACGAGTCTAGCAAGAGTCGTGCAGTTTGGAGCAATTACGACACGCCAAACACAGAGATTTCGCTTCAGGTGCCTCGTTCGTTGACTCGGCACTCTGGACGCCTAGACTGCGCGCGAAACAGGTCGGGCATGGCGAAACTCTGCGGAGTAAGCGGCGTCGTTCGACCCTCACCAAGAGACGAGCGCGGCTCGTAGAGCGCGCCACGCGCAGCGGGAGCGGTGGTCATGAGCAAGCGGACCAAATTCGTCTTCGTAACGGGTGGAGTTGTTTCTTCAATCGGCAAGGGCCTTGGAGCCGCCTCCATCGGTGCGTTGATGGAAGCCCGCGGTTTGCGGGTGACCCACATCAAACTCGATCCGTACATCAATGTCGATCCGGGCACGATGTCGCCCTATCAGCACGGCGAAGTGTACGTGACCGACGACGGTGCCGAGACAGACCTAGACCTCGGCCACTATGAGCGTTTCACGCTCGCGCGGATGACGCGTCAGAACAACTTCACGACGGGGCGTGTGTACGAATCCGTCATCTCGAAAGAACGACGCGGCGAGTATCTCGGCGCAACCGTCCAGGTGATTCCGCACGTCACGGACGAGATCAAACAACGCGTGCACTCGGCTGCAGAAGGTGTCGACATCGCCATCGTCGAGATTGGCGGGACCGTCGGCGACATCGAATCGCTTCCGTTTCTGGAAGCGATCCGGCAGCTCAAGGTCGAGGTTGGACATCAAAACGCGATCAGCGTTCACGTGACGCTCGTGCCGTTCATCGCGACTGCCGGAGAGCTCAAGACGAAGCCGACGCAGCATTCGGTGAAGGAGATGCGAGAGATCGGCATCCAACCGGACATCTTGCTGTGTCGATGCGATCGACCTTTGTCGCGAGGCATGAAGGAGAAGATTTCGCTTTTCTCCAACGTGGAAGTCGACTGTGTCATCTCGGCGGTGGACGTGGGCTGCATCTACGAGTTGCCGATTGCGCTGCATGCGGAAGGCATCGACGAGAAGGTCACGGAGAAGCTCAACATCTGGGCGCGGCAGCCGGATTTGGCGCAGTGGCACTGGGTCGTCGAGCGTTTCAAGAGACCAACCCGAGGCGCGGTGAAGATCGGCGTCGTGGGCAAGTACGTGCACCTGCGCGATGCCTACAAGTCACTGCACGAAGCGCTCGTTCATGGCGGGTTGCACAACGACGTACGAGTGGACCTCGAGTACATCGATTCGGAACAGATCGAGAAGAAGGGTCCGGCCGATGCGCTCGTGGGACTCGATGCGATCTTGGTTCCGGGTGGATTTGGCGATCGGGGCACTGAAGGAAAGATCGACGCGATTCGTTACGCACGTGAGCACAAGATTCCGTTCTTCGGCATCTGTCTGGGCATGCAGCTCGCGGTCGTCGAATTTGCACGGCACATCTGCGGGTTTGTCGGGGCAAACTCGGTCGAGTTCGATCGCAGCCCTGCGCATCCGGTCATCGACATCATGCTCGACCAAAAGACGGTCGTGGACAAAGGCGGCACGATGCGTCTAGGCGCATATCCATGTGTGCTCGAAAAGAACACGATCGCGGCCGAAGCGTATGGAGCGACGATGATCAGCGAACGTCATCGGCATCGGTACGAAGTGTCGAACAAGTATCGTGAAGGGATGGCGCAAAAAGGTCTCGTGCTTTCAGGCATGTCGCCGGACCAGCGCCTTGTGGAGATGATCGAGCTTCACGATCATCCGTACTTCGTCGGCTGTCAGTTCCATCCCGAGTTCAAGAGCCGACCGCATGCCGCGCATCCGCTGTTCGTGCGTTTCGTGCGTGCAGCGATCGAGCGCCAACGAGATCAGCGCAAAGGCAAAGTGGAGCCCGCGAGCACCACGCAAGGCACGCTGACGACTCCCGCCTCCAATCCCAACATCAACTGAAGTTTGAATCCTGGCCAGACACGAGCCCTCGCTACGCGACGCGCAGCAGCCTGGTCAACACCCACTTAGACAGCGTCGATAGCCGGGGTGGCGTCCGACGTGTCGTTCGTCGGGGAACTGGGTTTGTCGATCAGCAACGGACAACGCTCGCCCACCTCGGCGATGAGATCCTTTTGCAGGATGCGCTCCGGAGGCTTGCGCAAATCCCAGACGAGTCCGAGTTTTTCCAGGACCTTGAGGATGTAGTAGGTCACGTCGATCTCCCACCAGAAAAAGCCTTGGTTGGAGCTCGACATGTAGTGGTGATGGTTGTTGTGCCAGCCTTCGCCCATGGTCACGAGCGCGAGCCAGAAGTTGTTACGGCTCGTGTCTTTCGTGGCGTAGCGACGACTTCCCCAGATGTGCGCGAGCGAATTGATGGTGAACGTCGCATGCAAAAGGAAGCACGTGGACACGAAGTACCCCCACAAGCCTCCTTGGAGCCCAAACAAAATCGTGCAGGCAATTCCGAGCGTCCATGGGCCGACGAGATGGTTTTTCTCGAGCCAACGTATTTCGGGGTAGGCGGCAAAGTCCGGGATCATGTCGAAACGCGTGCGTTCGTGTTCGCGCCCGAGCCACCAACCGAGATGCGAGTACCAAAATCCACGTCGGGCAGGACTGTGCAGATCACGCTCGGTGTCGGAATGTTTGTGGTGCAACCGATGCGCAGCAGCCCACCAGAGCGGTCCTTTCTGCGTCGCCGTCGTACCGAGGAACGCCAGGACCAACTGAAAGATGCGACTCGTCTTGTACGATCGATGCGCGAAGTAACGGTGATAGACGCCCGTGATTGCAAACATGCGCAGGAAGTACGTCCCTGCAGCGATGAGCACGAGCTTCCACGTGACCTCGTACAGAATCGTAAGCACCGTGATCACGTGCATCACGACGAGGGCGATGAGGTTGTGCCACTGTTCTTTGGTTAGTCGCTCAGGGGACTGAACCGCCACGGTCGTTGCTGTTTGAACACTTTGCTGTTGCTCGGAAAGCACATGCCGAATGTCTCAAATGGGCTTCATTGGGGCTCCAGCATCCGGTCACGATTCCGTCATTCGTGAGGCCCTTCAGAGCGAACGATCGTTCACGTTCGAAGCAGTGCACGCAGCAGACGTTTTGCTGAGGCGAAGAATTGGCTTCAACTCGGAAGCGAGACGAGGTCGAGGGGCGGACCAGCGCTCACGTGTACTTCCGAAGCACGCAACGCATCGCCATCGAGCACATAAGGTCCGTCAGGGGCAAAACGCACGATGAACGACGTGAAGAGATCATCGACATGACCTGCTCCACCAATGGGTTTGCCAAGAAGAACAGGTAGCGCCTGAGGTCCCAGCGCGTACGGGGGAAGTTGACTCGCGATGAGGTGAACGCGTTCCAAGTCTTCGCCTGCGCGGTAGGTGATGTTCATGCCAATGCCGAGCTTGCGAATGGCTGCCGCGCAAATCAGCGACCAGCGATCGCCTCCGAGCTGAGCGCCGTTGGATTCGATGGTGCACGGCATGGGGGTGAGAACGCGGCGCGCGTAAGGACCGCCGTAAAACGAATCGAGGAAAACGCGGGTCGCGATGCGGGCAGCACCGGGGTAACCAAGTGCTCCGTCGGCGTAATAAATGTCCATGAAATGAGCGACGAGTCCGGTGCCGAACATGAAACCAATACGTTCAGTCGTTTCAGCACCAAGGGTTTGTCGAACCCGAAGGCTCATGTTGCGCTTGGTCTCGAAGTCATCGGGGCGATGAATCAAGCGTTTCAGCAGTTCGAGCGGTGGTCCGTTCAAACCGAAGTTGCGGGCGACGGTGGCGACCGTTCCGGTCGGAAGGAGCGCAATTCGGGGCAATTTTCGCGGTTCGAAGACGCGTGCAAGGGCCGTGACTCCGTACATGAAACTGCCATCGCCACCTGAAATGACGACGAGGTCCGAGCCGCGTTCGGCGATGCCTTCGCAAATCGAGGCGAGGTCCTCGACGTGCCGCGTGACATGCACGTTGGCTCGTCCGGTCGTGATCTTGTGCACGCCTGAAAGCAGCGACGGATCTCGTCGGTAAGCTCGCGCGTTGGTGTTGGCAATGACGTCGATGCGCATGAAGGAACCTGCCGTTGGGGCGAAGGCCGCAAAGGCGACCGGAAGCTCCACAAGGCAACAGGCTTTTTACACGCATGCTCAGCCGCAAAGGCGAAGACCGGTCGATTCTGGACGCTGGACTGCGGCCTGACCGAACTTTCTCGGAAAACAGCGTGCTGAATGCAGATCCGATGGAGAAGCCTTTGCGGGTCGGCGCGAGGTCGGGTAGCTCGAATGGACGCCCGATGACTCGCCTCCAACGCTACTGCTCTGCTCTTGCCAGCTCGTTTGTCCTGTTCACCATGGGTTGTGGAGGTGGTCCGGCCCTTCGCGCAGCAGAACAAGGCGATCTTGCAGGCGTTCGTCGCGTCCTCGCCAATGACGCTGCTGCATCTGCGGTCGATGAAGGCGAAGCTCGCGACATTGCGCATGCGGTGCTTCGTCGGGAAGTGGAGAAAGCCAAGGGTGATGAGGGCGTAAAGAAGCTGCGCGAGTTGCCCTCGTGTGCCGTGGCGCTGCAGGATGCACTGGAAGCGCGAAGTGCATCGCGGGACGAAGTTGCGGCGATCGCGACGCTGATGCGGTTCAACGCGCGCACGTTGGATCACGATGGTTTGGCCGAAGCTGCGCGCGCCGCTCTCGCGATGCCTGGAGCATCGTCTGCGTGGCGAGCTGTCGAAGCTCGAAGCCTGGTCGAACCTGAAGATGGGGTTCGTCGGCGCAGTTTGTACCTGGATGGCGACCAAGCAGTTCGTCTGGGTGCACTCGAAGCTTCGTTCGATGCGTTGGATCCTTCGGACGTGGAAGGATTACTCGAAGCCGCGCGGCTCGATCCTTATCCCGAAGCACGTGCTGCGGCGATTTCCGCAGCTGGGAACCTTGGTGGTGAACGCGTGGTGCATGCGTTGGGCGACATGTTTGTCCAAGCAGGCGAGGACGAACGGCTGACGATCATTGGCGCATGGGCTTCGCCACGAGCGCTTGGTGTGGGTGGTCGGGACAAACTGATTCGGGTGTCCGAGACGGAGTCGGGTCCGGCGCAGATCGCTGCGGCTGGGGTGTTGATTCGACGACCTGGGGCGGGGATGGAGCAAGCGTCGAACGTCCTGACGCGGGCGGTGGAAACAGGTTCGACACGGGAGCGGTCGTTTGCGATTCGCGCCGCGTTGCTGGATTGGGCGAATGTGCGAGCGGCCGTGGTGAAAGCGCAGGACGACTCGGACGTCGATGTTGGCCTTGCTGCACTCGAGCGGTCGTTGGAGCTGTTCCCGGCATCAGGTGATGGAGCGAAGCCGAAGGAACGGGCGAAGGTGGTCGAGAAGCTGATGGTGATCGCGAAGACACCGGGGGTTCATTCGTTGCTGGCGCGTGGGACGCTTGCTCGGGCAGGTGCGCGGGATGTTTTGGCGTTATTGAAGGACGACGCGAAATCAGAGAATGGGCAAGCGCGTAAAGCGGCGGGCTCGTCATTGGTGGCGCTGGGTGAATATGGCCGAGCGGCGATGTTGGCGGCGGACCAGGACGAACGGGTGCGGACGGGCGTTGCGTGTGCGATTTTGCGAAAAGTGGATTAGTCCGCGCGAATGTCGAAAAACATCATTTTCGCAGTGTCGCTTCGAGCGAGGCCACGAGAATAGGTAAAACCATTTTGTCTTTTCCTCGCCCGGCCGCAGATTTTGCTTGAATTAATCGGGGCAGACCAAGGATTCGCAAGGTTTCCCTATGAAACTCGATAATTTCGGTATCGGGTAAGAGTTCGTCATACCCCGCGTTGGCATCGATTTCACATAAAACATCGAGCTTTGCTTGTCCAAAGGCGAGATTCAAATGACCGCGACCGAGCAATGCTTCTTGCTGCGGAGGCAAGCGACGATTTGCCAAATCGAGGCGATGATACGCCCCTCGACTCATCAAATATCGGTGGAGCTTTTCGACATTTTCAGTGGTTCGCCGATGCACGATATCCACATCGAACGTAACGACTGGTGCGCCCTGAAGCACTGCCGCGAGGCCTCCGACGACAATGAACTCTACCTGCGCCACCAGGAGATCGAGTAACACCTGTTCATTGGGATCGAGGCTCATCCTTGGCGTGTTCTTTCGATAAACGCCGCCATACTAAATGTTCGGGCCGCTCGTTCCTCAGGAGTCGTCTCGAGTGCATCAAAAATGAGCGACCGGTCCACATCTGCAACCGCGTGAATAATATCTGGCTCTTCTTCGAGCAATCGGCGCAGCACCGGTCCAACCACCGGATCTTCCCATGTTGCGGGCAAAATCGGATGGAAATAAGCGGCTAGCGTTTCGGCATCGACGCTGGGAGCGGCCATGGCTCGATCCTCGCAGGAGTCGATTCACTTGTGCCAGTTTCATTCTCGCTTGTCAATCCAACATGTTGACATTTGCCCATTGCCACCAAAGACGTTACCGACAATCCGAGTTGTTCGTAATCGAGTCATCCTGCCTGAACAGGCTCTCAAAACCTCGACACGAGCTCGATTCGCGCGCCTTCGAATGGCGGAAACAATCGACAAACACCGGACACGCAACGGATGGCTCCGCGTCGCTGACCGACGAAGACGTTGACTGTATTGAGGATCTGGTCGCGCAATTTGGCCGTGCTTCCCGCGCGATAGGTGAGTCCGCCGCTGACGTAATGGCAAAGGATGAATTCGGTTGGATCCGTCGTCACTTGTCCAGGGTCGCAACCGGGCCTCGTCGAATATTCGTAACCCATGATGGCCGATAAATGCGGCGACCAATGCAATGCCGTATAGTTCTCGCCTTCGTTCCAGGGACGTGGGTGCGATCCGGGCAAATATCGATTGCGGTGAAATCCGGTCATCTGCAACGAGAATGGGCCCTTGAGGTGTTTGACCAAGTCATAACGAATATACCCTTCGTAATAAAGCACGTCCGTTTCCCCAGGTGCGGTCGTTCCCCCCGAAGGCACGGCGCGCTCGGCCAAACGCATACCGAGCCACGCTTTTGCATGCGATTTACCCTTTTCGCGACTGAAATCGATACCCACGGCAGAATCCCACGTATCGGTCCGATAAGCATCCGACGTGGACGCACACAAATCATTTCCGGGAATCTCGGTAAAACTCCGATATCGGCCCACCCAAGCATAAGCCGCTGTGGTGGGATTGTATTTGTAATCGATTTTTCCGCGACCACCCGTCATGCATACGTTGGGCGATTCGATAGGTTCCACGTAAATCGGTTCGGACGTGGGTGGCGCGCTGTACGCAACGACGGAATATTCGGGGGCATTGTGCCCAGGGGTCGTGACGTCGATATTCGCCCCAAGGGCAAAAAAGCGCCGATAATGTTTTCCCTCCAAAGAAACTTGGACCGGACCTTTTCCAAAATTGGCGCTGCCATAAACGGCATAACCCGTGACGTCTTCCACCCGCCCCAATACATTGCCCGCATCATCCACAGTCGGATGCCCCTGACGCAATTGTTGTCCGGCTCCTTCGAGGTAGAAATCGGCAATACCGGCAATCGAGGGGATATTGATCGAGCCGCTGAACGTCCGAATTTGACCATGACCCCGCCCTGCCCCTGGCGAGACGAATTCCGGATAGGTGACCAAACATTGATCGACACACGCTTTGTCGGATGGCGCGCATTGACTGATGCACTGGGCATTTTGCTCCGTGAATGATTCGCGCACGAGGATCGAACCATTCGCCGCAATTTGTACGGTATTGGTTCCGCCTTCGAAACGGCCTCCAAAAATCGTGTCTTCGAGGTAACTCGGAATGCCTGGTTCCGTAATTGGCTTGGCCGATGGCGTGTACGTCGTCACGGATTGCGCCTTCGGAAACCCAAAAAAGAGCGGCGAGCCGCGGCCATGTAATCGTCGACCGCTGACTTCATCAAATCGCAAGGGATTCATCTGCCCGCCGAGCAAAGTCGCGCCAAAACGCATTTTGCCAAAACGACGATCCAAGACGACTTTGGCGCCACGAATCGTCGTATCGATGGCGAGTTCATCGATTTTCCGAATACTCAGCACCATTCCGCGTCCGAGCTGCGCATAAAAATCACCCACCGTGACATCCACGCCCGGTTGGTTGTATCCGACAAACAGTTTGGCTGGATAGACCGTATTCAAGAAACGGGTATTGAGTTCTCGGTAAAACCTATTCGCATAATCGACTTGTTCGGGAACGATGGCGTCTGGATTGCGCGCTTTGACCGCGGCGATTTGATCGGCCGCCAAGCGTAGCCCTTCATTGCGGGTCGTCGTGAGAAAATAAACCGCCGAATCGACACGAACGCCAACCCGAAATCGCCACCACGTCGCTTGCGCATTAAATCGGTTGATCCATTCGCCGTAATCATCATCGACGATCGGACGCGGATTAAAGGAATTGAGGTTGTTGTTGCGATTGTTCCACCGATAATCGACGACGCTCGTGTTCGTCACATCGAGACCGATGGGTTCACCCTTGGGGCCGGGCAAGTCGAGAGCACGGGCATGATTCGGGGCAACTACTACACTCGAAGCAACGACGAAAATGCTTGTGCCAAGGCGGCTCGAAAACTTCACCCGTCTCTTGTATCACGACCTGCTCGCTGGATTTCATCAATCCGCGAGAGCTTTTTCGACTTCGCTCGCCAATGTTTTTTCGTCGCCGGCCGTATAACCATTACGCTTGTGCAAAATCGTCCCGTCTTTGCTCACGAGAACCGTAAAAGGAAGCTCGCGTTTGGGATTGTAACGAGCGGTGACGACGGTTTCTTCATCGAGCAATACCGGGAAAATCATCTCTTTGGACCGCGCCACGCTGCTCACCTGCGCTCGAGATTCCGGCCCATCCGCAGAAACGGCCAGAACCACGAATCCGCGTTCCTTGTTTTTCTTGTACAATTCAACGAGGTGCGGCATCTCGATCATGCACGGGTCGCAGGTGGTCGACCAAAAGTCGATGAGCACCACGCTGCCCTTGTAATCGGACAAACGCGCCTGTTGTCCATCGAGCGAGTTGAGGGTGAAGTCTGGGGCGATGGCGCCGCCGGGCGAGTTCGTATCGGGAACCATACCCCCACACGCCACGACAAACGTTGCGAAAACAGCCGCGAAGACGCGCGGAAACATCGAGGTCATGGGGCTATGTTGGCCTGAAAATGGCGCCGCGGATAGGGTATTCGTCGCGGATCATTCGGTGAGGACTTGTTCGAATTTCATCCAAAAGGCATCATCGGGCGAGCCGACGCGCAGGATGCGCATGTCCTTGGTGCGGACGATGAAGTTCGTCGGGAACCCATCGACGAGGATTTTCGTGCCCGGATCAATGACCGAGGGATAGTCGACGGAATATTTGAGGTCCCATTGATACAGATCTTTGGGTCCAGCCGGAATACCGCTCGTGGGACCGTCGCCGAGCACCAGGAGAATCTCGCCCCCCAAAGGTTTGTATTGCAAATACTTTTCCGGTAAAATTTTATCGGCTTCGTCGTTGCAGGGAAAACACCAGACGGCCGAAACATCGATGACGAGGGCTTTGGGTTTGGGGTTGCCTCCGCCATAAATCGAGCCTTCGGGATACACTTCGGCGCCCGTTGGATTGTAAAAGTCGGCGAGTTGTATCGGCCGCATCGCCTCATGGCTTTGCTTGGCATTGGGAAAACCGATGAAGTCGAGGTTCGGAATGGTCGAATTGGCGCCCAATCCATACGGGCCAGCGACGTACTCGATGGGTGTACCACCGCGTTCGAGTTGCCCCGTTCCATTGGGGAATGTCGGCGTCGGAGCGATATCGGGGGATTGTTCGCCACAACCGACCAGGCCAAACGCTGCGAGCATCATGGCCATCCATCGCCTGTCCCAAGTGTTTCGCATGGTGCCACCGCGTCCGTATTGAGGTACTCGGAAAGAGTGTCCGAGCAGTGCGAACGCGCGTCAACCCCAATCCCCCACGTCGAGGTCTTCATGCAGCACGATCAGGTCGATAGGTCTTCGCATCGAGCTCGACCAGAACCGTTTCGGCTCGTCAGTGCCTTCGTGTTCATGACGCTCTTCATGTTTGGCGCTATCGGCGCGTGCGCGCCGGAAGTCGTCGGAACGTGTATCGCGGGGTATATCAATGCTGATGGCGTGTGCGAGGGCAAGTGTGTTCCGAGCAAGTGCCTGGCCGGTAATACGTGCGTGAACAATCGCTGTGTCCTCGTTTGTGACTCCCAGACCGATTGTTTCGACGATGGAACGCAAATCTGCGCGCCAGCAATCGAAGACGATACGAATGCGGCAATCAATACGTGTCAGCCAAGTGGGTCTAGTTATGGTGTAGGCTTTTCGTGCCCGTTCGGAAATGAATGTGCGAATGCCATTTCGTGCCGAACGACGGGCGAAAAATGCGACCTCGCGCAATGCAATGGACAGCCCGACACCTGCCAGCTCGATACGGAAGCTTGTTATGCCCGGGCAAACTGTTCCCTTGGCAAATGCCCTGATGGCAATCCGTGCATGTTTTTTTCGTGTGCCCTTCAAGATTGCACGGCGGAGCTCGTATGCGCATCGAATGGAGTGGGTGATACCGAAGCGTACTGCACCAAGAACGACTGCAGTGACGATACGGATTGTCCTGGTGGATTTTATTGCGGTCTGACGCATGACCCGCATGAACTCTGTAACTCGTCGCCTACCAAGGGAAACAACGACTTTTGCGGACGCGTTCCCGCCAATACTCCGTGCATTGATCCTGCGTCGTTAGGCCAAGGAAACACGATGGTCGAGGGTCAGCTCTGCATTCTGCGCAAAGCGTGTATCCGCCGAAAAGACTGCGATCCGTGTACGACGGACCTCGATTGCGCTGACGTGGCGAACCATTGCGTCACCATGCCGAAGGAATCGCAGAAACGTTGCGCGCGCGAATGCCTGACTTCTTCGGACTGCGGCGATGAATACGCATGTGTGGCTCTCGATCCCAACGACATGAATTCGACGCTCGTCTGCAAGCACAAATTCGGCGCTTGTATCGGCTCCGGAAAGTTCTGCGAGCCGTGTCGAAACGACACGGACTGCGGCCCGGTCACGGGCACCAGCGCGTGCTACGAATACGATGGTGGGCAACGAGGCTGCTCCACTCCGTGCGAAACGAATGCGGATTGCCCGCCTTCACCCAGCAATATTGCCGGAGTTTGTTACCTCGACGATCCCACAGGTCCTCTCTACAAGCACTGCATTCTCGAAGGAACGAGCCGTTGCTGGTAGAGACCGACCACTTTGCTTACGAAGGAGTTTTTCAAAATGAACCACAAAAAACGCATGCATACTCTTGCTTCTCTCGTAACCGTCTGCGGCCTTTTCGGAGTTATCTCCGTGAGCGGCTGCGGAGGTATCGATGACCTCAAAGACGTCGTGGAGGGATGTGATAGCGACTTCACCGCCCAGGCCGATTGGGGCGCGAATCTCGATATCGATTACCGCGTAAAATCGTTCATGGGTGCGTCAGGAGCGCTCGTGACGTTGTCGAGCGCAATGCTCAAGGACGTGACGGATGCTTGCGTCGGCATCGCGACGGCCACCAAAGCGGATGCGAGCAAGTGGGAGTCAGCCCAAGGTACGGATCGTTTGACGGCAGCATGCGATGCCGCGAACCTCGGTATGGATGCAGTCTTTGCGGCAAACGCGGCCGTGACGTTCGGTGTGCTGGTCGAAGGAGGCGGGTGTGAAGCGGACCTCAGCGCGACAGCTGCCTGCAACGCAAAGTGCGATGTTTCGGGCAAGTGCACTCCCGCGCAACTCGAAGCGAAGTGCGAACCTGGACAACTCGCAGGAACGTGCGGAGCGCAATGCTCTGGTTCGTGCACCGCCAAGACCGGCACCACGGTGACGTGCAACGGCGCGTGCAGCGCGACGTGCAACGGCCCCTGCACTGGAACGTGTGTGGAGAAGGATGCCAACGGTGACTGCGCTGGTCGTTGCGACGGCACGTGCAACGGAACCTGCTCGGGGACGTGTACGTACCAGACAAACACCATGGCTTCGTGCGATGGAACCTGCAAAGGCGATTGCTCCGTTGCGTTCGAAGCGCCGCACTGCGAGGGCAAACTGACGCCTCCCGAGTGCAGCCTCGACGCCGATTGCGAATCGAGCTGCCGCGCGCAGGTTCAAGCTGAAGCGAAGTGCACGCCGCCCACCGTGAAACTCGAAGTTCAAGGAACAGCCGGGGCGGACTTCATGGCGCTCAAGGACGCGCTCGAATTGCATCTGCCCAAACTCATCCAGAACATCGGCGTTCGGGGCCAAGCCACGATCAATGCGGCCGACACGCTCGTCTCCGTTGGCCAGAACCTCGGCGATGCGATCACCTCGAGCGGCAAAGCCCTTGTGTGCACGACGGTTGCGGCATCGGCGGCGGTCGATGCCAGCGTGGAAGTGAAAGTGTCGGTCGAAGCCAGTGCGAGCGTCGGGGCCAACGCCGGCGCAGCTACAAACTGAGCCGCTCAGCACCCACGCCGTCGACCTCGACATACTCGTGTGACGTCACGGGAGTTTGGGGTTGACGGCGCCCCACCTTGATCTAAGCAATCCTGTCATCTCGGACGCCGAACTCCTTCGAGGATTGGCGTCGTAGACGAGGAAAAACGTCTCGTTTTTCGCGGAACATGGCTCGGTTTCTCGATGGTTTCGAGAAGACTTCGTCCATGTGGAGCGTGGGGTCTCGGCCCTCCGCAGTTTGACCACGTCGAGGATTTTTCATGGCCATTTCAGTCGATGCTGCCAAAGCTGCTGCGGCAAACGTCTTGGATCCCGAACTGCAACGTTCGCTTGCGGATGCGGGCATGCTCGGAGACGTCCAGGTCGACGGAGACACCGTTTCCCTCACGATCACGCTCACGACGCCAGCATGTCCGCACAAGGACCGCTTGCAGAACGATGTCACCGCAGCACTCACCAAAGCTGGTGCGTCGAAGGTGGCGATCACGTGGGATGCGAGTGTCCCGGAGCGCAACATTCTTCCCGATGATCCCTGCCCCGGCGTGCGCAACATCGTGCTCGTGATGAGCGGCAAAGGTGGCGTCGGCAAGAGTACCGTCGCGACAAACCTTACGCTCGCGCTCAACCGTTTGGGCTGCCGCGTAGGGCTTTTGGATGCCGACATGTACGGCCCGAGCATTCCGACGATGCTCGGTGTGATGGGTCGCCCGACCTCCCTCGACGGCAAACGTTTTACGCCGCTCGAAAGGTTTGGGGTCAAACTGATGTCGATCGGGTTCTTGATCGAAGATGCCAAGAGCGCGGTGGTTTGGCGCGGCCCGATGGTGCAAAGCGCGCTCATGCAGTTCATGAACGACGTCGACTGGGGCAACCTGGATTATCTCGTCCTCGATTTGCCGCCGGGAACGGGAGACATTGCGCTCACGATTTCCCAAAAGCTCCGAACGACGGGGGCGGTCATCGTGACGACACCCCAGGAAGTCGCTTTGCAAGACGTCTACAAGTCCGTGTCGATGGCGCAAAAGGTGGGCATCCCCATTCTTGGGGTGGTCGAGAACGAGAGTTATTTCGTTTGCGATGGTTGTGACAAACGCCACACACTTTTTGGGTCGGGCGGAGGTCAGAAGATTGCAGAATTTGCTGGTGCCCCGCTGATTGGGCAAATTCCGCTCGATCCGTCGGTACGCGAATGGGGCGATGCGGGTACGCCGGTCGTGCAAGCCGCCCCAGACAGCACGGTTGGACGGGCTTTTTTGCAAGTTGCGCGCGAACTAGCAGCCAAAGTCAGTGTGCACAATCTTTCGCGTGGAGGGTCGCTGCGCATCGACCGAAGTGGTGGTCAGCAACGATTTTTACCCATCGTACGTTAGAGACGCTCGCAAACCCTCGCGCACAGGTGCGAGGTACGTTATGGTTTCCGCCCCTTTCCGAGCTACGTGCATGCGCGACAAACGCTCGCCCGAGTGTGTCACGCAGCGCGAGCCGTGCCGAGATACCGGATGAATACGGAAGAACAAAACATCAACGATCCGGCTGATGCCGCCGGCAATACGCAGCCCTCCGGCAACATGCAGGAGAAGTCCGCCAAATCGAGTGACGCAGAGTGGGACGAACAGCCGGGAGACGACATCGGTAATCGGCTTCCAGGCGGCTCTTCCAACCAAGCGCCACGCGCCCCGGCCGCTGCTGCTTCGAGCCCCGGCGACGGCAAAAAGCGCAAGCGCAAAAAT
>DAOMZH010000121.1:0-17237 GCA_035437985.1 Polyangium sp. (in: bacteria) | reverse complement strand
AGCGGTACTTGCTTTGGGCTCAAAGGATGCCGCCAAGGTGGCCAAGCGTTTGTCCGATGTTGCTGAAGAAGCCGCGGAAAGTGCTGCAACAGCCGATGGACGTCGACGTGGGGATGTCGCGAGTGGAATCACTCGGCTGGATGCTTCGGTGAGTGTTCTTGGAGGTGGTGGCAAGCAGCTGCTTCGTCTTGGAGCGCTCGGTGCAGACCTGGGTGAGATTGTGCAAAACGGCTTGCGGCGTATTGATCGTGCACGTCAAGCCAAGAGCCTTTTACACGCTGAACTCGCCGCTCGTGATCTTGCGGCGCGTCTGAAAAATCCGCTCCCTTCGTCCATGGGCGGAAGCGGAAGTCGTCTCGGTGATGGTGAAGTTGGTTCGGGAACCGGCACCGGTAGTGGCGAAGGAATGGGCACGGGGGATGAGTCGCAAGCTGATGACGCCGCCGAAGCAGGCGCCAAAGAGCTCGACGATTTGATCCAAGAACACTCCAAGGAACTCAACGACGTCGAACGAGCGCTCGAACAGGCGTTCGCCCAAGACGAACTCGATGCACTCAAGCGCGAAGCGAAGAAACACGCCCAGGCGATCCGTGATGCCGTGAGTAATTTACCGCGACGTGCAGGCGAACCTGGGTCTGCAGTGAGCTCGGCGAAACGTGCTCGCGACATGGCGGAGTCGATGGCCGATGCGCTGGAACAAGGTCGTCCCAACGATGCCGTGCAAGCTGGCAAAGAAGCGATGAAGGCGCTCGAAGATGCCAAACGTGCCGGTGATCAAGCCGCCGAGTGGGATATCAGTGAGCAAAGCGCGGGGCGAAATGCCGAGAACGCGCGCGAGCGTCTCGCGCAAGAGATGCAATGGGCAGAAGAGGCCTTGGACAAACTGCGTCGATCCGCGACGAATCGAGCCAAAGGGGACCTCGAAAAGAGCGGTGACCGTGAAGGCAAGATGGCCGAGAAGGCACGCAAGCTCGCGGAGAAAGGCGAGTCTGGTGAAGGCAGCTTGCCTGACGAAACGCTCGAACGTCTCGATGAAGCCGAGCGCGCCATGCAAGAAGCAGCGAAGGCGTTGCAACGTGGCGATGGGATTGGTGGGTCGGAGCATCAGCAAAATGCGCAACGTCTGCTCGAAATGGCCCGCAACGGAGACGACGATGATGATGACGATTCGCGTTCAGATTCGCGACAACGTCGTGATCGCCTTGGGGACGGCAAGGAGATGGCCAAGAACGCCAAGGTTCCTGGAAAAGAAGAGCACAAGGGACCTGATGCGTTTCGCAAACGCGTCCTCGAAGGATTATCGGGATCGAGTGATCCGCTGCTGAAAGACGCAGTGAAACGGTACACGGAGGGATTGCTCCGATGATCGTACGTACGCGAAAGAATGTTTGTCTTTCCGCACTCGTGATGGGCTCGACACTGTTCGTTGCAACTTCCACCCACGCGAATGCGCCAATCCTTGGCGACCAGGATCGCGCAACGCGAGCCCGCAACGCGACGATCGAAATGGACTATCCCAGTGCACACTCGATCCTCGACAGCGCAGACCCGTCAGACTCGGCGCTGGCGATCGAAAAAGCGCATTTGTTCATCTATGAAGGAAATTGCGACGAAGCCGTAGCAATTTTGGCCCGCCCCGATCTGGTGAATCGCCCCGAATCGCAACAGCTCGCCGATGTGGCGCGTGGGTGCGCACGATCGATGGCAGGGACGTTGACGGTCGAAGAACAAGGTGTGCGGGTGCGTTTGCAAGACGATGATGATCGAGCGCTCATGCCCTTGCTCGTCGACACGGCGCTTCGAGCACGCACGATGCTCGCGAAAGAGCTCGGCGTGGAGCTTCCGTTGCCGGTACGCGTCGACCTGGTGCGAGATCAATTTGCATTGGCGGCGATGACGGGTTTGCCCGAGCAAGCCGCCCGCACGACGGGCACAGTTGCCGTGGCCAAATGGGGTCGCGTGACGATGCTTTCACCACGCGCAACTTCGGGAAACTACGCGTGGCTCGACACGTTGGTCCACGAGATGACGCACCTCGCGCTGTCTAGAGGCACGCGCGACAAGGCGCCGTTGTGGCTGCAAGAAGGCGTGGCCAAACGCCAACAAACACGTTGGCGCGAAGCAGAACCGCTCGATGATTTTCCGCCGGATGATGCCGTCGCGCGAATCGGTATGGAGCGGGGTCTCGGTGTGGAGCTCGATCGCATTGGGCCATCGATCGCGATGTTGCCGTCTGCCGAACGAGCATCCGTCGCGTACGCGGAAGTGGCCAGCTTCATTCGCTACTGGGCACGCGAAGCCGGTGAAGAAGCACTTCCGCAGCTGGTCATTCGTTTGAAGGACGCGCGCGAACCGGATGACGTGGGACGAGCGATTGCCGGAGTTTCCGCAGCAGATTTCACGACTTGGGTGGGTCGATGGAAAACGCACCTCGCGTCTGTCCCGACCAACATCCCCACGGACCTCGAACCTGGGGCAAAACCGACGTTCGCGGCGGATGCCGCACGACGAGTTCGTCTGGGCACATTGCTGCAGAACCGCCAACACGCCAAGGCCGCCTCGATCGAAAGAACCAAAGCGCACACCCTAGCCCCGTTCGACGCGAACGTACGATGTGCCCTAGCCGAATCGTTGGTGGCCATGGGGGACAAACCCAAGGCGACAACACTGGTGGAGAAGATCGAGGACGTGCACTACCGCGTAGGCCGATGGCACTCGCTCCATGCGCTTTTGTTCCCGGACGCACCCGACACGGAGCGACAATTTCAGATGGGAATCTCGCTCGATCCGATGGAACCGCTCGTCGCCTGCGAAGAAAAACCGGCCCCCGAATTGCCCAAGGATCCGCTTCGCGCAGCGATCTGCGAGATGGCTCGACGCGTTCCGCACTGACGGTCTTCGTTAGTCTTCGTTACCTGGAGATGATCCCCGTGATGGTGGACCAGCATGACGCGTGAGCGCTCGGGAGATCGTGTTTCGTCCGACGCCCAAACGCCGTGCAGCTTCGGTCTTGTTGCCCCCACAGGCATCGACGACGGCAGCCACATAACGTTCGACCGCGTCATCGAGAGACAAACTCAGGGGAAGCTTGATCTCGCCTTCGGTGGCATCTGTCGCGACAATCGAGGGGATCGCAAACGAGCCTGATTGTTCCGCATTAAACGTGTTGCGCGGTTTGCGTTGCGGCAGATGCGACGCGGACACGCGACCATCTGGAGCGAGCGCGATCGCACTTTCGATCCAATGCTCGAGCTCGCGCACGTTTCCAGGCCACGAGTGCGTGGCGATGGCCGCAAGCGCCGTTGGGTCGAAGCTGGGCGTAGGTCGTCCATAACGCTGCGCGTACACATCGGCAAAATGTCGCGCCAGCGCTTCGATTTCGTCACGTCCACGCGCGCGAAGCGGCGGGAGTTCGATCTCGACGACGCGCACGCGATAGTAGAGATCCTCGCGAAAGCGCCCTTCCGCAACGGCTTTCTCGAGGTCGCGATGCGTCGCGCACACGATGCGCACGTCCGCACGTAACGTGCTGCGTCCACCCACGCGCTCGAATGTACGATCTTGAAGGAATCGAAGGAGCTTGCCTTGAATGTCGAGCGGCAAGTCACCGAGTTCGTCAAGAAAAAGTGTTCCGCCTTCGGACAATTCGACTTTGCCCGGCACACGTCGATCGGCTCCGGTGAAAGCTCCGCGCTCGTGACCAAAGAGCTCACTTTCGACGAGCTGCGCAGGCAATGTCGTGCAATCGACCGTGACAAACGGGCGGGCTTGACGCCGAGAGTTGACATGAATGGCTCGGGCAAACAGCCCCTTGCCGCTACCTGTTTCACCACGCAGAAGAACCGTCGCATCCGTTTGAGCTGCAAGTTGTATTTTCTCGTAAACCGCAGTGATCGCAGGACTTCGACCAACGATGCGGTTAAACGGACCTTGCAGAACGAGCCCAGGATTTCCGCCATCCGCCGCCCGCAGCGTGGTCATCGACAACGCCCGCGCAAGCTGACTCGCGAGCGCTACGAGATAACGCTCATCTTCTTCATCAAAAGGCCCACCCTGCTTGTTGAGCAGCTGCACGACACCACGCACAGGTGCGCGCAAATCCTCACGAATCGGCGCGACGAGCATGGACCGCGTGGTGTATCCCGTGGCCTTGTCCGCGGACGGATCGAAGCGTGCGTCGCGTGAAGCATCATCGACTCGGACAACCTCACCCGAACGCGCGACATACCCCGCAATGCCTTTGCCTTGCGGTTGTCGCAAAGCAGGCAGCTCGGGCAACACGGCCACGCGCGTGACGAGATCACCCTGCTCAGCATCGACAAGCCAGATCGTCGCGCGATCAGCAAACATCGCCTGCGCCAAACGCTCGCACGCAGTCCCGAGCAACGCGTCGAGATCAACTTCGCGTGCGAGCAATGAGGCCAGATCGACGAGGAGCGAAAGGCGCGACATGGAGAGGGGTGCAAAGTCGAGCATAGGTGCCCACGTCGCATCCGTCATCAGGCACGGCTCCACGCGCAGCGCTGGCAGAGCCATCACGCCGCCTTGGCCAAAGGCAACAGCCCCAGCTTCAACCCTTCGCGAGCAGCAACGGAGTGGGGGAAAAGTTCCCGCGCGAGACGCTCGACATCTTCGACACCTGCATCGTTGCGGCGCGGATCGTGGTGGAAAAGCACGTACTGCCCCACGCCCGCCGCTTTGGCGAGTTCCACTCCCGCCACATACGTCGAATGTCCCCACCCCACCTTCGAGTTGTACGGCGTGGTGCCGCGATACTCGTCCGGCGTGTACTGCGAATCGTAGATCAACACGTCAGCACCTCGCGCCAACGTTGCAAGCGCAGGGTCGACACACGCGTAGTGCTCGGTATCCGTCGCATACACGACGCTGCGGCCGTCATAGTCGAGGCGATACGCGTACGAACCACCCGGATGATTTTGGCGCATGACGCGGACATCGACGTCGCCAACCTTGAACCGTTCGCCCGAACGAACCTCGCGCCAATCAATGGATGCACCGAGTTCGTCCAGCCGAACTGGGAAAACAGGGGCGGTCATTTGGTACGCGAGAGCGTCGCGCAGGGACATCATTCCGTTTGTGCCCCCAACAATTTGGAGACGTGACGAAGGCACATATGCGGGCACGAAAAACGGGATGCCCTGGATGTGGTCCCAATGCAGATGCGACAAGAGAAGCGTCGCTTCGACCGGCCCTTCCGCCATCATCTTGTCGCCGAGTTGGCGAATGCCCGTGCCCGCATCGAGAATGATGCGCTGCTTGCCACACCGCACCTCGACACAGCTCGTGTTGCCACCAACGCCCATCGTGTCAGGACCAGGAGAAGCAATGCTGCCGCGAACGCCCCAAAACGTGATTTCCATGTGAACCCTCCTGCCGATGCCTCGTCGGCGTGTGCAAAGAGCTATTGCGAGAGTCGTGCCGAAGGTCGAAACGCAGGAAATCGCGGTGGATCAACCGTTGCTCGCCCCCAGGTGCACCAAGAGCGAGCGGAGTCAGGTGCACGCCGATCGGAAACGGAGCGATCCATTTTGGACCGCATTCTAAGTTACATTCTTCATGCCCCAGGGCCGAACTTTGGTAACAATTTTTACAAATTTTTCGCCCCAGGGCCGAATTTTAGTAAAACGAACAACATTTTTCACGTGTCCGCAGCCCACATACGCAATTCAAATCACATCCAACCCCGACCATCTTCCGCCACGGGGACCTGTCGCGATCCATCGGTCTTGTCTGACTGGATGAATGAACCTGCAGTCAAAAGCAGTACCTTGCTCGGTCCGTCGTTGACCCATGTCCGCGCAGCCGCCTAAGCTCGGTGGGCTGTCTTCTACGATTTCTACGATGATCGCCACGTACGCCGCCGCTCAGCTCCTACGAGTGCTTCCACGCGAGCGCATCACGCGCGCTGTTGGAGCTCTTTGCGAAATCCCCCTCCCATCCGCGGTCGCCTCTGCGGTCGTGGGAACTTTTGCGCGAGCCTATCACGTCGACATGGATGAAGCGGTCCAGCCCGATGGTGGCTACTCGTGTTTCGACGCGTTCTTCACGCGTCCACTACGTGATGGTGCGCGACCCATTTGCGCTGACGAAAATGCTGTCGTCAGTCCTGCAGATGGACGCATCGAATCGTTTGGGCCCATCGAGCGAGATGGCTCGTTCAAGATCAAAGGCCGCGACTACACCACGCTCGATCTCGTGGGTGATCCCGTCGATGCGCATCGATACGAAGGTGGACAGTTTGCCGTCGTGTACTTGAGCCCGCGTGACTATCACCGAGTGCATGCGCCGGTCGCTGGTGAGGTCGCGATCGTGCGTTCATTCCCAGGCGATCTCTTTCCGGTCAACTCGATCGGTGAACTCCACATTCCGATGCTTTTTGCACGCAACAGACGCGTCGCGATTTGCATCGACACTGCAACACAGGGTCGCGTGACGGTCGTCATGGTCGGAGCGATCGTCGTCGGTCGGATCACGGTCACAGGCATCGACGAACGTGACGTACCGATCGGCGAGCATCGTCTCGAGCCATCGATTCACGTCGAGCGCGGGGGAGAAATTGGAATGTTTCATCTCGGCTCGACAGCCGTCGTATTTGTCGAACCAGGGAAAGCGATGCCTTGGGGAATTCAGAGTGGACCTGTGCGCATGGGTCAATCTCTGCACGGAGCGCGCGTCGCATGAGTGAAACGCCGTCCACCGACAATACTCAACCGCCGGGGTCACAACCTTCGCCCGCAGATGCAGCATCCGTGTCGGCGGACGTGAGTGCTGCGCCGCCGCCCATGGTTCCACGCCCCAATCCGAGCGTGCCTGCGCCTCCGCGCCCCTCGCGTAATCCGCCTGGATCTCTGCCGCCGCGTTCATCTTCCACACCGCCTTCACGACTCTCCGCGCGGGGCACAGTTCCACCTCCCCTTTCGCAATCCTCGTTCGACATGCCTCCAAGCACGATCGACGGAATGCCTCCAGCCACCGAGGATCGTGCAAGCGCAGGTCCACTTCGGCGACGTTCACGCCGCGTCGTCAAGACCGACGACGATGCCTCCGCAGAGCAGCAGTTCAGCGAAACACCACCTCCTGTCGCACAAGTCGCACCTGCGCTCGATAGTTTTTCATCCCAAACTCCGCCACCATTTACGGTCGCGAGAACGCCTCCGCCCCCGCCCCTCGAGACGCCCGTCGTGGCTGCACCTGTCGAGATTGCGCCCGAGCCGCCTCCACTTCCGCTGATGGATCCATCTGAAATGATGGAAGTGATTCAGCCGATGCGGATTCTGGCCATTGGTGACGATTTGCCACCGGTCAGCATTCAACAACCCGTCGAACCCATTGCCACCGTGGAGATAACCGATTCGGGTGACGGTGCTGTTCCGCCTCTGCCCAAAGCAAGAATCGTCGACGAAATTCCTGAAGAAGGGTGGACTCCAGCGCCGCCCCGAGTTGCTGAAATATCAGCGGGTTTGGCGAGTGAAACAGCGCAAACCCAAACGGCTCAGTTCCTCGCCAAAGAGCCATCGCAACTGTCGCCAGTCTCGGCACGCGAGGCGACTCCGCTACCCGTAGCGATCCGAGAAGCAGCCCCGCCCTCGATTCCGCCGAGGGATGCGACGCCGCCCCCCGTTTCCGCAGTTCCCAAGGAAGCACCAGCGCCGACCGAAAAATCCAAATTCGGCCCAGCCGAAGATTTCGCGGAGGTCAATGCTGAATTCGACGTCGAGCCGAATAGCAGGCAAGATGCGGCGCACTCGGACGAAATCGAATCCCTCGAAGAGATCGAAGTCGAAGCCCCGGCAGCGGTTGAACCAGAACCGCCTCCACCCGCAATAGCGGTGCAACAAACGCCGACTCCGCCCGGAGTGGGTCCCAAAAAGCCGCCGCCGCCATTACCTCCCAAAGCGCCACCACCTGTCAAAGCAGCTCCGCCGCCGCCTCCTGTATCCCCGCAAGCTCAAGCCGCTGCTGCGCAAAAGCCGGCAACGTTGCCCGAGCCAAGCCGACGGCGTGTGCGTCCCTGGTGGGAGGATCTTTTCGACGACGATTTCATTCGCACGATGGATCGGGCCGAAAGCAAGGTCATTCATCGCGAAGTGGATTTCATCGAGCAATGCTTGGGCCTTGAAAAAGGCGCGTCCATTCTCGATTTGGCGTGTGGCACGGGTCGGCATGCCGTTGAATTGTCGAGCCGTGGATATGCAGTGGTCGGTTATGATTTGTCGCTGAATATGTTGGCCTTGGCCGCGGACGAAGCCCAAAGCCGCAGTCAAAAACTGAATTTCTTGCAAGGGGACATGCGAGAAATGACGTTCGACCAGGTCTTCGACGGCGTGTATTCGTGGTCGACGAGTTTTGGGTATTTCGACGACGAGAAAAACTTCGACGTCTTGCAAAGAATGCAGCGTGCATTGCGCACAGGCGGCATTTTGGTCCTGGATATCATCAATCGCGATTACGTTGCGCCACGCCAGCCAAGTATGGTGTGGTTCGAGGGCGACGGGTGTGTCTGCATGGATGAAATGCAGGTCGATTTCTTTTCGAGCCGTTTGAAGGTCAAGCGTACGGCAATGTTCGACGACGGTCGTTCGCGTGAAATCGATTATTCGATGCGGCTCTACAACTTGCACGAAATTGGCAAAATGATGCACGACGCCGATTTCAAGGTCCTCGAAGTGACCGGCCATCCGGCGCATCCAGGAGTCTTTTTCGGTTCGGAGTCACCACGATTGATCATCGTGGCCGAGCGCAAGTGAGACATATGCGAGGAGGTCGAATTTGACACTCGCAGCAAGAATTGAAGAAATCGCTCCGGGGATTAGTGTTTCGGGGTCTCCAACGGATCGCATTGCCTACGCACGCGATCTTTGGCCTCGACACCATTTGGCAGTTTCGGATGGACGGATTGCGGAACATCGTCCAGACCTCGTGGTTTGGCCTCGTTCCGTAGAAGAAGTCTCCGCGATCGTCCGATTATGTGCGCACGAGGGTGTACCTCTCGTGCCGTTTGGCGCAGGCTCGGGCGTTTGTGGAGGGGTCTTACCGGACAATCGCACGGTCGTTTTGGATTTGAAGAAAATTGCGAATACGCGAAGCATAAACCGACAAACAGGTGTGCTCGATGTTGGCGCGGGAGCATTAGGTATTCGGCTCGAAGAAGAGCTTTTGGCTTCGGGATTTACATTGGGGCATTTTCCGTCGTCGATTTTGTGTTCGACCGTCGGCGGTTGGATTGCGGCCCGTAGTGCCGGGCAATGTTCGGGGCTTTACGGCAAAATCGAAGACATGGTGGTGTCTTTGGAATGCGTTTTGGGAAATGGCGAAATCGTACGATTTCGACGCCGTACGAATGGTCCGGACATGACGCCGCTCATCATTGGCAGCGAAGGGGTTTTCGGGGTTGTGACGAGCGCCGAGCTCAGATTGCATCCAGCGCCGCAAACGAGGTCTTTTGGGGCGTTTTCATTTCCGAATGTGGAAGCCGGATGGGAATTTCTCCGTTCGATATTTCAAGCGGGTTTGCGTCCTGCCGTTGCACGTCTTTACGATGTATTCGATTCCTTCATTGCGCGCCTCGGTTCAGTTCGTCGAAACAAACACAAATCAACGGAGACGCGCGAATCGTCGCGTCAAGGTGCAGGGTTTGGCGCGGCAGTATTACGTAAAGTGCTCGGGCGACCAGGAATGGTCAATAAGCTCATCGATGCAGCCCCTTCGACACTGATGGGCGGAGCGACGTTGATTCTGCTTTTCGAAGGTTCGTCCGAGCATACTGACGCGGATATGGCACGGGCCAAGTCGATGGCGATGATGCAAGGCGCCCGGGATTTGGGTGAAGGTCCCGCGCGGCATTGGCTGGAACACCGCTACAGCGTGAGTTATCGACAATCGCCGGTATTCATGGCTGGTGCTTTTAGCGACACAATGGAAGTGGCCGCACCGTGGTCGCGCCTTGGAGAATTGTACCGCGCCGTGCGCGAAGCGCTTGGTAAACACGTGTTTGTCATGGCGCACCTATCCCACGCGTATCCGGATGGGTGCAGCATTTATTTTACGTTTGCAGGTAGTGCACCCTCTGCGTCCGGTATGGAGTCCATTTATGATGCGACGTGGCGGAACGCGCTTGATGCGGCCATTGGCGCAGGTGGGACATTGTCGCATCACCACGGCGTGGGACGTAGCAAAGCCCCCAGGCTCGGAAAAGAACTCGGGTTCGGGGTTTCAATGATTCATACGCTGCGGCGGGAATTTGATCCGGACGGAATCATGAACCCGGGTAACCTTGTACCGCGCGAGGCCCCGGAGACTCAAGCCGTTCCATTGCCGCCGACAGTTCCAGTGTTTGACGTTACATCTCTGCTTGTGCATGCGAGCGGCAACATGCCCCTGGGAGAGGTAGAACGTGTTCTTTCGTCGCATGGAATGTCACTAGGTTTAAGTGATGATGCGTCGTACAATTTGCGGACGACAGTAGGTTCGTGGCTTGCGCAAGGTGCCCCAGGGGCGCGTGACCCGTGGCTCGATCCAGCGGATCATCTTGTGGCAGGGTTCACAGCGCGGCTAAAGTCAGGGCGTGAGCTCGAAGTTCGCCCATCACCAAGACGAGCTGTAGGCCCCGACCTCTTCGCGTTGTTTTTAGGGATGCAGGAACATGTGGGCACGATTGAGTCGGTTTGGCTACGTGCACAAAGTGAAACCCGTCGCCCACGAGCGTTGCCAACCAGCCTCGAGCGCAATCCTGAAATGGATCCGCAGGAACGAACGTGGGTCGAAAAAATCAAGAATATATCCTATTGAATGTAACCAAAAACTGTGTTTTGTAGTGTATTTGGCTGGATTTTCTCGAAGAGGCGAACGATGCGCAGCATATGTGTCTTCTCGTTCCTGGTCTGCTTTGTGGGGGGAGTCTCGAATGCATTCGCCCAAGACAGACCGGACGCAAACACGCCAACGGTAGCAGATGGCAACTCATCCAACACTTCAACGCCACCCAGGGCTGAAGTTTTGGTGATTCCTAAAACAACAACGACCCCTGCAACTGCCAATTCCGGACCTGGGTCGATGATTCCTGATGGTAGCCATACTTTTCAGCCATACCCGTATCCGTATTATCCACACTCGGGCGGAGCGTATCCACAGAGTTGGGGCGTTATGCAACCGGCGCCCCAAAAGACGAATTGGTTCGGCTGGCAAACCATGATCGGGGTTATTGCGGGGGACGTTTTCACCCTCGTTGGAATCGGCACGGGCGTAGAACCACTCCTCTACGCAGGATTTGCCGGTCACATGCTGACTGGTCCCATCGTCCAGTGGGCTCATGGACATGTCGGGTTGGGCTTTGCCAGCTTGGGGCTCAACGTTGGCTTGCCGACCCTGGGATACCTTTCGGGTGCGCTTATCGGTAACGGCTCGTTCGATGACCTTTTCGGAGCATTACTCTTGGGCGGTATCGGCTACATCGCAGGACCTACTCTGGACATCAGTCTCATGTCCACAGAAACGGTCGGAGATACGCCCCAGGGCCGTCGAGGAGCTCGATTACTGCTCCCCTCTTCGGTGGGAATTATGCCCATGCTGGATCAAAATCGACGTGGATTGATGCTCGTCGGGCAATTTTGATTCACCCGGGTGGCCACGCCATCGATCGGCCGCCAATCACATGTACGTGCAGGTGAAAAACGCTCTGTCCTGCATTTGTGCCGTGATTGATCACTGTACGGAAACCAGATTGCAAAATCGACGTTTCTTCTGCGGCGCGACGTGCCGCGGAAAGCAATTTGCCGAGCAAGATACCATCTTCGGGCGTCGTATCTCCCAGGCCAACGATATGCTTCTTCGGAATGATGAGCACGTGCACTGGAGCGACGGGATTTACATCATAAAAAGCCATCAAGTCGTCATCTTCGAATAAGACCTTCGCCGGAATCGACTTTTCGACAATCTTGCAAAAAATACACATTGCGTTTCTCCCGTTCATTTCTCGTGGTGTACGTTGTGCCAAACTGATTCGTCAACCTCGCCGTCAAAAAGCTCATTTTCGAGCACCCGACGCGCAGAATCAGCAATTTCTGGCGAAAGTCCGCATAATGCAATTTCCAAACGCTCGTGCGAAGTTTCGTCAACATCGAACCCCGCCGAAGCTCCAACTTTGCGCGATACCGCGTATTGAATGATGGATAATTCGAGCGCGCTCAGCACGGTGCTCCGCCGCAGTCCCAACGACGATACCACGTACGTCAACGTGCCGTGACCCTGGGTCGAAATGTCGTCCATTGACGTAACACGACCTCGACGGAGCGGATCTGGATGCGCCAACTCCGACACGATGCTGCGTACGAGCGACGCGCGACGTCGAACCGAAGACCCTTCGGGTGTCGCGTACATCGCATAAAATCGGTTGCGTGAATACGCCCCTGGGCAGAGCACAAGCGCCACGAGCAACGCATCCGAGCTCGGAGCGGTCATCATGCGCCCGCCAAATACCGCGTCGTATCGCCAGCTGCCCCTTGCTTCAAAAGTTCAGCCTGACGATGGGTTCGCAATGCAGAAATGAGTTCGTCCAGGTCACCGTCGACAATCCGCTCGAGCTTGTGCAACGTCAGGCTAATCCGATGATCGGTCACCCGATTTTGCGGATAGTTGTACGTCCGAATTTTTTGCGAACGCTCGGCTGATCCCACCATCGTGCGCCGCTCCGCACTTTGCGCTTCTTCTTGCCGCTTGCGCTCGATATCGAGCAAACGGGCCTTGAGCACTTTGAGGGCCTTGGCCTTGTTCTTGAGTTGCGAACGTTCGTCTTGGCACTTGACGATGATGCCAGTTGGTACGTGTCGGATCTGGACCGCGCTGTTTGTCGTGTTCACTCCCTGCCCGCCAGGTCCACCCGATGCGGCGATGGAAATATCCAGATCTCGTTCATCAATGTGCACATCGACATCGTCCGCCTCGGGGAGCACGGCCACTGTCGCGGTCGACGTATGAATTCGCCCCTGGGCTTCGGTTGCGGGCACTCGCTGCACCCTATGTACCCCACCCTCGTAACGCAGATGCGAATACACATCTTGCCCAGTCACGAGGGCGATCACTTCCTTGTACCCACCTGCGGCCGCTTCACTCAAGCTGAGCACTTCGACCTTCCACCGCTTGGTCTCGGCATACCGACAGATCATGCGGAAGATGTCCGCCGCGAACAACGCTGCTTCTTCGCCACCCTCGCCGCTTCGAATCTCGAGCACGGTGTTTCGTGCATCGTTCGGATCCTTCGGAAGTAGCAGCAGCTCGAGTTCACTCGAAATCGTTTCGCGTTCAGCCTCGAGTCCTGGAAGCTCCTCGCGCGCAAGTTCCCCAAGCTCAGGATCGTCGAGAGCTTCCTTGTCCTCCGCGATGCGTTTTTCCACATCCCGCAGTCGCGAAAAACTCAGCACCACCGGCTCGAGTTCCGTGCGTTCTTTGTTGAGCTTTTGCAGCTTGTTCGGATCCGAGAGCGACTCTGGAGCACAGAGCAAATGTTCGAGCTCCCGGAATCGACGGGCAACGGCTTCGAGCTTCTCGATGGGCAACATGATGATGATTGGTGTGTATCGACGAAGGTTTGTAAACGCTTGCGATCAGACGACTCTAACGAGCGTTTGCCGTAGCGTAACCAGGGTCGGCGAGAAGTTGTCCGTAGTCCGGAAAAATCCGGTCGGGCACCTCGGCCGGTGCAGAGGAAGCAGCTTGTTCGCGCCACAGTGTTGCTTGCAGCGATGCAAGCGCAACCTCGAGCTGGGCAGGTTCAGGTTCGGCAGTCGTTATCTTCTGCACGAGAAACCCAGGCCAAAGAAGAATGCGAAGGGGGCCAGTCGAGCAATACCGAGCGAAAAACCTTTGGAGTTCGTACGTGATTGCCGCGATGACGGGCAAAAACGGGAGTTTCATGAAGAAAAACCCGACGCTCTGCGCGATACGTCCGCCTGGAAGCTGCGGCAAAAGCGAACCCAGGGCCGAGAAAACCAGGATCGAAACGAGCGCAACCATGACGAGAAATGTCGTCCCACAACGAGCATGCAAGGTCGTCTTGGCCGCTGCGTTTGCCACGGTGAGCTCGTCGCCTGCTTCGTAGGTGGAAATCGCCTTGTGCTCGGCACCGTGATACTGAAACACGCGACGCGTCAGCTCGGCTTGTCGAAGCAGCAGCATGTAACCCATGACGATGAGCAACTTCGTCCCCCCAGTAATCGCCTGAAAGGGGGCGGATTGCACATCGAGCCCCAGGTTCAGCAGCCGATTGATGCCTTCAGCTCCGGCCTGGGGCAATGCGACAAACAGAAAGATCGCGAAGAGAATCGAGAGCAAGCCAATCGCGCCAGTACCTTTGTTCGAGCCCGTCTCCGGCCCTGGGTCACCTGAGGAAGTCACCAAAGCGATGATGCCCAGGGACAGAGCCGTGAAGATATTCGTCGGAGGCGGCGGCTTGGGTTTGTCTTCTTCGCCCCAGTCCTGTTCGTAGAACTCTGACGCCCATTGCATCGCGTGGAATCCGAGCCTGAGCGACTCGACGACCGTCACCACGCCACGAACGAGTGGCCATGTGCGTGCCCCACGGGCGAGTGTGGGCATGGCCCGTTCACGAACGACGAGTTGCCCAGACCGTCTTCGACAGACGATGGAGAGCGAACCTGGGGAGCGCATCATGACTCCCTCGATGACGGCTTGACCGCCGATGTACGGGCGTGGGGCGTCTTGACTCATCGGGAGCAACTCTAGCGCGTAGAAGGGTCGTGCGGGAGGGCGTGAGCCGCACAGAGACAGGTTGGTAATTGCGTTAGGTCACGTGTGACCATGGGGACATGGATCACCTCATGAACCTGACGCTCGCCATGGGGACGAGTGAGAGTGCTTGGAACTCGGAACGGGCGGAGAGCCAGCTCAGGAGGACTTTTGCGGAGTCGCGTACTTCTTGCGGAAGCGTTCGACACGACCTGCGACGTCCATGACTTTGTGCTTGCCCGTGTAGAACGGGTGGCATGCGGAGCAAACGTCGGTCGTGAAACTGCCGCGCGTCGATCGAGTGACGACAACCGAGCCACATGCACAGTTGATCGTCGACATCACGTAGTTGGGATGGATGTTCTGCTTCATGACGGGTTCCCTGGGTCGGAACGAGGGGCCGGAGCTAGTAGCACGACCCTGTTCGCGATCGCAAGAAAAATAGTGTCGCGCTTTTCACTTTGTCCAGTGGCTAAATCCTTCGGCACGATTTTTTCCACGTCAACGAAGAAAGCCATGGAAACATCGTTGACGCCTGAGCGCTTGTGGTTAGTTTCGTGCCCGAAACTGAGCCGCGAAGCCGGAAGCTCACCGAAGTAGGAATGATTCCGCAGGGTTACGGCTCATGAGGTTGTTTGCGTCGGGGTTTGGCTTTCCCGGCTAGCCAGCACCGCGGACGGTCGCGGTTGACTCTTTCGGAGGATTCCATGGGCAAGATTATCGGCATCGATTTGGGTACGACGAACAGCGTCGTTGCAGTGATGGAGGGCAAAGAGCCCAAGGTCATCGTTAACGAAGAGGGTTCACGACTGACGCCTTCGGTCGTTGCGTTCGATGAAAAGGGAGAAGTGCTCGTCGGGCAAATCGCCAAACGACAGGCCGTGACGAACCCTTTGAACACCATCTATTCGGCCAAGCGTTTCATGGGGCGTCGCGCAGACGAAGTCACCGAGGAAGCACGCCGCGTTCCGTACAAAGTCGCCAAAGGCAAGAACGGCGACGCGAGCATCGAGATTCGGGGCAAGACCCATTCGCCTCCCGAGATCTCGGCGAAGGTGTTGCAAAAGCTGAAGAAGGCCGCTGAGGACTACCTCGGCGAAAAAGTCACCGAAGCAGTCATCACGGTGCCTGCGTATTTCAACGATGCACAACGCCAAGCGACGAAGGATGCGGGGCGCGTTGCAGGGCTCGAGGTCAAACGCATCGTCAACGAGCCGACTGCCGCGGCACTCGCGTATGGGCTCGACAAAAAGAGCGACGAGATCATCGCGGTGTACGACTTTGGTGGTGGCACGTTCGACATCTCGATCCTGGAAGTTGGCGACAACGTCGTGCAGGTCATCTCGACAAACGGTGACACGCACCTTGGTGGCGACGACGTCGATCACATGGTGATGGATTGGCTCATTGCCGAGTTCAAGAAAGACACGGGCATCGATGTCGCGAACGACAAGATGGTCTTGCAACGCCTGAAGGACGCAGCGGAGCAAGCAAAGATCGAGTTGAGCAACGTGCAAGAAACGACGATCAACTTGCCGTTCCTCACGGCAGATGCTTCGGGGCCGAAACATCTCCAGAAGCAGCTCAGCCGCGCCAAACTCGAGCAGATGATTCGTCCGCTGATCGATCGCACGATGGAGCCTGTGCGCAAAGCGCTCGCGGATGCGAAGAAGACCGCGCAACAGATCGACGAAGTGGTGCTCGTTGGAGGTTCGACGCGCATCCCGCTCGTGCAAGAAACGGTGAAGAAGTTCTTCGGGAAAGAGCCGCACAAGGGCGTGAATCCCGATGAAGTCGTGGCCATCGGCGCAGCCGTGCAAGCAGGCGTGTTGTCCGGCGACGTGAAGGACCTCGTGCTGCTCGACGTGACTCCCCTCTCGCTCGGTGTGGAGACGCTTGGTGGGGTCATGACGGTAATGATTTCGCGCAACACGACGATCCCGACGCAGAAGAAAGAGATCTTCTCGACGGCCACCGACAGTCAGCCGTCTGTCGAGGTGCACGTGCTGCAAGGTGAACGAACAGAAGCTCGGTACAACCGCACGCTGGGCCGATTCCACCTCGAAGGGATCATGCCGGCGCCGCGCGGAATGCCGAAGATCGAGGTGACGTTCGACATCGATGCCAACGGCATCTTGAGCGTGCACGCGAAAGACATGGCAACGGGCAAGGATCAGCGAATCACGATCACTGCGTCGGGTGGGCTCAAGGAAGAAGACATTCAACGCATGGTGCGTGAAGCGTCCGAACACGAGGCCGAAGACAAGCGTCGCCGTGAGGAGATCGAGCGTCGGAACAAGCTCGATAACCTCTGCTACACGATCGAAAAGACCGTCAGCGAGAACAAAGACAAACTCTCCGAGGGCGACGTGTCGACGCTGAATGGGATCGTTGCCGAGGGACGCTCAGCGATCGAGAAGCAGGACGATGGAGCTGTTCAAGCAGCGCTCGAGAAGCTGGAGAAGGAAATGCACCGC
>DAOMZH010000120.1:0-17279 GCA_035437985.1 Polyangium sp. (in: bacteria) | reverse complement strand
CATTACCGAAACACTTCCTCGAGTGTCTCGAGCTCGGTGTAATCGAGCCACACGCCCAAACATTCGAGGCACGTATCTATCGTCACTTCCGAGCCAAATCCCCAATCTCGCGACGCCATTTCGCCCCCGCATGCAGGACACATGAGCGTTTGCGGATGCTCACGTTGACCTGCTTGCTCGCGCCCACGCGCATAGACGCGTTGAATGTGTGAAGGCATCAAATCCGACGATTTCGTCGAGCTTGCGGCTGATTGAATTTTCCGCAGCTCTCCTTCATCGAGGAACACGCCGCCACAACCGGCGCATTGATCGATTTCGACGCCCGCAGCATGTTTGATCGTTTGTAATGCTCCAACGCGTCGATGTTGGTTGTCTGCACCGCGATAGGGATCGGTCGCGGATAACGTGAGTTTGCAACGGGGACAATCCATAGGCGGCATCCTACGCGATGCTTTGGCAAACACGAAGAAAAATTTGCAGATTCGAAGCTGTTGCGCGAAACATCTTGAATCGACGTGTTGTCTCTGATAGCTCTGTTGGTCGAGGCACCACACGATGCGTATTGCGCTCCTGTACCCCCCTCCGTGGAAAATTCCGGCCCGTGGCGAAGCTCCCGATACGAATGGAGAAGGCCCTCCCGCCGAGTATCGCGATGGGGACCTCGACGCGGATTTTTATCAAATTCCTTATGGTTTGCTGTCCATTGCCGCGCAGGCAAAACGGGCCGGTCATCAAGTCAAAATCTTGAATATGTCGGCGTATTCATGGAATCGCGTCGAGGAGGTTTTGGCGCAGCTCGACGCCGATATTTACGCAATGTCGTGCTGGACGGCGAATCGCCGGGGCGTGGCGCTCGTGGCCAAAGCCATCAAAGCTCGGCGTCCCCGGGCGCCCGTCGTCATTGGAGGACCGCATTCGACACCGCTTGCCAAAGAAATGCTCGAACATCATCCGGCAATCGATATCGCGACCGTTGGCGAGAGTGAGCTGACGTTTTTGGAAATCATCGATCGCGTGGCAGTTGGGCGGAGTATGCGGAATTTGCCCGGTGCTGCTTATCGCGTTGACGGTCGCATCGAAATGGGTCCGGATCGAGCACCAATCGAGGACTTGGACACGCTTGCATCGCCACATTTGCTTTACGATACGCATATTTTGATGACGTCGCGCGGTTGTCCCTGGGCCTGCACGTTTTGCGGCGCCGAAAATAGCTGGGGTCGCGGATTCCGCGGGCAATCGGTGAAATACGTGCTCGACGTGCTCGAAAAGGTGGTGCCGCGCTTGCCAGTCAAAATGGTTCTCGTCAAGGATGATACGTTCACGACCAATCGCAAACGGGTGCTCGAATTGTGCCGCGGCATTCGCGAACGAAATCTGCGATTTTTATGGAGCTGTGACACGCGGGTCGACGTTTTGGGTGAAGACCTCTTGCGCGAAATGCGTTTGGCGGGGTGTGAACGCTTGTCGCTCGGCGTCGAAAGCGGTTCGCCGCAAATATTGAAGCAGGTCGACAAGAAAATCACGGTGCAGAAAATCATCGAATCGACCGAGCTGGCCAAAAAATACGGCATCAAGGTTCGCTACTTCATGATGCTCGGCAATCGCGGCGAGACGACCGAGACGTTTCGCGAGACGCTCGCCTTTCTTGACAAAGCCAAGCCCCATCAATACATCTTTTCGTGCTTGTCCATCTATCCAGGCACTCGCGACTATGATGAAGCAGTTGCGGCGGGATGGCTCGACTCCGAGGCCTATTTCACGGGCGATTTTCAAGAATTAAAAGTCCCGTACGATGCGTCGGAAGAGACGACGCAGCTCATGACGGACTGGTTCCGAAATAACAGCGGCCTGCGGGATTGTTATCGAGAAAATGCGGCGGAATGCGAAGCCATCGTGCAAAGGCTCGGGGACCATCACGCGGCCCATCTCGATTGCGCAGTTGCTCATTATCGCGAGGACAATTTCGATGATGCCGTACGTCATGCCAAACGCGCCCTCGAACTTGGTCACCCCTTGCCTGGTTTGGCGCTGAATTTGTTGGCCGCTATCGCGTGCCGGCGAAAAGAATGGGCCAATATGCAGCAATTGTTGGCCGAAGCGTGGCAACGTGATCCACAACATTACGTGCTCGTACGCAACGTGCAGAAGGTCAAAACGTGGCTCGCCGAGGCTGGACCATTACGCAATACCCCGCTCGATATCGAAGGGCATGCCGAATTTCAGCTCCTCGAACGCACGGTTCAGCCGATGTTGCCGGGAGGTTTGTCGGCGGATTTTGCGACGTGGTCCGATGCGGATGCTCGGCCCGAAGGTTCCGAAATGCGTGTTCCGCAGGCTGGTAGCCATGCGGCTTTCCAGCCGCGGAACCGATTGCGCGTCATGACGTGAGCCAGGTCAATTACACGTGCCGTCGTCGTTGCCGCCAAATACGTTTGTCCAGTACACACCATACTGCCCACCACCCGTCGCTCGGCCAATGCCCATCACTCGGTAATTCGACGAAAGCATGTTCATGTTGTGGCCTGACGAATTCTTCCATTGGTTGAAGGTGTTTTGCGCGTCGGAATTGCCGGCCGCGATGTTCTCGCCCATGGCCGTCTGCAATGGACATGCATACGAGTAACACGCGTCGCACGAGCGGGTGACCATCGTCGATCCATCAAGGCCCGTGTGCGAGAAATAATTCTTGTCGCGCATGTCTTCGCTATGGCCCTGCGCCGATCGATTCAAGGTGACGCACGCTTTCAGTGGTCCAAGACCATTGTTCGCGCGATGCTGGTTGATGAGCACGACAAACGCCATTTCTTCGGCATCCAAGCCTGTGCTTTGTGGCCCCGAACCTTGCCCGCAATCCGCCGCGCAATTCATACACGATTCGCCTGATTCACACATGAGATTCCCGCATGTGGGACCACCACTGCTGCTGCTGCTCGACGAGCTGCTGCTACTGGACGAACTGCTGCTCGATGACGAGCTGCTGGATGAACTGGACGAACTACTCGATGAGCTACTGCTGGACGAACTGGACGAACTGCTACTGCTCGACGACGAACTCGAACTCGAAGAGACATCACCGCTGCTGCTGCCCATTGCTCCCGAGCTGCTGGATGAGCTCACGCCATTTCCACCATTACCGGTTCCGCCTTGTCCGCCGGTGTTTGTCCCGGTAGATGTCGTTGCGGCACCGCCAGCGCCGCCGAGGTTTTCTTCTTCCTCGGGGCCTCCTGGAACGTCGCTAATGATGCCAGTACAAGCGCCGAGAAACAGTGCGAGTGCGGAGAAAGCGAAAAGGGTGCGATGTTGCATGGTCGACGATTCTACGGCAGATGGATTTCCAGTTGCTACCGAGAAACGGAGCGCAAGTGTCGATTGCGGAGGTCTGTCATGCCAGGCAACTGGTAGATTGGGTGAATTCGCGGGCCTCCAGTATGCTGAGTCGAAAACTGTACGTTCGTGGCAAATGGTGTATCCTCCGCGCGCGATGAGCGATACGTCGACATTTCCGCTGCCTCTCGAAGGCCTCGAACTCCCCCGATTTCTCTTGACGCTCGAGCAAACTTTGGCAGGCATGCCAGGTGCGCGCGTGACGTTTGTCGAGGTTGATGCACTGCTTGCTGATGATCCTGCGACGGCGATGATCGAGATCACGATGCATCGAAGTCTCGTCGAAGCGTGTCGAGCGCCGGGTGATCCCGAACTGCCCGATGAAGACGAGGAATTTTGGTCGGCTGAACTAGCGGTCGTCGACGATGGCGACGAAACGTCGTTGGAAGTGAATCTCGAGCGTAATGCGTATGTGATGCCGGCCGTCGTGAAGATTGTCGAAGACGTACTGCAACGATTCGAACCGACGCGTGATGACGCGGAAGATGATGAAGAGGACGCAGAGGAAGATGCGGACGACGACGACATTCGCGACGAAGAGTTTGACGGGGACGACGAAGAGACGGAAAACGACGACGATTCGGATGACGGAGAATTCGATGGCGACGACGAAGACGCCGATGAGGACGAAGACGCGGGTGACGAGTGGAACGCGACCGACGCTTTCGAGCAATTGCGGATGATGGCTCAAAACACGTTTGGCGAAGCAAAACTCGAACGCGAAGGGGCGTTCGTTTTTTTCGTGGTTTGGGAAGATCCTCCGGCGAAAAAAGAAATTCGTGTCCGGAGTTTCGTACCGACAGTCGCAATGGGGCAGGGGGATCAAGCGTCATGGGTGGCGCTGGAGAGTGTGGTTTGTCCCCTCCCAAATCTAAAACCTGAAATTGCCGCGGCGATGAATAGTGAAGTGGATTTTCCCCTATCACTAGACGGGGAGCATTACATCATGTCCCAAAGCTGTGCATTACGATCCGTCGATGGGTCGCTGTTCGTCGAAATGGCGATTGCTCTTGCAGAACAGGCCGATATGTTGAATACAGCCATCGAGCAAGGAATCCTCGAACAGGCGTGAGCCAAGTGGGGATTGGGGCGAAGGGTGCCGAAGGCAGCCCGAAGCCCCAAGTGTTGAAACGGGAGAAATGAACCATGCCGCGTCCGTTTAGTTTTCGAATGCCTTATGCTCGGTTTTCCCCGGCTCATGCTTTGCGCAGCCTGGAAAATGCAATCGCCCTTTTCCCCGAAGCTCGGGTCGAACGCGTAGCGATCGATATGCAAAATCCCGACGAACAACACCTCGTCGTGGATGTGGAGTTGGGTCCGGAAATGTCGTCCCGGTCTGGTGATGGCGATATGATCACCGGGACGTTGGGGGTCCGTTTTGACGGCCAAACCGTAGCCCTCGTCGTGGATGCGAGCCAAGCTTTTGCGGTGCTTCCAGCGGTTTTCGCGATTGCAGAGACGATGCTCGGTGAATTGCGGGATTTGGCAGCGGTGGCGGCAGGATCCGATAGCGAGGACGACGAGGAGCCTGCGAGCGTCGATCGAGATCCTTGGTTGGCTCCGAAAGATTTCGACGAATTGGCGCAACGCGCGAAAAAGTTGTTTTCCATTGATGCGGAACAAGAAGGTGCGTTTGGCGTGACGATCGCCTGGCAAAAACCCGTGCTCCGCACCCAAGGAATGCTTTTTCAAGCGCATCAGCCGCGTTTCGACGAAGAGGGAGCAACCTGGGTGACGATCGAGAGCCCAGTTTGTCCGCGTAATCGTCTCACCCCGGAAGAGGCATTGCGGCGCAGTCGGGCCCTCGATATCGGGGCGCTCTGTTTGCGCAAGGAGCATTATACGATCGTGGCGCGTTATCCATTACGGATGCTCGATCGGGCGCAGTTCGTGACCATTTCCATGGCCGTAGCCGAGGAAGCGGACAAACTCGAAGCTTTGCTGACGGGTGGAAAAGACGCGTATTGATCAGGCCATCGATTCGAGCACCAAAGCAATGCCTTGGCCGCCACCGATGCACATCGTCACGACGCCATAACGCTTGTTCGTGCGGCGGAGCGCGTACGAGCACGTGAGCGTGAGAATCGCGCCGGTGGCTCCGAGCGGATGACCGAGCGCAATGGCATTGCCCATTGGATTGACGCGTTCCGGATCGATACCCATTTTCTCGAAATCACGCATACACGCGAGCGCTTGGGGGGCGAACGCTTCGTTGATTTCGACGATATCGACGTCTTTCCCGTCAATTCCGGCCTTTTTCAAAGCTTTGCGTACCGCGGGCACCGGACCCCAACCCATGATGCGTGGATCGCACGCGGCTACGCCCATACCCGCAATACGCGCAATGGGTTTGCCCCCGTGTTTTTCCGCATCCGACTCTTTGCCAATCACCATGGCTGCGCCACCATCCACGACGGCACTCGCATTTCCAGCCGTGATGATGCCATCCTGCTCGAACGCCGGAGCCAAACGTGCCATTTTCGCCAAACTCGGTTCTTCGATGATGTGCGTATCGTATTTGACGACCGTTTCGGTCCCCATATCGTGCGCGGTCAAAGTCACTGGCGAAATTTCCTCATCGAAATATCCCGCGTCCCGCGCCTTCTTTGCATTCACATGCGAACGCAAGGCGAACGCATCGGCTTCTTCACGCCGAATTTCATAACGCCGCCCGAGTTCCTCGGCCGTATTGGCCATCGCGAGTTTGGCGCTCGGATCGTACAGGCTCATGAGCAGCATGTCTTGCAAATGCGTTCCTACGGGAAGCGTTTTCGTATCGATGGGTCCGTATTTTTGGACCGCGGCACCGATTTTATGCCCGCGCACGCCATACAAGCTAAATGGGTATTGCATGCTTTCCGCACCGCCTACCACCATGAATGGCCGATCTTCATCGTGGCGTACGCCCGCGAGAATGATTTCCGACCCAACACAAATGGCTTCCGCGCCGCTGCCGCAAATACGCGCGACCGTCAAGGCCGGAACGTCGTTGCCGAGCCCGCCACGAAATCGCATTCCTTGCGCGCCGTAAATCGAATCGCGGTGGCTGTGTTGCGCCATGCCCATGACCACGTGGCCAATGAGTCCCGGATCGATTTTCGTCGTTGCGAGCGTGGCTTTTACAGCCATTCCGCCGAGTTGCGTCGTGGTAAAACTCGAAAAAAGCCCTGCGGCTTTGTTGTCCACGAGAATGTCGGCTCGCGGCGTTCGTTTGCCGCCGTCGAGAATGACGATGCTGTTTTCTTTGCCCATGGGTTACTCCGATCTCATTCGTGGAGGAAAGCGGCCGGAACTCGTGGGCCGTTTTGGACGAAGTTTTTCATGCCAATGTCGAGGTCGACAGTTTCTTTGCACCGCCCAAAACCTTGGGCTTCGATAGCGAGTCCTTCACGCAGCGGGAGCGCGAGACCTTTTCGCAAAACGGATACCAGAATCGCGTCGATGGCGCGTGAATGATGACCCAAATCCACAGGCGGAAATGCGTCGGCTACACTCATCGGGGATCCATCGACCGGCGCGAGTTTCACCTCGCCCGCGATATGCCGGCGAATGAGCGCCTTTGCTTCATTCATGTAATCGGCCGTCGGTTCTGTCTTCGTCCATTCTGCGGCATACGCTTCTTTGGCGTTTAATGCTCGGCCCGTGCGCAACACCTCGAGCGCCTTGGGCAAACCGATCAATCGCGGAAGACGCTGCGTTCCACCATAACCGGGAATGATCCCCAAATTCACCTCGGGTTGTCCGAAAAGCAAATCCGGGCCCACGACGCGAGCGTGGCAAGCCATCGAAATTTCCGCACCTCCACCCAGTACCGGACCATTGAGCGCGGCAACGACGGGTTTCGGCAGCGACGCAATCACGTCGAGCACCGAATGGCCGAAGTGACAAATCGCTTCGCAATCCTGCGGCGTTTTCAATGCGGCGAGTTCCCCAATGTCCGCACCGGCCAATGCACCGTCCTGGCTCGTGAAAATGATCCCGACAACGGAATCATCCGCGCCGAGTTCTTTCATGGCGGCAGCGATTTCGCCCAGGGTTTCTCGATTGAGCGCATTCCGCACTTCGGGACGACGTACGGAAACGATACCGATGTCCCCATCGCGGGAAACGACGATGTTTTTCCGGAATGTCGGTAGGTTTTTCTCCGTTATACTTTTCGGAACGACGAACCCCGGATGATTCGCGGCATATTCCGTGCAAATCGCGTGTACCGCATCGGCGCCATATTCTTCGGCGAGCGAGAGCAGACCTTTGCGGAACCCGAGCGCCATGCGCGTGAGCCAATCGAGGTCCGAGGGCGCGCAAATACCCTGATCGACCACGAAATACGTGCGGGCAAAAAGAACCGCCAAGATTCGATTCAAGACTGTTTTGCCCAATTTTTCATCATGATGCGCATCCCCGGGGTTTTTCGGATCGTGCCAGTGTCGATTTCCGACTTCCCGCAAAATCGCTGGAGGGGCAAACCAAGGCCCACCTGTTGGCGCTTCTTGCATCAATTCCTGGCAATGCACCGTGAGCAAGTTTCCGCGGGTCAAGTCCATGACATTGAGCGGCCCACCGCCAGCAATGGCCTTGTGCACGATGGCATCGATTTGCGCCGGCGTCGCGAGTTTTTCTTCGGCAATGCGCGCGGCCTCGGAAACGTAATTGCAAAAAATATCGTCCGCCGCAAAACATGGCGCATCGGCGGTGATGATCGGGACTTTTCCAAGCTTTTCCAGCGTGCGGAGCATTCGGTCACCAAGCGTCGTATCTCCCGACAAAACCACTTCGACCGGAAGGCTGCGCCAGGCCGGAAAGAAAGGATGATTGACGAAACAACGGGCCGGGATCTTGGCGTCTTTGGCGATTTCAGCGCGCGGAATGCCGCTCGTGGCAAAACCAATCAAACAATCAGCCGCCACTACGTTTTCCAGGGCCGCGATGATTCGGCGCTTGATGACCAGATCCTCCGTCGCCGCTTCGAGGACGTATTCGCATTCGGCCAGATCCGCCAGATTCAACGTCGGGACCAAGGCGTCTTTGACCGCGCGTGCCGCAGCTTCGGAAAGTTTGCCGCGGGCCACCGCTTTTTGCACGTAGTTGTGAATGCGTAACGTCCCGGCATCCAGCGCTTCTTGCTTGATGTCGTGCAAATAAACTCGGCCGCCTTCTTTGGCGATGGCCGAGACGAAACCATACGCGAGGTCTGGTCCAATCGATCCTGACCCGATCACGCCAACGATCATGAGTCCTCCTCCACGCTCCTTGGCGCGGCCATGGTGCCGAACCTTCGAGGCCAGCGCCAATTATCACTTGATTCATCTTTTGCCAAGAGTGATCGACGCAATTCGACGATGTCATTCCCGTCACGCCGGACATTGGTGCGAATGCTCATTCGCTCGCGTTCGGGGTCGTAAAATGCATTTCGTTGCCCGAGATCGCCATTGGAGTTGGTATGGGCGAATCCGCAGCCCATTCCTCTCCTGAGAACCGTGATTTTTATTGACGGAATAACGCGCAAAGCGGTATTCGATTCGACTGGGCAGACTTGATTACCCATTCACCGGGAGCACCAACGTGACTCGTATGGAATCCACAAATCTCGATGCGGGCGCCGAAGCGACCCCGACGATGGATCTCAACAGCGGAAACGGTGTGACTGAAAAAATGGGGGGGACCTCAGGGGGGGCCACTCGGCGCGGATTTCTCGCCGGTGGCCTTGCTGCATCCACCGTGAGCCTCGTAGGCCAAGAGGCATTGGCATCCACCAGCACTTCAGGCAGTGTTTATCGTATTCATCCCGCCATTGGCATCGCGCGCGTAGGCAATGCGCCACCCGCGACGTTTTTCATTGGTCCGGAAATCCCTGGTTTGCCGCCACTCGGCGATGCCCCAGGAACGACCGCTCCGCCCTATAAGCATGCGGGTCAAATCAAACCCCAAGCTGTGCGATTTCGTATTTTCGAGTATCAATGGATTGCCGGAGTTCTGACGCCTATCCGCGAAGTCACGCTGGATACGCCAGGCGTATTGGGCATTTCTTGGTCCGCGCATTTGGCCAACAAGAAAGCGTCATTTTATAAATTCCTTGGACCGCTCGGGGAAAAGGTCGCCCCCGCAGGCTTGCGAAATCCAACCGTCACCAATCGTCGCTCCCTCGAAATCGATTTCGGAGCCCGATCCATTACCGGTCGCTCCCACGGTCCCGTCGAATTCCGCGTAGGCACGAGCAGCAATCCCAGTGCCGAAGCTTGTCCGCGAAATGGTAGTGGCGCTCCAGTCATCGATTATCTCGGCGAATTGCGGACTGACGACGAAGGACGGCTCATCGTCATTGGTGCCAAAGGTCGAGCCGCTTCCAGCGTTTCGCCGGCTCCCGCATTGGCTTCTTATGCCAACAACGACAATTGGTTCGACGATATTTCCGACGGCCCCGTCACTGCAGTCGTGACGATTGATGATGGCCATGGCGGAAGCATCAATGTTCCCGTCGATGAAGCAGGTGGCGCATGGGTCCTCGTGGCTCCGCCCGATTTCGCGCCCGAAATCGTCGCCGCAGTCACCCTGTACGACATTCTGTACGATATGGCCGTTCGGTCACTCCCCATTCCCGAAGACAATGCCCTCTATAGAGCTGGCGGTCCCTTGTATCGTCTGAGCCAACTCGCTACAGATTATCAACCGTCGGGTCCCGCTGAATTTCCCAATTTCGTGCCGATATTCGAGGAAGAAATTCAGCATGTGTTCACCCGTGGCTACGAATATCGCTGGGTCACGGCTCTGATCAAAAATAGCCACAACAGCCTAATTTCGCCCACCCTTGCCGATCCTGGACCGCAATACAAGAGAACCCGAGAAGCGTTTTTTGCCTCGATGCGTACTCCGACGGGGGCAGGGAGAAATGGCGGCTCCATGCCCCGGCAACTCGGTGACGATCCGTACAACGGCAATGCCTTGGACGATGTTCGACGTTTGGCCGTTACGCGAACGCAATATGGTCTTTTGCGTAATTGGTCGGCCGGGCAATTCGTTTCGAATCCTCCAGGACCGCAACCCATCGTCATCACGCCCCATGGTCTCGACAAGGCCCAATTGCTTTGTGCTTCGGGTGGCGCGTTTTATCCGGGCATTGAAGTCAGCTGGCAAATTCGAAATGCGGCGCTCTTCATTGAGCCATTCCGTCTCGATTTGAATGCTACGAGCCAATATTGGGGCGAATCGCAGCCTATTGGTCCGGGGCATTTCTCGCGACAAATGGCCTTGCCTTGGCACGCCGATTTCACCGATTGCGCCAACGAAGGCCAATATGCCTGGTGGCCCGCGCAACGCCCCGACGATGTCTATACCTCACCTACAGCACCCAAACCCGTGAATTGGACCCGCTCCGATAGTCCCTACGTTTATGGGAAAAACGAAGTGGCTCATGAAGACATGGTCGAAGTCTGGTACAAATTCGGGTTTGTCGTCGAACAAGGTGGCGCCTGGGTCGAAACTGAACGAGCTGCGCACATTCCGTGAGCGACTGCGTCGATGTCGTGGTGCTCGGCGGTGGGCCGTGTGGACTCGCCGCCGCAACGGCACTCGCCCGACAAGGCCGTCGGGTGCAAGTATTCGAGCGGAATCATTTTGGCGGCCCCCGGGTCGGAGAATCGTTTGGCCCGGAAATCGTTGAGGCATTGCGAGACCTCGGCGTTCTCGATGAATTCCTGACCCTCGACAAAATTCCTTTTCGCGGCGTGCAATCAGCTTGGGGAACGGAAAACCTCCTCGATCGGCCGTCGATCGTTCATCCGCTTGGCGATGGTTTTCACGTTGATCGTGCACTCTTCGACGCCTTATTGGTTCGTCATGCCACACACTGCGGCGTTGGACTTCATGAAGAAATGGGGGTCGCGTCGATCGTTCCGACAAACGATTCTTGGTTATTGCATTGGCCAAATGGTCGGCAAATCGAGGCGCGGTTCATTCTCGACGCGAGTGGACGCGGCGCTTCCGCAGGAACCCGAGCATTCCCAGATCGTCATTGGGTGGCCTGTGATCGAGCCGTCGGTATCGTGACGCGCCTCTCTCCGCCTGCGGGGCGCGAATTCGAACCAGAACTGCTCATTGAAACAGCCGAAATAGGTTGGTGGTACGTCGCCCTTCAACCCGGTCCCGCGCTCTTGTGCGTGCTCATCACCGACGCCGATTTGATTGGCGCCAATCATCGGCAAGAGTTGCCCACCCGGTGGCTCGATGCTCTGCAGGAGACCCGTCACGTCCGCGCATTGTGTGGCGACGCCAAACCCAGCGACGGTCCCCGCGTCGTCCGCGCCGACACCGGGTTTCTCTGGCCCAACCATGGCCCCGGTTGGCGCGCCGTGGGCGACGCTGCGTTTTCCTCGGATCCGCTGTCCGGCGACGGCGTGGTGCGCGGTTTGTCCGATGCGATCATTGCCGCGCGTGACGTTCACTCCTTGCTCGCCACCGATCCCCCGATGGAGCTTCGCTCTTTGACGAAGCAAGCGCCGCTCGATGCGCGAATTCCCGGTTATCTCGATCTAAAGCAAAAATATTATCGAATGGAAAACCGTTGGCCCAACGCGCTTTTCTGGAAACGTCGTCACGGCCTCGATTGGCAGTCCGCACGCATCGCCCTCGATCCCCGCGTTTTCCTCCGCACGGCCATTCACAACCCCGACGCCCAGCTGCTTGCACCAATTGAAGGATTGCTGCCTCCACGCGTCCTCCACTCGATCCTCGATCAGTGCCGACAATCACGTCCGGCTCACGTCGTGCTGCACCAATTGCGAACAGCCGCCCCTCTCGGCGATCGTCGATTGCTCATCGCCCTGCAGGAACTCGTGGCCAGTGGAGTTTTGGTTCTGGACGGACAAACCGAACCAAGTTCGGCCTAAAATCAAGTGTCGTTGTTGCCACCCGACGGCGGACGCCCGCTGCCAAACCGGAAGCTCGCGGGCCCCGAAGGCGTGTATCGAACACTCTTCGGTCCCCCGCCGCGGACGCTTTGCGGTGTAGCCACAGTGGATGGTGGCCCTGACAAACCCGAACTGGAAACGCTCGGAGGAGGTCCGACGCTCGAGGGGCCTTGGCTGCTCGGCCCTGAAAAATCACTGCGTTTTTCCGAGGCGAGTTCATGCAGCCGGGTTCGTTCCGACAAGGTCAGGATCTCGCTCAGGTACGTTTCCGCCTCCCGTGGCTCGCGAAAAATGCGCCGATGAGGATGCTGAGCGTCACGCACCAAACGTTGCATTTGCAGGCCCAGCGTCGGACTCGCGCCCAGCAGCAACGCCATGCGCAATAGGCGCGTTTCATTGCGCATCGTCGCGGAAAACGCCTCGATCATGTCTGGCGGAAATACGGGCGCATCGCCGAGGTCGACGAAAAACACGTACGTGTTGAGCATTGCGGCAATCATCCGCTCATGGTCGCGGCGCCAGGCTCCAGGTTCTTCGACGAGTATCGGGGACCAAAACCGAACCTCGATAAGCCTGCCGACTTTGCTCTCGATCGTGTGCATCGCCTTCCTCACAAGGCTAGCCGACGACATACGGGTCCTTCAAGCGCTGACGTGGCCTCCATGAAGGATCGTGCCACTCGTCATCGAGAAGGGGGCTCTGCCCTACGTGAAATTTGTGTGGTGAATGGTGCGATTGGCTGACGAACCTCGATTGCCCCGATGAACTCAGTCAGATCCCGAATTGTCGCAACTTCTTGTGCAGACCTTCGCGCGTGATGCCCAACGTCTTGGCCGCGTTCGTCTTGTTGTTCCCATGCTCGCGTAATGATTCGAGCAGCAAGTATTTTTCGACGACATCCATCATCTCTTTGAGGTTGCCGCGAGTCACTCCCGCACGTTCGACCAATCCTTCGACCTGACGAATGCGCGGCGACAATAGGTCGGGCGTCGCAAACGCACCTGGATCGAGTTGAATCACGATGCGCTGCACTTCGTTTTGCAACTCGCGCACGTTGCCTGGCCAGTCGTAACCGACCATCAACTCCATCGCTTGCTGACTGAATCCACCCACGTGTTTGCCGATTTCCTCGGCATAACGCTGCAAAAAATGAGCGGCCAAAAGCGGAATGTCTTCCCGTCGCTCACGCAAAGGTGGCAGCCGAATCGGGAAAACTTTGAGCCGGTAATAAAGGTCCTCGCGGAAACGACCTCGCTTCACTTCTTCTTCGAGATTGCGATTGGTCGCCGCCACGATGCGCACATTTACATGCTTCGGACTCGTCGCCCCCACCGGACGAACCTCGCCCTCCTGCAGCGCCCGCAAGAGTTTGGATTGGAGTGACAAAGGTGTCTCGGTGATTTCGTCGAGGAACAACGTCCCGCCATCTGCGATCTCGAACAACCCCTTCTTGTCTTCCATCGCCCCGGTAAACGAACCTTTTTTGTGCCCGAAGAGCTCACTTTCGAGCAGCGTCTCCGCAAGGGCTGCACAGTTTTGAGCGACAAACAGTTTGTCTCGACGTCGTGAGCGATAGTGGATCGCCGCAGCCATCACCTCTTTGCCGGTACCCGTCTCACCTTCGAGCAACACGGTCACGCGCGTATCGACCACTTTTTCCAGCTGGCCGATCAGTTTGTTCATCGCGTCGCTCTGCCCGATGATCACGACGTCCTTGCCTCCTCGGCGGCGTTCTTCGCGCCCCTTCAGAAAGCTGTTCTCCTTCTGCAAACGCTCCTCGGCAGCCACGAGCCGTTTGATGAGACGCGAATTCGCCACTGCCAATGACGCGTTGTACGCAAGCACGCCCAGGATCTCGACGTCATTTGCATGCAACATCGACGGCGCACTGCGATTGTCCACCTGCAACACGCCAACGATGTCTTCGCCTCGAAACAGCGGAACTCCAATCGTGCTTCGAATCGAGGCGCCCATGATCGAATCCGAACCACCCACCTCGGTCGACGCATCTGCAGCCAACACGGCCGCGCGCTCTTTCACGACCTTGCGATACACGCTGCGAGCCACGGGAATTGGCCCACGCGGCGGACCTCCCACACCCGTGGGCAAACGCACGCGCGTCATGATGGGTACGTAGGCAGCCGTCGATGAATCGCGACCTTCTTCGTCATCACGCAAAATGACCGTCGCATGTGTCGCCATCGGCACGAGAAACAGCGCTGCGTCAGCCACTTCGATGAGCACTTGATCGAGATCGACCGCTGCTCCGATTCGTTTCTGCGCCGTATAAAGTTTGCCCAGACGATTTGGGTCTTTCTCGATCGCTGCCGCTGCAGGCACGAGTGTTTCGAGTGGACGAACCGCAACGACTTGTGATGTGTCGGATTCGTCGGGGATGGTGATGCGCAAAGCGACCATCTCTCCGCTGCCAAGCTCGATGATGTCCCCTGATTCGATGTCGACAGGACCCGTTTCGGGTTTTACCGCGACGCGCGTTTCACCACGCACGTGCCAGGTGCCGTTTGTCGAGGCCAGATCGTGAAGGGTGACGCGATCTGCAGCAACGACGAGGCGGGCGTGCTGTCCTGAAACATGCGTGTCGTCGAGCACGAGATCATTGGAAGGCGCACGTCCGATGTGCACCACTTCGTCGCTGAACTCGAAAGAACGGCCAGCTGCAAGCCCTTGAGCTACCTCGAACACGACCATAAGGCGTCGGGATGGTACGCCCATGGGCCTCGTACCGGAAAACAAAACCCCTCCCACCAATGAAGGAGAGAGGGGCTTCGTCGAGATCGGAAGTGATTACTGACGTGCGAGCAAGCGGTAGCCGAACTGCTTGAAGTACGAGTAGTTCGCGGCTTTCGTCGCGTTCTTTTGATCCTCGGCTTCCTTGAGCATGTCGAGCAGCTTTTGTCCGACGGCAGCATCACCCTTCGGGGAGAAGTGATCAAGCGCTTGCACCGCGACGAATCGCGCCGCATCGCCGGTGATCTTGGGAATCATCTCGACGATCTTCGGCTTGACCGCGTCGCTGCCGAGGATGCCGACCATGTACGCAGCTTTGATCCCGATGAACTGTTTGTCGCCGTTATGGACGTTGGGATCGGTGAGTTTGCCCATGTAGCAGTCGAGTTTGTCGCCGCACGTCTTGAGCAACTCCTTCGCCGCCTTGGCTTCCTTGTCGTATCCCTTGCCGATCGTGCTGCCACCGGACGCCTTGAGGTCGCCGAGTTTGTCGATGTCGGCAACTTGGTCGGGTTTGGCGAGCTTGAGGACGAGCACGTAGGCGTTGCCGCGCGCTTCTTCGAGATCCGCGTCTTCGCCTTTTTGACCGAGAGCATCCTTGACGATCCACGGCACGAGCGACGAGTCGAACGTGTAGCCGAGTTGTTCGAGGAGCGCCCCGCGACCACCCATGCCCGGAGGAATGGTGAGCGTCAGGCTCGTCTTTTCGAAGACATCTTGCACGGCTTTCAACGACGCCGGGCTGATCGGCAACTTGAGCAACTCGCGAGCGATGATCACTTTGCCCGCATCGTCTGTCTTGCCAATCGCTTCGATCATCGGCGCAACGGCATCTTCACGACCGATCGAGCCGAGGATGACGGCAGCCGGCAAGAAGTACGACTTCGCCGCTTCCTTCTGCGCTGCTTCGGGAACCTTGCCATCCGGTCCCGCACTCACCTTCAACGTTTCGAGCTTCGAGTACTCGACCAAGTCCGCGCTCTCGCCCTTGAGAAGCGCGAGGGTGGGACCAATCGCTGGCTTGCCGATCTTGATGAGCGCGTTGATCGCCGTTGATTGCGCCTGCGCCTTGAGCGGCGACAACATGATCTTGATCAGGTTGGGCACTGCCTTTTCGGACTTCAGATTGCCGAGGACCTGCGAACACGTGAGCTGCCAGAAGCTCTCGTCGTTGTAGACGTTCATGTCCTTTTTGTCAGCGATCGGTTTGGCCGTCATGGTGATGCATTGCGCTTCCCATGATGGATCCGACATCTCGACGACGGCTTCGTTGATGTCGCGATAAATGAGCGCGCCCTTGGGTTTGGAAGGACGAAGCTTCGAGAACGCATCGAAAAGCGGGCCTGCGGCGTCCTTGGCTTTCATCGCGGCAACACCGCGCGCAGCCACACGAACATCTTCTTCGGTGCTGTCCGGCTTGTAGTCCTTGAGCGTCTTGATTAGGCACGGCGCGCCACGCGGATCGCGTGCGTCCGACAAGAACTTCACGACCTTCGACAACGTCTTTTCGTCGAGCGGGTTATCTGCCGCGACACATTGTTGAGAGAGCGGTTCGACGATCTTGTCGAGGACCGGTTTGACGTTTGGACCTTCGCGATTCTTGTTGTCCTTCGTCATTGCGTCTTCGAAGAACTGGATCAGACGGCTGACGGCGGGTACGCGCGTGGTCGCATCCGAGAGCCTCTTCACGTGCGTCAACGGGTCATTTTCGTCGCCACCACAGCCAACGATGGCGCCACCTGCCACGGTCAGCCCCGCGGCGATGGCAGCGCCCGCGAGCAATGAGTGAAGAGTCGAGTCGATCGAGCGTGCTGTGCGGAACATTTCTTCCTCCGGTGCTCCCTCAGAAGCGGCCTCGGCAAGGTCCCAAGTAACCGTCTTGGGTTTGTCCCACAATGACGGCCCTCCCAGAACTACCTCGGCGCGAAACGAATTCGAACGCAGGTACGAATATGTAGAAGCCGTGCTCCCACCGAAAGGCGAGCCCCCCGATGCTCGGAGCGCAGGCGACTCAATTCGCTTGCGATCGCGCCAAGCACGCTATTCCCCGCCGTCATGGGTGTCAATTCGATGCATACGATCGACCGCACCTGGTCGTTCGGGGCCGCGAATCGGTAGCGAGTCCTACGCCAGGCGTCGTTTTCTTGGCCGCCACGCCTCGGAAATGCCTCGCCCCGCTTCAGCCAATGATCATCGTCTCTTTGAGCAGATTGCCTTGCGCAAATCGCCGCAAGTTCCAACGCT
>DAOMZH010000119.1:0-17324 GCA_035437985.1 Polyangium sp. (in: bacteria) | reverse complement strand
TCAAAAAAGCGCGTCGCTCGAGCCAGGATTCAACAATGCCTTGATCGAGATCTACTCGAACGAATATACCAGCATGGGCAGTCATTGCGATCAAGCCCTGGACCTCGCCGACGGATCGTACATTGCGATTTTCTCGCATTACAAATATCCCGAGCGGGTGCAAGCTCCCCGCAAGCTGATCGTCGAATCCAAAAGCCCGGGTGGCAAAACCTTCGAGATTCCGCTGATGCACAACAGCATCGTGGTGTTTTCCACGGATACCAACCGGCGCTTCCGGCACAAGATCGTTTTGGATCGAGCCTCGCAAGCTCCCGAGAATGAATGGTTGGGGATCACGTTTCGCACGTCGAAGACCCATGTGCACATTCAGGACGAACGGCCCTGTTTGCCGGACGGTACACCTCTGACGTTGGCAAGCGACGACGAGCGGCGCGAGTTTTTCCAAATGCGGCGGCGCGAGAATCAAGAAATGGACTTCAGGTATCCGGTGGTGTCGTATACGCTCAGCCCGAGCGACCGAATGATGCCGGCCCTTTGAAATCTCCATCCCTTGCGGTTCAGTTCGCTTGATCGCGTACTGGATTTCTCATTGCCCAGCCGAGAATCGAGTCGTTGGTCATTCGACTTGACAGACTGCACAAGATATGCATCGCCGTCCCGTCTCGATTGAGAACGGTGCGATCCATAAACCTGTTTGGCGCGACCCCGTGCGCGTTCGACAAACGCAATACCGTCAAGCATATTTTGTAGACTGCGCGATTGACGCAATTAATTGTTGGCCATTCGTCATTCGAGCAGATTTGGAGGTCATCGAGGGGTTCAAAAGTTGCCATGAAAAACGTTCTTCGTTTGTCAGAGTCACTTTTGTAAGTACAGTGCGAACCATGATCGAGATGGACGGACGGGCAGGACCTGGGGATATCATTGGCGGCCGCTATCGCGTTGAATCGTGGCTTGGTCAGGGCAATATGGCGGTGGTATATCGTGCCGTGCATTTGGGGACCAAGCAGCCTTGCGCGCTAAAAATCATGCACACGCATCTCGTGACCAGCGCGGATGTGCGGGAGATGTTCATTCGCGAGACGCAGGTAGGGGCGCGTATCGGAACCAATCCTCACATCGTCAATGTATTCGATGCTGGAATCGACCTGATTTTCGATGTCCCATATCTCACGATGGAATTGCTCGAAGGCATCACGCTCGATCGGTACATCAAACGACATGGTCCCATGCCACCTGGGCTCGTCCGAACGCTTTTTCTCCAGCTTGGCGACGCACTCGAGCAGGCGCATGGAGCGGGTGTCGTGCACCGGGATCTCAAACCGGGAAACTTCTTCCTGACGTACGATCGTCGAAAATCGCCCATACTCAAGATTGTGGATTTTGGGATTGCGAAAGTGCTCGAGCACCAAAGCCAAGCGGCGGCGACTCAAATTGGTTCACCGGCTTATGCAGCGCCAGAACAGCTTGCTGGACCCACGGTAGCCACCATCAATGAACTAGCCGTCAATATTTCCGCGACGATTTCTCCGGCGACGGACATATGGGCTTTGGGACTTGTTGCCTACGAATTGTTGGTCGGCGTGGCTCCTGGGCATTTGTGGACGGGTGGCAATCGTTTGAGTTTGCCGGAACTCGTCATGAGAGTCGTCGTGAGGCCAACGCCATTGCCGGAAGAACAAGCTGGTGATCGGGCGCATCTTTTGCCGCGCGGTTTTGATCAATGGCTCAACCGTTGTCTGCACAAAGACCCGCTCGAACGTTGGCCTACGGCAATGGAGGCAGCACGAGAACTCGCGGATTTGCTCGATACCGGATTCGACGATATCGGTACGGCACAAATGAATCCGCGGATGCTCGACGATATCGCCAAAAAAGTAGCGGCACGAATTGGTTCGTCTCGACCACCACCTGGGTCTGCCGCCAATATCGATGCCAAGGTGCAAGCGCCAAGTCGCCCGAGCCTCGTGACGCCGACCGGAAATGTTGATTTCGATGAAATGGCTGTCGAATCCGAGCAGCCTACGAACCAAGTCCAGCGCGCCGCAGATGCGGACGACTGGCAAGCACCGCGCATTTCGCAATTGTCGCTGTCCGTGACCCCTGCCTCTGTTCCCAAAACGCGTGAGTCGCAGCCCGGGCCATCGCGCAGGTGTTTGCCGCCGCCAGACATGGACGATGCGGAGTCATCTGCACCCGATGACCATCTCGAAACGGACATTTCGCCGCCGGCCACGCGCACTTCGCGATCGCGGAGTTCACCGCCTCACGAGGCTTCTGGCGTGACTGAATTGCAAGAATTGACCCCGCAACCGTCGTCTGGGGGCACGGACCGGGGCATTTATGCAACAAAACGACTCCCATCGTATGGTGGGACAAACCGGTGGACCATCGTGGCTGTCGCCTTGTCTTCCGTTTTCGCCATCGTCATTCTCATTGTTTTCCCACGGCCACCCAAAAGCAGGCTGCGAATCGCTTCGAATTCGTCAACTCCTGGAATGCAATTCGTGGCTGCCGATGTGTTCCTCAATGACCGGCGCATCTGCACTTCCTTGTCGTGTACGGTCAATGATATCGACCCAGGAACCTACGAAATTCTCGTGGTGCCTCGCGACGGCGCACAGCCGTTCCGAGAAAAGTTGACCCTGCTACCTGGGCTCGAAGCAGTCGTGAATGTATCGTTCGCTCCGACAATCGCAACGGCTCCCAGTGCATCCATTGCTCCGACGGCTACGGCAAACACGTCGACCATGACCACTGCATCAGTAGCGCCCATTGTTTCGGTCATACCGTCAGCACCATCAGCCTCACCCCGGATTTTTCCTCGACTTGCGAGCAGTCTTTATTCGCCAACACTGAAAAAGACACCGGTAAATTGGCCGCCCGCACCTGCTCCTTCTCCTTCGGGCAAACTGGACACTGTCGACCCCTGGCACCGAGCTGCGCCCCCAAACAAGTCAACGACGCCCGTTTTGAAGTGATCCGCGAATTGTTGCAAATAAGGCGCAAAGGGCCACAGGCATTAGGTCGAGACAAACCATGCCCTACCGGGAACTTCGCGCCCTCGAAGCTGTCCAAGCGACGTTGATGAACTGGACCCGTCGACGTGTGCTGCTTGGTCTTGGCGCTGCTCCATTTTCGGCTCTCGTTGGTTGCGACGAGCCGCCAGTGGATCCGATCGTGCCTGCATCGCCGCCTCCTGCGCCAACAGCATCCATTTCGCCGCAAAGAGCACGCTGGATTCGCCTTCTCACGATGCGGGAGAAACTTCGACCCCTGCACGAACGGCCCAATGCACCCAAGCCGGGTGAGTGGCGTTATCAATATCGCGAGGATGGACAAACCTTCGAGGAGTACGTACACGGCAAACCCACTCTGCCGACGACCGAGCGCCAAACGCTGGTGATTCAGCCCATTGGGCCATTTGATCCGGTACGCGACAAGATTTTGGACCTGACCATCGATTACTTGGGCCGCTATTTCAATTTACCCACGCGACGCGAGCCCGGACTTCCGCTCGACGTCATTGCCTCCAAAGCTCGCCGTGTGCATCCACGATGGGGCGACAAACAGCTCCATAGTCAATGGATTTTGCACGAATTGCTCGAACCGAAACTACCTGCCGACGCAGCCGCGATGATTGCTTTCACGGCCAGCGATCTTTATCCCGAGGATCGTTGGAATTTCGTATTTGGCGAGGCGGATTTGAAAGCGCGGGTGGGCGTGTGGTCGGTGTATCGGCATGGCGATCCCAGCAAAAACAAAGAAGCGTATTTGCTGGCGCTCCGCCGAGCCTTGAAAGTCGCGGTGCACGAGACGGGGCATATGTTTTCGCTCGAGCATTGCACGGCGTATCGCTGCGTGCAGGCAGGGGTGAACAGTTTGGATGAAGACGATCGCGCACCGTTATGGCTTTGCCCAGAATGCGTCACGAAAATTGTCTGGGCAACCCAAAACGAACATGAATCGCGTTATGAAAAACTGCTTGCTTTCTGCCGTGATGCGGAGCTCGCGGAAGAAGCGCGATTTTTTGCCCGTTCGCTCGATTCGTTGCGCGCCTAGCTAAACGCACCCATCTACCCCCACCTCGAATTCATTCCGCCCACGGGCTCTCGAGCCAAATCACGATATTCGGATCCTCCATTCCCTCCCGCCATTCGATGCTCATTGCGCCGCCTTCACCGAGCCGTGTCGAATCGTAACCAAATGCAAAACTGAGCAGGGTATACAGCTGCGACTTGCCTTTGGCGAGTGGCGTCGTAACGGTCACGCGAGCGAGGCGGTCCTCATCGGAAAAGGTATTCCCCGTCGTCCACATCGTCACGCCTTTCGGGTCGCCCGCGATGAGCGAAGCTCCCGTTTTCTGCCGGCAATTGACGCGCAGCCATTCTCGCAAAAGTCGTAGCTCGCAACGGCCTGCCTCTGGCCGCTCGTCGATGATGAATCGGTTTGCCGTGACCTTCTTCGCGTCTTTCCATTCGGCTTCCGTGGGAGCTTTCGATGCCTCCGTCGGAATGTCCGCGCCTTTGACGACCGGCAAGACCTCCACAGCGGCGTCCGCACTAGCATCCGCACCCGCGTCCGTACCTGCATCTGCTCCCGCCTGCGCGGTGTACGTCGCGAAAAACGGCAGTGCCGCCGCCAACCCGACAATGCCCAAGGCCAGGCCCATGCGCGTAATACGATGAAATCGTTTCATGTTCAGCCTCCCTTTCACAATGTCTTCAAATAGGCCACGAGCGCCGCTTGGTCGTCCGGCGAGAGATGGCTGGTTTGTCCCATACGATTGCCGTTTTTCTTGATCAGCTCTTCCAGCGTCGCGACACTCCCATCGTGGAAATACGGCCCCGTGCCCGCAACGAACCAAAGCGAGGGCGTTTTCCAAGCCTGGTTCTCCTCTTTATCGAAGCCTATCTGCGTCGGGAGCGCGGGGAGCGTATACGCGATGCGATCCGTATAACCTCCCTCGGCGTTATGGCACGTCGAGCATGCGGCCTGTTTGCTCTCGAAGATCTCCTTGCCCTTCTTTTCGCGTTCCGAAAGCTCATGCGCGAGCGTCGGCGGCGGTAAAAGCCCCGAAAGAGCATAATCAATGAGCGCGTCGGCCGTCGCTAGATTGCTGATATAACCCGACCTCCAGCCCTCGCGGTGCAGATACGCGCCCTGCATGAGCCGTTCGACGACGTCCTTGCTCTCCGCATGCCACCCATAAGGCCCTGGCGAACGTAGTCGCCCGGCAATGATTGGGGTTTGGCGGGGATAAAGCGGCGGTTTGTCGCGCTTGTTCTGCCCACTGCCGTCGTTCAATTTGATATTTGCCCGAACGCCAATGAATCGATTGTCCGCAGGATGCGAGCCCGGCCCAGCCATGAAATCGAGCCGCCCCTCGCGCCAGACAAACCCGTCGTCTCGTCCTTCCGGGTGACAAGCCGCGCAGCCCAGACCGCCAGAGAGGTTCGGGCTCCGCGCATTCGTAAAAAGACTTCGCCCATGCGCTGCATCCGCGGGCAAACCGTCTTCGGCAAGTTTGAGCCAATCGGCTTTGCCCGTGGAAAGCTCGATTCGCGCGACGTCGAACGTGCTGCGGCAAAACACATAAGCCGTATCTTCGTTTTCGGAAAGAACGATCCCTGACGGTGCTCCGCCCCGAAGTGGAAAATCGCTAAAAACATCGTATACGCGCGCCAAGTCATACGTGCGCACGAGGAACATCGCCGGATCGACGGTGCGCGCATCGAGCTCGGCGAGCGTGTCCCAACCTTCGCTAGCCACGAGCAATGTATTCGTCTTTCTGCGATAAACGACGGCGCGCGGCTGCACCAGCTCGAATCTTGGCGCCGGAGCCTGGCCCACGGACGCATCCCATTCTGCCGATGGCGTCACGAACTCGTCTTTCACGGCTGCGCCTGGCAATCCTGGCCCATGTTTTGGCGCGGCATGTTTTTCCGTTGGAATATTGAGTACATCGACGGTTGGAGCGCCCCACCAACTTCCAATTCCTTCGGCCCCGAGCGCGTGGCGCGGCACATAAAGGCTCTTTTGATCCGGTGAAAACACGAGCGAATAACCCAGCGATGCGCTCAATTCCCACCCGATTGGCGTGCGAAGCGGCGCTGGGGGAAGCGCGACGCTAGCCATTTGCGGTATTGCATCGAGGCCCGTGATTTTCGTGAGCGCAGCCCCGACGAGGTGCGAAACATAAGCGATTTTTCCATCGGCGCTGATGGCAATACCTCGAGGTTCACGTGCGGTAGAAAACGTTGTAACTACTTTTTTGGTTTCGAGGTCGATGACGGCGATTTCGGAGGAAAATGCGCTGGTGACGATGGCGCGTTTTTCGTCGGGCGTGACCGCCACGCCCCATGCGTCGGGGGCGACCGCGATCCGAAACGCCTCGACGAGCCCTTTGTCTGGATCAGGCCGGTACCCAACGAGCAAACCACCTTGACTTTTGCGCGTCACGGTCGGATCGAATCGACGCGCGGGTGTGTTCTGCTTCGCAGGAGGCGGCGGCGATTTTGCTGCGGAGGCGGACGTGCGCGGGCTGGCTGCCGAGCCTGCTCCGGGCGTTTTCGCCCCTGACGGGCGCTTTTTTTCGTCTTCTTTTTGGGCGAGGGAGAGTTTGCCATCGAGCCACTCTTCGAGTTTGTCCGCCCTGAGCTGTTTCATCCAGCGCGTCGTTCGTTCGAGTTGCGACGTCGGATAGGTGCGGGCACCTGCAGGCGTCGGCGCGGGGCCGCGCACTCCTTCCAGCGCTGCGCGGGCGTCATCCGTGGGCAATGTCCGCACGGTTACGAGCACGAGCCCCGAAAGCGCGACGATTTGGGCTGGTGGGCCTGGCGCATCGACGACGCGTACGCCGCTCGCATCCGCAAAATCGGTGGGCATGAGGAAAAGGGCCAGGTGATCCTCGCCGGCAACGAGCGCTTGTTTGCCATCGGGCGAAAGCGCGATCGCGCTGCCTTGGAGCGAACGTGCCGGCCGTTTTTCTGCTGCGGGCACAGCGGCCGTCGAGGAGGATGCCGCCGAGGACGACGTGGCTGAAGCTGTCGCAATCGTTCCCGTCCCAGCGCTCACGTCGCCCGATTTGTTCGAGCACGCGGGCGTTATCGCTGTTGCAACGAGGAGAGCGGGCAGGAGGCCCCGCGCAATGTTCGTACGAGAAAAACGGTCGTGACGCATCGCGACCATCGTACAGCAGGAGGCGAGGGTGCGTCTCGCGAAAAACGACTTTATAATTCGGTTTTCGAAGGCTGGGACCTGATTATCCCCTCACGGTTCGACCGGATAATCCGGTATGCGGTCCACCTCGCGTTGTCGCCGTACTCTATCGTTTCTTCGCCTGACGGCCAACTTTTTTTGCAGCTACTTTCTTCTTTGGCGCTTTTGCGCCTTTCGATAACACCATTACCCGCTTGCCATTGAAGGCCACGACCATTTCGCGAATTTTCTCGACGCCGGCCGCCCGCAATTCTGCGGCGTAATCGTTTTTTGCGAGCTGCGCGAGCCCTTCGGCCATTGCTTTTTCTATGGTCTTTTTCCCATTGCGCGCGATTTTCAATTCCAACACCACCCCCGGCTTGCCCATGCGCCGCGGTTTGATCAAGACATCCGGGCGTCCATTGCCCGATTCTCGATTCGACCGCACTTCGTAATCGCGATCCAATGACGCGAGCAACCCAATCATCAAACCCTGGTAAAACGTCTCCGCTTCTGCTCCGCCCACGTCGTGGTACGACGGCAAACTCGCTGCAAACTTCTGCAACTGCGCCTCGAATCGAGGAGCATCCCCATCGAGCAATCTTGCCAGCATGCTATCGAGATCGCCGCCATGGGCCCCGAGCCCCTGTTGCATCCACGATTGAAACGTCGTTTGGTACACTTCCGCAATTTCACGATTCGGTATCGACAATCGATACAGCGGCCGACCTGCCGTACCTGGTGGCAATTCGGGGCGTGACGCCTTCATATACCCTGAAAACACGAGCAAGCTCCAAAGCGACTGGATATCGTTTTTCAGGTCCGGAATCGCGACGTTGGTATCCAATGTCTTTTCGATGTACCCACCTTCCAACAACGTTTGGATATCTTCCTGCGCTCGGAATGCATAATGCTGAAGCAATTCTTTGATGAGATTGTTCGAACTCGTACCCACCCAATGCGGAACGACCTCTTTTTCTTCGCGAGCCAAGAAAGTCAATATCGACCAAGGATTGTAGATCTCGACTCGGCCAAACTCGTAACCATTGTAATAGGCACGAATGTCGGGCATGACGGCAGCAAGCCCGGCTTTTTCGAGCAGCGTTTTCACTTCGAGTTCGGTAAACCCGAAACAGGTGTTGAATTCTCGATCGAGCAGTGTATAGACGCCCAAATTGTTCAAATCGGAAAAGATACTCTCTCGCGATACGCGCAGGATTCCCGTCACGACAGCTCGCTCCAGATGCTCGTTGTCCTTGAGGCCCGCCAGGAAATAGCTTCCGAAAAAACCAATCGCCTCCTTGTAAAACCCATTCGCATGCGCCGCGTGAATGCCAGCGTCGTATTCGTCAATGAGCACAATCGGACGAACTCCATGGACTTGGTGCAACCATTCCGTGAGGTTCTTTAGTGACAGTTCATAAGCTGTCGCGCTTGCCGTGCCGTTGAGGATGTTTTCGAAATCTCGATGGTTGGCTCCAGTCAGCCTACCCTGCAGCCCTCCTGCGTGGGTTTCGAACATCTTCCGAATGGCATGCTGCGCTTTTTCGTGGCATTTGGCGAAGCTCTCCGCCTTCGTCTCCTTCAAGCTAATCGAGATGACCGGATACTTCTGGAAATGCTGCCGATACTTCTCGCCCGCCTGCGCAACGTGCAGCCCCTCGAAAAGATGCCACACGTTTTCCTCGCGCTTCTCGAAAAACCATTTCAACGTCGACATGTTCAGCGACTTGCCGAACCTGCGGGGACGGGGGAGCAAGACCACCTTGATGTTCTCGCGATCGATGAACTCCGTGATGATGTTCGTCTTGTCGACGTACTCGTAGTTTCTCTCGCGCAGAACGCGGAAATCGTCGATACCAATGGGAATGAGGCGGATCATGTGTCGTCCTCGAAAAACATCCGAGCGCGAGCTTCGCACGGGGAAACTGCGCGGTCAAGCTTCCACGCCTCGCCAACGAGCGTCCTTTGGTTGTTACGGAAATCTTCCCTGACTTTCGACGTCCGTGTTATAACTGCTGCATGCCCAACGTCGAGGTCGCGCTCGCTGCACTTGCGGACGAGGTCGCGCTGCAGAACATGATGCAGCTCTACATCTATGATTTCACCGAACAATGGGTTGGTTTGAGCGACCAAGAACTCGGCCGCAACGCCGCATTCGCAGACTTGAACGCCGAGGGCCGTTTTCGCGATTTTCCGCTCGACGCCTATTGGATGGAAGAAGGGCGTGTTCCGCTTCTCATCAAGGCCGATGGACGCCTGGCAGGTTTTGCGCTTTTGAATAAGTACGCGCATTCGGGCCTTGGGCTTGATCGCAACATGGCCGAGTTTTTCGTCGTCCGCCGTTATCGTCGGACTGGCGTGGGCACCAAAGCCGCACACGCGATTTTCACTGCGTATCCGGGCCAATGGGAGCTCGCGATCGCGCGTCGTAATGCCGGAGCGCTCGCGTTCTGGCGTAATGCAATAACCACGCATCCTGGCGTAAACGAGCTCGAGGAAAACGATGTCAATAACGAAGCCTGGGACGGCGCGATTCTTCGGTTTCAGATCCGGTCCTTGCCCGAATGACACGATTCATTTCTCCTCCGACATGCCTCCTCGCCGCAAACCTTTACCCGCAGCGATTGCGACCTTCACCATTGCCGCGAACTTGTTCCTCGTTCCGGCTTGTTCCGCGACGTACCCGCACCCTTCCATGCTCGAGCCAACCGGTGCGTGTTTCGCAGAGACGAAAAGTTATGTTGCATTCGAACTCTGGCAGCATTTCGATGGCGGGTCCGACGAACTCAATCAGCGTTGTCAGCGCTTTCGAATCACGGTGGCGGAAGACGGTTCAGCAATGTACACGAATCGCCAGGAGAGCAAACTCACGTGCCCCCATATCGCGTTCGAGCGCGTGCTTCGCATCAACGACCTCATTACTCCAATCGATTATCTCGACATGGCGACAGTGAGCCATGGGTGCAAACTCGATTTACTGGCTCCGCGAGGCTTCGTTCTCGAAGCAATACATTTTCCCAGCGAACTAAAAGCCGAGGTTCAGGCGATACTGAAGCAGGTCGACCCTTCATTGACCATAGGAAAATGGTAGCTCATCGACTCGAGCTTGCCTGCAACTCGCCTTCGTCTCTGTTTCGCAATGCCGGCCGCCCAGGCGTGCTCGTGTAACCCATCATTACGCCGCAATTCGTGCCTGCCCGCTCCGACGAGCCATTTGGACGTCGAGATAAACCGCACATCCACCCAATCTTGTGCTACACGTTCGCGCACCATGCGAATTCTAGTGCTCGGCGGGACTGGTTTTGTAGGTCGTCATCTCGCTTCGATTTGCCTCGCTCGAGGCCACGAAGTCACCCTCTTTCATCGCGGTCGGTCAAACCCCGCCGTGCTTCCCCAAGCTGAGCACGTCCGAGGTGACCGCAACGAAAGCTTCGAGCCTCTGCGCGGCCGAATTTTCGATATCGTGTTTGATACGGGCGGTTACGAAGTCCCTCAGGTACGCTCCGCCGCCCGCGCCTTGCGCCACCCCGCAATGCATTACGTGTTCGTTTCGACAATCTCGGTGTATTCGGATTTCGCGCGTGGAGTGGAGGGCGGGCCGCTTCAAAGCTGGGACGAAGCCGAGACGGGAAAGCTTTCGCTCGAGCGTTATGGAGCATTAAAAGCGGCGTGTGAACGTGCGCTGGACGAGGAAATGGAGGGGCGCGTATTTCACGTGCGTGCAGGCTTGATCCTGGGGCCACACGATTATGACGAGCGATTTCGGTATTGGCTCGAGCGTATTGCCCGCGGCGGAGACGTGCTGGCGCCGGGCGATCCGTCAGCGTTGACGCAAGCCATTGACGTGCGGGATCTCGGGGAGTGGATGCTCAAATGCGCCGAGGAGCGGCGTACAGGCCCCTGCAATGCGACGGGACCAGTCATGACCATGCGCGAACGCCTGGAGACGATTCGCGACGAATTGGGCAGCAACGCGCGTTTCCATTGGGCGCCCGACGAGATCCTCTTGGCTCACGAAGTCGGACCTTATTCCGAAATGCCGTTTTGGTTGCCTGCGAGCCTCGGCGCTCGTCCTGTCGACATTCAACGGGCCCTCGATATGGGCCTCGCATTTCGTCCATTCGCAGAAACCGTACGCGATACCTGGTCTTGGCTTCGTGAAGGCTGGGACGCCGAGGTGAGCGTTCGCGAGAATCGTATGATTCGGGTTCCCGGAGGCATGTCCGCCGAGCGCGAAGCGAAGATCCTCGAAGCATGTCAGAACGACGTGTCCAAATAAAGCGTTGATATGTAGCGACAAACACGGCGCCACGAGTGAACGATCATCACAACCCCGGAGGCGTCAGCGGATTGCCTCGCGGCTGCGAAAGGAGCTTTTTCTGAGCCACCAGGGCATCGAGATCGATCTTGAATGGTTTGGCCTCGCCCGAACCAATCGTTACCTCCACGTCGATGGATTCTCCCTTATGAAAACCACGCACCTTTTTCTTCTCGGCGAGTTTGCCCGATAACTCCACAAGACCGTCACGCCGACGATAGGGAATACCATCCACTTCGACATCGGCTTCCCAGGGCAAGACGAGCAACGTGGCGACCACGAGAGCCGCATCATTGGGCCGTGGTGGCGCAAGTTGGGCCGGACGAACCCGGTGATAACCCTGTTCGCAGGTTTGAAATGCACGCTGCGCCGATCCCAAACTTTCATTCAAATACACGATCCGATCCTGCACGGACAGACATTCTCGGTTGTTATCGCGAAGGTCAGCCTGCAGTTTCTTGATATCGAGCTGCCACGAATAAATCTGGTCCCAACCGGCAGCGTAGAGCGAAGAGTCGTTGCTGCCTCCGGTCGACCCGACAAACGTAAGCGCAGAAATCGAGGGACTCGTCGTCGGTTCACCGAGGAAGATGGGGGATATCGCATTGCGCAGTGGCCACGTGATTGGTGACCAGACGAGAATGGCCCTAGCCGATGTCGTCGCCGCAATGCGGGTTCCATCGGCGCTCCAAGCGACACGATGCAATGGTCCGGTCTTGCCATCGAGTTCGACTGGCGCATCGGCACGGTCCGAATCGAAAATGCGCAGCTTGCCATCCGCACACGCAGTGACCAGCCGTTGCCCTTTGGATTCGAACGTCGCCGAATACACCGCGTCGGGATGCTCGTAACGTTGAATTGGTTTTCCTTCCCCCTTCACGTCGAATACCAACGCGGTACGATCCATCGAGGTCGTGACGATTCGCTGCTGGTCTGCATTAAACGCCGCTGAAGTGACCCGACCCGTGTGTCCACGAAAAACGACCGGCGCTGCTGTATCCCCAATACGGAACATGACCGCTGTGCCATCTTCCAACGCGGCCACCAGGCGATCGCCCGCTTTGCTCCAATCGATATGGCGGATGGCCGCCGCAACGTTCCAGCGTTGGATTGGTTTTTCTCGGTCGCCTTCCTGAAAAATATAGAGCACGCTCTTCGTTTCCGTCGAGTCGGATCGTGCTCCTTTGCTGGCGACACCAACCACAGCCACCGCGATTCGTTTGCCTTCCGAATCCGGTGCCATAGCCGAGATGAAATCCCATGTTTCCTCGGGCGGAGCGCCAAACACGAGGGGATGTTCGTCCCTCGGATTACGATACAAGGCCACCGTTGCATCCGCATACGCCGCCGCAAATGGCTCGGCCGGAGGCACCGAATCGCGTACTTCCCAATGGTGACCAAACGAGGCAATACGAAATGTCGTTCGAGACGGCTGCGTATTCGCTTCTTCCGACCTCTTTTCCAATGTCCGCATCAACGTGGGCAATAAATCCAAACGCCAAATCTTCGCGGAGTGATCCGCAGGTGCATTGGGGCTGCCGTCCGAAGCTGCCGTCACGAGGCGATTGCCGCTGGGATGCCACATAATCGAGCTCAGGGGCGCCGAGTGACCCGAAAGAATGAATGGATCGTTGGGCAGATCTCTCCGAAAGACACGTCCCACACTGTCTGTCGATGCCGTCGCCAAGTAACGTGCATCCGAGCCTCGAAATGCGACAAACGTAACGGGTCCGCCGTGACCGCGAAAAACGACTCCGTCGCCTTTCTTCGGAGGATTTTCGATGTTCCAGACCCGCGCAGTTTTGTCATCCGACGCCGTAGCGACAAACTTGCCGTCGTCACTTATTGCCGCATGAACGACCTCACGCGTGTGCCCTTCGAGCGTCGCGTAAGGTTCGACCGCACCATTGCCTTGTTTTTTGACCTTGAAGACGCGCACCTTCCCATCCGCCGACGTCGTTACGACGAGACCAACCGTTCGATTCACCGTGACAAACAGCACGGACGCTGAATGGCCTGCAAGAGACACGATGCGCCCCTTGGTCGTACCATCCCAAACCCGAGCGCTTCCGTCGTCGGACACCGTCACCACATGTGTATCGTCCAAAAACGCCGCGCCATGTATGCGTCCCTTGTGCTCCGTATGTTCGCCCAGCAACGATCCATCGCTCGTTGCATGCATACGCGTCACGAATGTTGCTTTTTCTGGTTCGCCCGGCGTCGTCGTTTGCGTCTGGAATGACGTCACCACCACCCGTGTTCCATCCGGGCTCCACGCGCCGAAACTGACTTCGCTGGTTTTTCCAGGCAATACCATTGACTTGACGTCCGAGCCGCGCACGGTCCACACTCGTGCCGTCCCGTCGGCGGACGTCGTGAGCACGCGCAAGGGTTCCGAATCTTCGTTCGGCCCAAAACCCAGGTCGGTTGGATGCGGATCCTTTGCAGTTGTTTTAGAGTCGTCTTTCGCCCAAAATGCGGCGAACGTGATGGGCGCTTCATGCCCCTGAAGAACCACGGGTTCGCCGGTTCCATCCGCATCGAAAATCCGCGCCGTACCATCGGTGGATGCGGTCAACACTCGCTTCCCACTGGGCGAAAAAACCGCCGTGGTCAGACCTCGTCGATGACCTCGAAGTGTCGCGAACAATGCATTCTTATCGAGAGCTTCATTCGCGAGCGTCACCCAATTCTTGCGGTCTTCCGGCTTGTTCACCAGCGTCAAAAGATTCACTGCTGCGGCGCTATGACCTTGGGCCTGCAGTGCCGCGACACCTGCCATTACGCGCAGATCATTGGCATCGTCGCGCTCCCGAGTCGCCCGCTGTTCCGCCGCTTCGGCGTCCTGTTTGGCCTTCTCAGCCTCCCGTCGAGCGTCGGCTTCTTTCGACCGCGCAATGAGCGCCATGACCGCTGCTGCCGCAATAATCGCCGTCGTGGCGACCAAGCCGGCCGCAATGCGCCGCAATCGAATATGCTGCGCCCGCGATTGCGCGAGTTGCTCCTCTTGTATCGCGGCAATTCGTTTTTGCTCCGCAATTCGCTCCCGCTCGACCCGGCGCTCATAAACCCAGCGTGCAAGCCAATCGTGGCCAATCTCGAAATAACGAGTGTCCTGATGTTGCGCCGCACGCAAAACGGCAGCAGTCTGGAGCCGCTTCAAGATCGTATCGAGATCCGATTGCGTGGCGACCCTTTCGAGTTCTTTCTCGGTGCGCAAGGTGCGACTTCCATCCGCACCGACGAGTTGATCTTCGAGCAATTGTTGGGCTTGGGCCCGCAGTGGTCCCAATTCCGCGAGGGCCGATTCGATATAACCCCGCAAAATGGGCTCGGCTTCCTTCACGTCCAGGGATTTTCCCTGCGCACGTTCATGAAAAAGTGTGCGACAGATGATTTGCGCATAGGCTGCTTGCGCTTCCGCTTCGTCGGTCGCCGTTTGTCCGGGCACACGCACTTGAAGCATCAAGCCGCGCATTTCCTCGACCGACCAGGTCTGCGGTGGATCACCCGCGGCAGCAGAAAGAACGACCGCTTCGGTCAACGCAGCAACGTCGAGCGGCCCCACGCGAAAGCCATTGTCTGCGATACGGCGCATATCGCGTAATCGATCCCGGAAACGTCCCAGATAATCCTCGCGGAGCGACAAGACCACGCGTACCGAACGAAAAGGCATTTCGACCAATTCTTCCAGGCAATCGAAAAATGGCCCTGTTTCTTCGACCGTGCGATTCGAAAAAAGAAGCTGCTCCAGTTGATCCAAATACAGCACCAGAATGCGCGACGAAACCCGCACTGCGCCGCGAACTGCTCGAATCAAAACATCTTTTGCGACCGCATCCGGAGGAATCTCCCCAAGGTCCAGCGCGGTATGCATGGCGCTCGCGAGCCAACGAGTCGGTTCTTCTCCTTCAGGCCAAGCATCGACGCGAACAGGTCGCACATCGTGCCGCTCGACGAGCGCCGGTAAAACTGCAGCTTGGACCAATGACGATTTACCTGCTCCGCTCGGGCCATACACTGTCACGCATCGATTGGCCAGAATGGTCGCTTGGAGTTTGCGCGCCAGATCAACACGGCCGAAAAATAGGTCGCGATCTGCAGCTTTGTAGGGGAGCGGGCCAGGAAAGGGGTTTTTCATGACAAGCCTTCGCTGGAGGTCAACCCTTCGAGACCCAGCGCGAGCTCGCTTGGGTCCGCCGTGACCGCGGCAACACGACCCATTCCGGGCAAACCGCCATCGCTGTCCCAGACTTCTGGCTCCGTCGGATCGACCTTCGAGGTCAAAACAATCACACTATCCTTGGGGGCTGGGCGTTTGTCGTAAAGCCACCACAAGAGCAGGCGACTTTGCCAATCAAATGCCGATAGCCCAATCAACAGGGCTGGCTGAATGCGCGGGCGGGCGAGCAACTCCTCGAGCCATTGCGGTGGCCGCTCGCCGAGCAATCCGTGAACATGATCGTCCTCGGTGAGCACCGGCGGAGAAAAAATGGGGCGAACCTCCGGCGAATAACCGCCGTACATCCGGAGCACCACGATGTCGTTATCGACGTCGAAATATTTGGGCAACGAGGGTTCCATTTTCCAAACAGTCGTTCCGGCCGCACGGCGGATGATGCGCGGCTTTGCGTTGTTGCCCGACAGAGATGCTTGAATGGCATAGATCGTTTTCCGGGGCTGCTGTTCGGCAATGGCTTTCTCCAAATAGGGACGCCATGCCAGGGTCACGTGAACACCAGGCGGCACGAGCGCTCCGAGTGCACGGATGAACGGCGGAAGGTTGTCCGATGACGAACCAGCAATGGTTTGTTGAAACAATGAATGCAGCACCTCGCCACCCCAGCGCATCACACAACGCTGGGTGATTGCCCCAAGGGCCATCGAGGAATCGACGATATCGTTGTTTTCCTTCAAAAACTTCAGCAATTCGTCGCGAAGGGCTGCCCGGTCTTCCTCGCCGTTGCCCAGCACAATCGTATAGGGCGGTTTGTCGAGGAGCGTTTGCAACGCAGGGGCGATGACGCGTCCTTCGGGCTTGTCGCGTCGTTTCACCACCTTGCGCCGCGAAAAGTCGAATAACACCGAATCTGATCCCCGGAGAAACAAGACGGGCGAAAACGCTTCCGCGCTCTGCGTAAGGAGTGTCCTTCGCGCTGCGGCAATACTCGTGCCGATATCACCCGCAACGGTCAACGACCGGTATATCTCCGACGAACACGTTTGCGCTACGTCGGCACGCACGGGCCAAAGGTATGCGACGACTGCGTCGGCCCCAGCCGTGGCCAACTCTTCGGCCGCACTGCTGAACAAGCCAGATTTCGCACCTTCACACGCTTCCAAAACCACAAGACGCAGGTCCTCCAAAAAGTGCGGGGACAATTCTCGGGCCAATGCTTCCGTCGTGAGCCATGTTTCCTCGCCATCTTCGTCATCGGCAAGGCGCAATGATGGACGTCCATTGGCGTCAACGCCTCCATGCCCAATCCAATGCAGAATGTGTGGGGTTTGTCCACGCCGGAGGCGATCGAAGAGCACCTTGGCGTTGATGTTGGGCCCTGTGATTGGGTCGAGCCATTCGATTTCCCCGGCGTCAATGGCCGGACCAAGAGCCCCGCGCAGCACAGCCAGGGATGGTTCGCCAGCGATGGGGGCGATTGCCATTACGCGCACGGCTCCAGACACTTCGCGCGGTCCCCACGGATCGGGCGAATGCGCGCCTCGCGTGACGAGCAGTTGCGGATCCGCGCCCCAGAATCCTTGGGTCGTTTTCGGTTTGCAAAGGACCTCCCATGGCACGGAT
>DAOMZH010000118.1:0-17444 GCA_035437985.1 Polyangium sp. (in: bacteria) | reverse complement strand
TTTCTGGTCAAACGCTCCTTCCACCGATCCCCTCCCTCCAGCACCTACATGCGCGCGGACTCCTTCTTCTATCCTTCCCTTTCTTTCTTCTTCCTCGACCAACGCGGAGATGCTCGGAAAAACCTGCACGAAGCCATCACGATCGATCCGTGTCATCCCGAAGCGGTCTTCAATGATTCATTGTTATCGTGGCGCGCTGGTGAAATGACGGATCGTGCGGCGCTCGAACGTTTGCGGCAAGCCATTTCGATGCACGATGGTTGGGAAGCAAAACTTCTGGAAGCGTGGATGCATATCGAACGCGGCGATGAAAAAAATGCTTGGCTCGTGCTCGATCGGGTCGCGGAACTCGCTTCTGGCGCCGTACGCGGGACCCGAGCCGTCTCGCGCGCGTCGCGCGTCGTGCGCGATGCCATTCGCGAAATCAAGAGCTTCAAGGCGTGCCCGGGAATCGCCGATGCGTTGGCCGTTTCTCATGACGAACGACGCGTCATCGTCGGCGGGCGCGATGGAAGCGTGCGCATTTTCGATTTGGCGACTGGACACCAGGAACAACGTTATGCAGCGCATGGCGAATACGTCTTTGGCGTGGCGTTGACGCGCGATGGACGTCGAGTGTACTCCGCGGGCTGGGATGGCACCTTCACGGCCCATGATCTCGAAACGGGAAAACGCGTTTTTCAGAAAAAACAGCCCGGAAAATTATCCGTACTCGTCTTGTCTCCCGACGCCAAACGAGCCTGGACGGGAAGCCTGAGCGGCACATTGCGCGCCTGGTCGATGACCAAACGCAGCGTAAAAGAACTCGGCAACGTCGTCGACCTTCCGCACGATATGTCGATTATGTGTGCCGCATTGACGCCCGACGGAACAACCCTGTTTGCGGGCGGAGAAGACAATGTATTGTATTGGATCGATCCTCAAACGGGTGCGTCGCGCCAATCACTCAAATTATCATCGCGCCCGTATTCGCTGGCCTTCACGCGCGAAAACGGCCGCGACGTCCTTTTGATCGGCCGGGGAGACCAACACGTGAGTCTCCATGATCCCGCAACGGGCGAGGAGATTGGCGCTTTACGTGATTTGCAGTCTTCGGTCAGCGAAATTGCGGTCAGCCGAAATGGTCAATGGGCCGTGTGTAGCAATGGTTTGACGTGGACATTATGGGATTTGCCAGCCCGGCGTTGCGTACGCACCTTCGAGGCTCCGGCATTGATCACGGGCGCGCTTTTTTTGGCGAATGGGGAACTCGTGACGCTCGATTGGAATGGATTCGTGCGCCGTTATGTCGTAGAAGCCCCTGCCCTAGCGCCGATGATGGTGGCATTGCCGCGGCGAGCTCGCGAATTGGCCGCTGGTCGAATTGAAGTTGACAACGCATTACGTGAATCTGAAGCCGCCCTCGATGCTGGACATGTCGAAGAGGCCCTTGCATTGGCGCGTCGAGCGCGTGAAATCAAGGGATTCGAGCGCGCGCCCGATGTCCTCGACGTGTGGGAACGCATTGCCAATCACGCAACGCGTAGCGGTGTGCGTACGGTATGGCCGGTCGATCGGTGGGGACCCATCAAAGCATCCTCGGGCATAACGGTTGATCCATCGCGTACACGACTTGCCGCAGCCAATGACAAGGGCGTCGTCACGATATGGTCTATCGGGACAAACGAAGCTCCGATCAAGCAAAATGAGTTTTCGTTTCACTCAGACGAACTTAACTCCCGCACGTTGAGTTTTTCGGCCGATGGAAAACGCCTCGTGGTGGGCACCTACAAGTGTCTGCATGTCTTCGACCTCGAAACGGGCGCCAAGCAAACAACCACTGAACCGCGGGGCTACGTACGCAATGCGATTTTCGGTGTAGACGACGCATTGGTCGCGGCTCTCGACGATCATGGCCACGCTCATGTATTTCGAGGCGATGGATTGGAACGACTGGCCACTGTACGTGGACCGGAAAATTGGGTCAATGCCTTGGCATTCGCCGACGACGATCACTTGCTCGTTGGTGACTACGATGGCCATCTTCTCTTGTGGAACATTACGCGAGCGGCCGAGAGTGGATTCACTCCAGGAGAATGGAACTCCGACGACAAACGACAACCTGCGCCGACAACGGCCCTCGTGCGAAATTTCAATAAATACGCCGTCGCGGGACAACAATCGATTTCCGCCGTGCAAGTCCGCAATGGGCGAATTTATTATGGTTGCGCGGACAAAGGTTTGCATGTTTTGGATCTGCAAACAGGACGAAGACTCTTTGCTTTGACGGGTCACGGCTCGACGGTTTCTTGCTTTGATTTTCTCGACGAACAGCATATCGTAACCGGTAGCTTCGACAAACTCGTGCGCATTTTTGACCTGCGTTCCCAAAAGAATCTCGCCATCGTCGAAGGTCATTCGCACACGGTATGGGACGTTGCAGCTATCGGTGCAGGACGCTTCCTGACGGCGAGCGACGACGAACAAATTCGTCGGTTTCATGTTGATTGGGAACTCGAGGCAAAAAAATAGGCACCTTTTGTCAACAATTCTGCATTAACCAGGCGGTCAAGAGGATGGCCCCAAACGATATGATAAAGGGCCATGCTGCATTACGATTCATTTTCCATCCTCCACTTCCAAGTGTCGATTCTACACGCTACGTTACGCTAATTCGTTGCTTTCGTCCATTTTTTCGAGCACTTCGAGGCTATCGCTCATGAGGATTGAGCCTCCGGGCAGAGGTCCTAGAACCAATCGCTGCGCGGCGCCGCGATAACCTTGGCGGGTCGTCGTCCCTTCAGGCGCATGTTCCCAAATCGCTGTGCCCAGGGCAATCACCTCTTCGTCGAGTTCGAATACACCTTCGCGATAACGCAATTTCTTGTTGAATACCAGTCCTTTCGTGGATTGACCGTGACGAACCATAAATGCCTCGAGGTCCGGGGATGTTTGGCCGAGCAAACCTACCTCTTCCCAAAGGTAGTCTTTGGTGGCCGCCGCGCGCAACGCGGCCTTGAGTTTGTCTTTCTTGATCAAGGCCAAGCCGGTGTCGTCTTCGATCAAAAAGTCGACACTTGCTGCATCATGCACGACACAATGCCAATAATGCCCGTCACGCAGCGTATCGTGGCGCTCTTCTACAAAGACTTCGTAAAATACACATTCGCGTCCAGAAAATGGGGCCTTGAGGATCTTATCATGGCGCTTGATTCTTCCGGACACTTTAACCGTTTGCCCTGGAGGCGCCCTATCGATGGCGGTCGTTGCGCCACACGCCAATGAACGATTGATTTTGCCGTCGTTTGGGGGAATGGCTGTCCTCTTCTTGTATCCCCAAAACCCTTGGACAAATTGTATGGAATAGCCAACAGCTAGAACAGAAAAGCAAATGTAAATAAGGATCAGATTCACAACGTATCCCCGCCGTGGCGCATGTTTAGACCATCGTCGAGCATCAGCCACCCCGTGACGATTTGCAATGGTTTTTTTTGCTGTGCATGACGCGCGACATGTCTTGCAGGCATCAAAGGTCACTCGTACACGGTATGGAACGCAACTCTCACCCCGGGACGACTTGGGCCGCATGTCACGACCAACAAATGCGTCGGTTTCATGTCGGCCCGGAACTCGAAGCCCAAAAATATAGTTGACATCAGGAATCGTTCACATTCCGTGTGGAGTTGGAGTAACCTCGGCTTATGGAGGTCGTTTCCGTTTCGCCACTTCCGGTTGGTTCACTGCTTTGGCAACATCGCCCAGGCGCGTGGGCTTTGACAATCATCGCCAAAGCGACGTTTCTTCTTCAGCCCGGTCTTTCACGACTAGCCGAGCAACAAGAACCGATTCACGCGGAAGACAATCATTGGAACGACGACCCCGGACGAAGTTTGTTTTCTGCGAGCGATCTGGTCCCGGTCAAACCGCGGGCCGACGTAACCCTCATTGGTTCGGCATATGCACCTCAAGGTCAGCCCGTCAATGGCTTGTATGTGCGCCTCATCGTAGGAGAGCTCGACAAATCCATTGAAGTCACGCGAGATCGCACGATGGGCCCGGACGGAGCGATCACGGAAGAAGGACGCTTCGCGCGCATGCCCCTCTTGTACGAGCGCGCAGGAGGCGGCCCGGATACGAGCAATCCTGTGGGCGTTCGTCCAGACACACGAGATTCGTACGGTCGAGTAAAACTTCCCAATCTGTTGCCACCGGGGGTGATGGTGGCTCCAGGTTCGATCGTTCCGCCAATAGGATTTGGACCGATTGCGCCAACGTGGCCCTCGCGCTGGAATCGACTTGGAAAATATGCTGGACAATTCGTCCTGCACCAACTTGCGTCGACGCCCTTGCCAATGGACTTCGACCGCGGATTTTTTAATGATGCGCCCAATGATCAGCAATTGACGGAGTTATCCGATGACGTTCGGATTGTGCTCGAAAATCTACATCCCCAGGCGCCGCGGCTCGTAACGAATCTGCCGGGACTACGCCCGCGGGCGATTCTCGAAGCACGTGGAGGTTCAAGCTTGGCTTTGCGTTGCGATTCATTGTGGATCAATACCGATCAAGCCATTTGCACGTTGACCTGGCGTGGACACATCACCCTCGAACGCGCGGACGAACCAGGGCGCATTCTCATTGGCCTCGAAGAACCTTCAGGAAGTGCGTCACAAAAAACCGACCCATTTCCCCGAGGAGTCGCGGCAGAGTCGGCAGCGGCGAATCGAGCCCGCAATAGTTCCTTCTACGATCCGGATGAAACCGGCAATTTTCCGGCACCTCAAAACGTCGCGCTGCCGTTTGTCCGGGCGCCGAGCAACCCGCCGCCGGACGAACGACGTATGCCGGCCGGAGGTTTGCCTTTTGGTCCGCCACCTGCCCCGGCATCGCCCCCGCCAAACCCTGCCCCGGCATTGCCATTTCGTCAACCAAACCCTTCTTGGCCTGGAACACCAGCACCTCCAGCACCAAACGTCCCGCCACCTCCTGTGGGAATGGCGGCGTCCGCTGCTCGAGCGACATCGACCCAATGGCCGGCGATTACGCCGCACCAGCCGCCCCCAGTTCCTCCAATACAACCCCCACCACCGGTTCCACAAAAGGTTGCTCCAGTAAAACCAACCGATGAAAGCGTTTGGGCATCGGGGACCAGCCGTCCGGAAGTGCCCACCACGGGGCAATCGATTGGACAGCTCGCTGCCGCTGCCGCAGCAACAGCAACGCAAGCACCACCCGTCGACGGGGCCGCGGGCGTTCTAGCGGCATCCACAGCAGCAGCAGGCACGACGACCAATTCGCCGGCCATTGCCAAACGAACCGGGGAAAGAGCTTCCCAAGGTGGAGCAACGACGCCCAATGCCACGACGAACGTTCGTCCCTCGGGAAAACTCGACACCAACGAACATTTGCATTTGATCTGGTTTTCCCAAAGCGCAGTGCGGAGGATTTGTCGCGTGCCGGTATGGCGCTCGATCATCGATGAAATGGAGCGGGAACGGTCGGAGGAGGCCCATGATTCTCCGTTTGTCGCGCAAGACCCGGACGAATCTGAGGATACCCGGGATATTTTTGATATTTTGGCCCGTGGCGCTACGCAGGACGTCGATCAGCTCGAAGCGGAGCTCGCGACAGCTGTTCGTCCTGGCGGAAAGTTTGTCCCACCATTGTTGTTGCTCGCGGGCGAATTGTCGTTGCCCTTCGACGAGCGGGAATGCCTTAAAGCAGCAATAGCAGCAGCTACGCCCGTGGCGGGAACGGACGAAATCGTCAAGAGTGCATTACGCGAGGCGAAAGAATTTCTGGCCGGCGGCGAAGCGTGTCCCCCGGTCATCGTCGATGGATACACAGCGCGAATTCGGGAAGCGATTGGACGAGGGCGAAAAGCATTGACCCCTGAAGCGCTCGACGCCCATGTCGAGCGCGTGGTGCTCGATGGGCGGCATTATCAACAACGTCAAGTATTGGGGATGAATGCGATTCGGGGGCTTTTGCATACGGCTACGTCCACGGGATCGCGTCCTGCACCGATATACATGCCCGACGATTTGGCGAAGAAACTACCGCTGTATAGCCGATTTCGGGCCCGCGTCATCGTGGAGCTCTACATTCAGGAAGACCAACACGAAGCGCATCCCGCCGCGCTCAAAGTGCGAGCCATCGGTCGGGTCCACAGTTTTCCGGAGAAAAAGTAGGCGTGCAGCTCAAGACTTGAAACGAATATGCAGGTGGTTGTCGTGGCCTTTCCAGTATTTGACCCCGGCAATTTTCGAGTCATTAAACAGAATCGATTTCAAGTTCGTGTCTTCTGAAACGAGTTCTACGAGCCGTTTCGTGAATTCACGGCTGTACTCATTTTCGTGTATCGTAATGCGATCTTCCTTCTTATCGGTACGTAATGGGCGAACATCAACGTCGACGCCCCGTGTATGGGAATCATGCGGCGGCATGTGACCCCCATTTTGATAACTAATGTCGCCAATTCCGATCCGCACGCCGAGCGCCCCTTTGACCTTCGCGGCCAAAGATTTGATCGACAATATCGTGTCGGGCGTGCCGTAAATTTTGCTGGTTTGCGTGTAAATGTAGTATTCGGAGGCGTCGCCAGGCAGCTGAATGAAGGCCGGTGTGGTTTGTCCCTGATCACCCGCGAGCATACGCCACGTGCGCCCTTGCGGATCCACGCGACCGTCGGGCGACGGAATGCGCACGGCGACACGCTGAAAAAGAATGATTGCGTCCTGCGTCCGCGAATCCAGGGTTCCATCTTCGGGAACTGGCGCTGCGCCACCCATCAAGTGCAAATTCTTGTTGAGCTTCTTTTGCACCATCAAGACATCGGCATGTTCATTTCGACCACCGCGCCCAACGGAACCATTAATTCGATCCATGGCATCGTGCTCCGTTCTTTCCCAAACTCAGGATTGCCCCTTGGCCGTATCTGGTTCACGTGTTTTTGCTTTTTCAGGATCGTCTGGCTTCGATTCTCCGCCTTTACGCGGCGACGAACCGCCATCATTGATTCGTACGAGATTGCCAGAAATCGTAATGCCCGAGCCATCAATCCGAATGAATCCGCCAGAGGACTTGATGGTCATGTCGGCACCAGCATCATTGACGAAATTGTCTCCAGCCCGCAACGTGAGTTTCGCGCCCGTAGCCAAAGCGTGATTTCCCCCGATCTTCTCGAATTGATCTTCGTCGATGGTCAGGGATTGTTTGCCATCGATTTTTTCCGCGCGGTGCCCCACGACGATGAGATCCGAATCGCCAACGATTCGCTCGCGTTTGTCTTTCTTCGTGATGATATCGACGTTTTTCATGACCGTCAGGCGCTTGTCCCTATCGTTCGTATGAAATTCGTCGCCTTTGATTAATTTCCGGCGGTTTTTCTTGATGGACGTGATTTTGTTCGTATTGACGGTTTCCAAACGATCCGCCCGCGTCACTTCCGTCCGATTGCCACCCGTCGTATCCGTTTCGTCCACCGACACATCTTTCGATCGGTCGTGGCCAATCGTCGAGACGTAGTCGCTCTTGATGAGCCGCCGCATGTTTTTATGCGCGGTCCATTGCACGAGTTCTTCACCCTTCGCGTCATCGAAAACGATTTCGTTCTGTCCCACGCCGCCCGGTGTCGAATCCGTGCGAATCATGCTTTCCGTCTTGCGATCGGGCAATTTCTTGGGCACGGGATGAATCGCGTTATAGGTTCGTCCGACAACAACGGGTTGATCCGGATTGCCATTCAAAAACGCCACGAGGACTTCTTGTCCAACGCGCGGCAAAACGATTGCACCATACCCTTTGCCTGCCCACCCTTGGCTCACGCGAACCCAGCACGAGCTATTGTCGTCTTTGCGCCCCAATCGGTCCCATTGAAAAGATACCCGTACCCGGCCAAACTCGTCGGTATGGATCTCTTGCTCATCCGGACCCACGACCGTGGCCACTTGCAAGCTCGTTATGGTCGGCTTGGGCGTTACTTGCGCTGGCCGATATTCCGCGGATGCAAATACGGCGCGCCCCTGCATCAGCCAATCCATATCATGCGTACCGCTAATCGTGAAATCCGTCACGAGCAAGCGTTCGCCACTTCCCAGCCACGCGTGCGGATGATTTTGCATCGTCAAAACCTTCCCTGGGGCCACATCGATGCAATTCGTTTCAAATGCAATGGCCCGCGAACCTTCGCGATTCGCTGCCAAAAGCCGCGCCGCCCGGTCTTTACCTTCCGCGTCTTGGTGGCGCACCACAGCCTTGTCGTCCGCGACGGGCGTTCCACCCCCGCCTCCACCTTCCACGACAAACCCACCTGGAGTGTAATGGAATTGCTCATACCGCGCCTCATCCGCCTTACCGTTTTGCAATTGCCCCAGAAGGTTATGCGCAGGTCGGCGATAATCATAATCACGGAGCGAGACTTTGCCCGGACGAACATCATGGGCAATGCGTACGCGCGTAATGAATTCACGCTCGGCAGATTGCGTCATGTTGTCGAAATAGGGAAGCGACTGTCGTGCGGCACCTGCGTGAAATCGGTCGGAAAACACGAGTTTTGACGATTTCTCGTCGCCATGGACGAATGAAAAAGAAATCCCCGCTTCTTCCAGCAGACGCGTGACGAACGTGTAATCGCTCTCGTCGTATTGGACTTTGAAATTGAGCTTCTTGTAACGCCCGCGATCGACATCCCAGACGCGCTCGGTGTACCAACGATCGAGCACCTCGTCGACGATGTCGGGAATGGACATGTGCTGAAAAACCCGGTAATCATTCCGCTGGGTCAACAGCCACAACATGGGAACAATCGACAAACCATAGGTCGTGAGTCCACGCTCCTCGACTTGCAATAGCTCGATACGATTGCAAATACCTTTCCAAATGCGTTCGCCGCCCCCAAGCACGTGCAGATAGCCGCTGACCATGCGAAATTCCGCTGGCTTGCCGACGATCGCCTCGAGATCGAGCGACGTATCTTTGGCCCGAAAGGCTACGTGGACCGACGTCAGGGTATTGAGCGCTTCGCGAATGGTAAATCGACGAACCGACAGATCGGGATCACCGGTATAGACTTTCAATTCGAGGATCGACATGACGACCGGCCCTTTCCATCAACGCATTGGTTTCGTCTCGTGAGAATCGAATTGTGCCCTGAGGAATTGATCCACCTGCGGGTAGAGGTCCACACGCGACACGGAATGAGAGACCATGGCCAAGTATCCGACCGACCCATATCTCATTCCTTCGATACGCGGCATATCCATAGCTTCGATACCGCCGCAATACCGAGCTTTGAAGATTGCGATCCAGGCTTGAGCCACGCGAATCAAGTCCATCATTCGCAGATAGAAGGAACTCTTGCTATCGATGTAGCTGTATACTTTCATGCCTTTGGCGATGTTATTCGTCGTGTTTTCTGCTTTTACCAGAATCTCGTGTAGATCCTCGATATTTGCCGCGAGTAGGAAGAGCATATGCGTAAAGTTGAATTGATTCGGCGAGCCCATGTACGCCTGCTCCGCTTTAATGAGTCGCGACTTCAGGTCGTAAAACTGCGGATCGCGTTTCTGGTAATATTTATCCTTCGACGTTACGTCCACCGGCACGATAGGTATTTTATGAATGTGGTTACACGTATCGAGCGTGTCGTCGAATACCTCGATTTGTTCCTTGAAAGCGGCATAGAGCAATCTCGGAATCTTACCATCGAGTGAGCCGGCATTGATGTCGAGCAAATTGATGAGCGGAGTCACAAAGGCTTCGATCTTGATATCCGAGAAGAATCCTTTTACCGGATAAACCCCTGACGCCACGCGGGCTTTCATTGCTGTTTCCGTGGGTCCGATGCCTGCGAGCACCTGATCGAGTTCGGCGACGATTTGGTTCTTGACACCATCGCTGATGATTTTCCGCCGCTCGACAAAGCCCTTTTTCAGAAACGGCTCCGAAACTCGCGTATCCTGGTACTCGTTCAAGGCCACGACCATGCTCTTGATTTCATCAAAAATCAATTTGACTTCCTTCAAGACATCGAGGATGCGCGTATATAGGTTGCGCCCCTCGGTCGGGTCCATATTCCACGTCGTCTCGTTGCTAGGTAACTGCGTCCAACCATTCCACTTGACTTTTACATCGGGCCCAACGGCCAGAGCCTTGAACGAATTGCCGTCGAAACTGACAATCTTGTCGACGTGCGGTTTGAGCTTTTTGGGCGCCGAAGCGACCAAATCGGTGACGCGCGTGAGCTGTCGAAGAGAGAAATCGGCAATTGCTGCCTGAGTCAGGTCATATTTGCAAACGACGTTGCAAACCTTGGCGGCTCCGTGATTGCGAGCGGGATTCGGTTTGTGGATGGTCTGGAAAAACGGCGTCGACAAGTACACGTAGGACTTGATCTTCCAATCGGCAGGCCAGGCGATTTTCGCAATTGATTTGGTAAATTCGTTCATGACATTGCCGCCATGCGAATGGCCAATCAGATGAAAACTGACCTTGCGTTTCAAATATGTCGGCAATGCGGGCGAATACCCAATTCCAACAAACCAATCCCCGAGAAACTTACCCGCTAGCTCGCGGTTTTTGACGCAATTGTCGCCGCTCCATCCGTGATCACCGAATACGTGGACGTGATCGTGCGACTTTTGAAAACCGATGAGCCCATCGATGAATGGCTTGTTGCCAGTCCAATAATAATCGCTGTCCTTGCGCGACTCCACAGGCTTCGCCGGATCGTGCGCTGCCCCGCTGTACGGATTCTTCTGCCCCTTGGCAAGATTCGGCTTGGCCCCTTCAAAACTGTTGGCAAGTTTGTCATGGTCACTGTTAACCGGATCGACCGTACCAGCCAAAAGCACAATGACGTCGTAAATGGGACACGGCTGCTTCGTCGCCCCGACTTTGTTGGGATTCTGGTTGTTATTGGCAGCCGCATTGGCTTTTTTAAGATTACTGTTTGTCGCCGGTGTTGCCATTGCCGTCTCCCAAGTCCAATTGACCACCAGATTCTTTGATTTGTCTCGCCAACTCCGCTCCGCGCGCTTCAGCCTCGATGCGATCCGCTTCCAAGACTCGCTTCATTTCCGCTTCTCGAACCGCTTCGGCAGCTTCCCGCTCCCGACGCATCTCTTCGATCTCTTCTTCCGTTGGCGGAATGACCAATTCGGCATCGGGCTCGAAGTCCCCATCGGCCGCTTTTTCGAGCATGTGCAATTTCAGGTTCGGACGCGTATACAAAGGATTGGTCAGAATCTGCTTTGCCCAGGGCAATTCAGGATCCGTATCAAAATCGAATCCAAACGCGAACATGAAGTTCAAATACTTGCAAATGTCGCGCTCGGTATAGATGTCATACTTGGCGGCCTTTTTCTGGCCCAGGACAATTGCCTCGCGCACGCCTCTTTCACCAAGCTCCGCCGTACGTTCCGGGAAAAACGTTTCCAGATGCAAAACCATGGTGTCCTCCCAGCGAAACGCGAGGCGACGCCCGATTTCATCAAATTGTTCTCGGCGAATCGTCAACATGGTTTCACCCAACCACCTTGGGTTCCGAAGCGCCCTTGGTAAAACGCAAGAGCTCCCCGCGATCTCCTTCGACGAGAAATGCGTCTACTTCTTGGAAAAACTCATTCGCTTGCACGGGCGTGCACGTCGGCAAAAATGCACGCAACACGACCGGATCGTAATAACGAAAATACATGCGCTCTGCAGCTTCGTCTTGGACCATCAAGAAACGTCGAAAATGCCGGCGCACGTCTTTGAAGGGCCGCTTCGACACGACAAAAATGCCCCAGCGACGGACGAGCCCCTCGGTCACCAGGGCTTTGACGAGCCGCGAACGTTTGTCGGGTAGATCGACGAGATATGGTGCCGCCTCCCAAAGCGCATCCCCTTCGTCGCCTTCGTACAACGAACGACTGTACTCCACGGCTTCGCGCAACAATCCCAGAATGCGTGGAGAACGCGTCGGATCCAAAATGGCATAAAGACGCTCGGTTTCAGATGCCAAACCTTCGAGCACGGATTTCTTGCGCGCTCGAGTAAGGCTCGTTCCCGGGCGTCCAGCTATTTTCGGGCGCGGCAAGCGCCTGGTAAAACCCTCGAAATGGACGGAAATCAGCGTATCCCCGACTCGAATCCAATCGCCACTACGAGCTTCCGCTTCGCCAATCTTCGTGCCATTGATTTCCGTCCCCGTCACGCTCCCGCGATCGCGCACGAGGCACCTTTTACCGTCCCATTCGAGCTCCAAATGAGTGCGAGACACACGCGCGTCTTTGGGCAATTCGAGGTCATCGCCATGCCGGCCAATACGCAGCACTTTTCCCGGCGCAAGCACAGCGCGCGTGCCCCGATGCGGCCCCCACGGTACTTCGACAATCGCCCGACTCACGAATTTGCCTCCTGCTGCTCCATCTCTTTACGCGCCTTTTCGCATTCTTCGCAAAATGGCAAGTTCGTCGCCAGCGATTCGGTTTGGGGTGTCGATCCAATGAGTACTGTGGGGTGTCCAAGCACGATTCTCCCGCCGTGCGTCGTTGGATCACCCATTCTCGCCGCTTCCTTGTTCCCAATGATCACGGTCGCCTCCCCCGCCGCGACTTTATCGGAAGGACCGACGCAAATGAGACTATCACCCACCCGCGCCGCGGGCTGATATCCAATGATGACCGTCACTTCCCCCGAACTTACCGGACCTCCCACGTGCGGCTTGGGCCCCGGTTCGACCATCGGGCAGGTATGCATGTCCGTAATGCGAGCAGCTGCAGGCATTGCATCCTCCTCATTGACCAATCGTGGTCTTGTTCAAGTCTTCGGGCTGCGGAATGGCCGGTTCGGGCACTTCCGCTTCTTTTGCCATTTGCGGAGCTTTCGGATTCGACCCATCACCGGAGCCTGCCGAGCCGCCGCTATTGATTTTCACGAGATTGCCCTTGATGGTAATGCCCGTGCCGTCAATACGAATGAATCCTCCAGGCCCCTTCAGCGTGAGATCATTCGTCGCCTCGATGACGAGCGCCGTTCCGGCCTTCAAATGAATTTGCTTTCCGGCTTCGAGCGCGTGATTGCGACCAACTTTTTCGTGCTGGTCTTGACCCACGGTCAAACTTTGCGTCTTTTCAATTTTTTGGCGTCGCTCACCTCGGATACGCAAGTGGCTATTTTTGCCAATCTTTTCCCGCTTGTTCTCCGTAATCGAGATGTCTTGATCTTTGCCAATCAAAATCATCAAGTTGCCCAGCGTTTTTTCATGTTCGTCTTCGTGGACAATCTTGAGCCGGTTTTTCCCGATGATCGTCGTCCGATTGCCTTGCGTAATCTCCGTCCGATCCTTGACCGTAACTTCCGTCCGGTTATTGCCGGTCGTTTCGAGTTCGTCGCGGATGACGTATTTCTTGCGATTTCGTCCGACGGTGATCGTTTCGTCATTCTTGACCAGCTTGCGACGGTTTTTCTGGGCCTGTTCCCAGACGAGCTCTTCGCCCTTCAGATCCTCGAACATGATTTCGTTGAATCCGCCGCCTCCAATGGTCGAGTTGCTTTTCCATGTGCTCCGAGTCTTGTGGTCTGGCAACGGATAGGGTACGTTCTCGATGGCGTTGAATACGCGGCCCACGATGATGGGTTGGTCCGGGTCACCGTCGAGAAAACCCACCAAGACTTCTTGACCAATGCGGGGAATGAGGATCATGCCGAATCCCGTGCCTGCCCAGCCTTGGCTCACGCGAATCCAGCACGAGCTGAAATCATCGTATTTGCCTTCGCGATCCCAGGGGAATTGTACCCGCACGCGGCCATATTCGTCCGTATGAATCTCTTGCCCTCCGGGCCCGACGACGGTCGCACTTTGCACACCTTGCACTTTGGGTTTTTCGGTTTTCAACGCCGGTTTGTAGGGAGTTTCCGACCCACCAAATACGGCGTTGGCCATCATGTTCCATTCTTCGCCGGGCGTGCCTTCGAGCATGAATTCCGTAATGAGCAGGCGCTTGCCTTCACCAAGGTCCGCACGCGGGTGATTGGCGATGGCGAAAATATTTCCAGGCCAAAGATCGACGGTGTTCGTTTCGAACGTAATGGCGCGCTTGTTGGTCCTCTCGGCCTGCATGCTCCGTTCAGCCTTGTCGATGCCGTATTTCTGATTGTGCCGCGCCGTTCCCTTGTCGTCGGCAACCGGCGTTCCCCCGCCTTTTTGCCCTTCGATGAGCATGGACCCCGGACGGTAATGATATTGCTCGTAACGATTTTCTGGCGCTTCGCTCGTCGTTTTTTCGCCCAGGAGGTAAAACCCGGGATTACGGAAGTCGTAGTCGCGGATCGTATATCCACCCGGACGAACCTGATGCGCCAAACGCAATTTCGTGACGAACTCGTATTCCCCCGACTCACTCGGATTGTCCACGTAGTGAATCGGTTTGCCCTTCCGCATTTCGCCCTGATGTAGTTTGTCGTTGAAGGTCAGGATGGATCCCGCGCTGTCATCATCCGGGAACGTGAATGCAATCCCAGCTTCTTCCCAAAGGCGGCTCAGAAATGCATAATCGGATTCGCCATATTGAACCTTGTATTCGAGCTTGGGGTATTGTCCGCGATCGATTTTCCAAGTGGGCGTTATGCCCCATTCACCCAAAATCTGGTCGGTGATATCGGGAATCGACAAGTGCTGAAAGATTCGGAAATTTTTGCGTTGCGTCAATATCCACAACGTCGGCACGATGCGCAAATAATACGTGGATAATCCCGTCGGCTCTGGCTGCATCTGTTCCATGTAGCTGCATATGCCCGTCCACTTTCGCGCGCCGCCGAGTTGGGCCCAGCGATACCCGCTCACCGCGCGAAATCCAGCGGATTTGCCAACAATCGCCTCTAGGTCGATGCTTTCGTTTTTTGACGCGGCCCAAATGGAGATCTCAAAGAGGTTCGATATGCCCTCGTGAACCGAAAAGCGGCGCACAGAAAGCGAATCTTCACCGGAGCCGAACGACAGTTCTAAAATGGGCATTTCGCGGTCTCCTCCCGAGCCACTGAAGTGCGGTCGCGTCACGGGGAGCAAGAAACGCTCCCCCATCCACGCCCATGGAATCTCGGCAAGAGTGCATCCTACAAGAGATCGACACTAAATCGCAAGCGTTTTTTTTTACGGCTGCCACAAAAGAACGTACCACTTTATTATGTGTGCAGCCTGCCTATGCCGGCCTTGATCCGTCGCGGTTCAGCAATATGTGTCGCAATGACGCTGCGGGTCATCCGCACTTCATGTGGGCGAGCGAATGAGCTCCTTTGACCATCACGGGCCACCGTCTCGATGCCGCCGATGGTCGGGTGCTGCACCAACCTGAGTTCTTGGGCGTCGATTGCCGGACTCGAAGCCCCACGCTCGCGCCCCAAATATCGTTTGCCCCGAACACATCTGCATTGCCCACGAGGCGTGTGTCGTGTACAGTCTGGCCATGACGAACTCGGCTCCGCAAAACATGTGCCTCCGGGGGTTCTTTGCCGCCACATGCTTCATGCTCGGTTGTGCGGGAGGGTCGAAAAACGAAACGATGGATCCGGCCCTTCGTCATGCTCACGAGCTGTTGCAACGAACGATCCTCATCGATGGGCACAATGACGTTCCGTGGGCGATTCGTGAATCGAAGGAGGCTCCTTGTGACGTCGATGGTTATGACTTGCGCAAAAAGCTCGCGGGACACACGGATTTGGCGCGGATGAAAGAAGGGCATGTCGGCGGCCAATTTTGGTCGGTATACATTCCAGGACATGCGCGACCCAAAGGATTTGCGACCGAGCAGCTCGAACAAATCGATATGGCACGCCGCATGATCGCGCATTACCCGGACAAACTTGGTTTGGCGCTGACGGCTGATGATGTCGAACGCGTTTTTTATAGCGGGCGAATCGCTTCGCTCTTGGGAATGGAGGGGGGTCATGCAATCGAAAACTCGCTTGGAGCTTTGCGAGCTTATTATGATCTCGGCGTTCGCTACATGACCCTGACGCACAATGTGACCACCGATTGGGCCGATGCTGGAAATGACGATCCGAAGCATGGAGGTTTGACGCGATTTGGCGAAGAAGTCGTCCATGAAATGAATCGCCTCGGAATGCTCGTCGACTTGTCGCATACGTCCGCAGAAACGATGGATGATGCATTACGCGTCGCCGAGGCTCCAGTGATTTTTTCGCATTCGGGAGCTCGTGGGGTTTGTGATGTAAAACGAAATGTTCCCGATGATATCCTTGCGCGCTTGCCGAAAAATGGGGGAATCGCGATGGTCATCTTCGAATCGAAAATGGTCTCGCAAGAAGCGGCGGACGCGTCGGCCCCCTATAGGGCCAAATGGCTCGAGCGGCAAAAAGGGGTCACCGACAGTGCGGAACGGGATCGAATTTATGAAGAGATTTATGCGACGTTCAAAATGCCGAAGGTGGAAATGAGCCAAGTCGCAGATCATATCGAATACATTCGCAAAATCGCCGGGGTCGATCATGTGGGGATTGGGAGTGATTTCGACGGCGGAATCACGCCCCCCGTCGGTCTCGAAGACGTTTCCAAGTTTCCCAATCTTTTCGCAGAATTGATTCGTCGCGGATGGACCGACGCGGAACTCGAAAAGCTTGCCGGGAAAAATCTTCTCCGGGTATTCCGCGAAGCCGAGGCAACGGCCAAACGCTTGCAAGCAACAAGGCGACCATCGATCGCCACGATCGACACTCTCGACGGTCGCAATTCGGCAGCTTCGAAGTAATGGTGCATTTGTCCCTGCTGGAAAAGCCGGTCTTGACGCGGGAGCGTAAACTTGTACTTGCCAAGCGCCATGCAGAACGGGCATTCTTGGATGCAGCCATGGATGTAGCAACAACGGATGCTTGGCCGATACGTGGGCCGAATACGAATATTCGAATCGACGGCGACATTGTTGTGATCCAACCCGTCGGCGCGACGACGACCGAAGATTTGGTGTTCATTTTTCAGGCATATGCCGAGGTTCGTCGGGAGTACGGAATATTGTTGGCGCTCTATGACAGCCGATTTGGCAAAGGGATGACTCCCGAGGCGCGAAAGGAGTTGTTCGCAGCGACTGCCGAGCCAGATAAAACAGCCGACGCAACGGCGGTTTTCGGCGCGTCATTTGCGATAAGAGCGTTGGTGAACATGCTCGAACGCGCGTCTGCGATCTTGCATCGAAAACGTTTGGGCGCGGCGATGTTCGCCACGGAATCGGAAGCCCGGGAATACTTGGACCAGCAACGAATTCGTTTGAGAAGCAAGCAACAGTGACGCGGGGGTTTGTCGGGAGTTGGGTCTTGCCATATTCGCTGCAACGCCGACGGCGGATGCGGGCTGCGGATTTTTAGAGCGTTCCAGAAGTTTGTGACCACAAGGCTGCGTCCAATCCCACGGCGGGTTAAAACCCGCCGCTACACATAACGAAGTTACTCGCGCTGCCGCGCTCGAACTGCGC
>DAOMZH010000117.1:3927-17586 GCA_035437985.1 Polyangium sp. (in: bacteria) | reverse complement strand
ATGCCGAGAAATCAAGCCTCCCGGAGCGCCACGAACGAAAAGTGACAAGGTAGTAAAAGAGGCTGTCTCATAACTGGGACCGGGGTTCGTCCGGAACGCACGGGGCGGGTTAAAACCCGCCCCTCCACATGACGAAGTCCTCGTGCTGCCGCACTCGGACTACTGCGATCCATTGCGGATCAACATCGAGATTTGCTGTCGAAATCGCAGGAGAAACCAATTCTCGCGATGCATGCATGACGATAGTCCGGAACGGCAGTGGAGGACTTTGCCATGTAGAGCCCCCGGTTTTAACCGGGGGCGGGGCTGGCGATTGCGCTTCGAAAACACGAACGCCCCGCATGCCTCTTCGGTTCATGCAGGGCGTAGTGTGTGTTTGTCCTAAAGGACGCGATCAGAACTTGAACGAACCAGCGACACCACCGCCCGTCGCGGTCGCCCAGGGAGCGATCACGGGCTTGCGGATTTGGAACGCTGTTTTCGCCGGATCTGCGGCGGGTTTGTCATCGCCACCGAAGAGCAACACGGCTCCGGTCACGCCGAAGGTGATCGCGATGGCGAACGACATATCGGAAATGAGCGCGTTGCGATCGGTCCGATCAGCGTTGTCGACCGTCGGGTTTTTCTCGAAGTCGCTCTTGGCACTGAGCGCCGAGACGCCGAAGATCGTGCCGACGATGCCACCAGCGCCCGCGAGTCCCAGCGTTACGTACGCCGGAACATTCGACTTCGGCGGCGGGGGCGGCGGAGGCGGCGGGGGCGGCGGAGGCGGCGGAGGCGGCGGAGGCGGCGGAGGTGGCGGAGGCGGCGGCTTCGCGGTCAACGTGACGTTGACATCCGCAACTTCCGCGAACTTCACTTCCACATCCTGCGTTGCCGGCTCGTACTCCGGGGCGTTGAACGCGAGGGTGTGTTTGCCCGGGGGCAAGCTCAGTTCCTTTGTGGGAGCGGGAGCTTGACCATCGACCGACACTGTGGTGGCAGCAGCAGCGCCTTCGGGAGAGATGGCGAGCCGCAACGTGCCAGGCGTCTTCTTCAACGCTTCAATGCGCGTCTTCGATTCGGTCACCTTGTCGGCGAACGTCTCCGGCTTGAACTTCTTGTCCGCTTTCGCGGTCGCGTCGACGGAATCGATGAAGCTTTGATACGCCGCGACTGCATCGACCACCTTGTTGAGTTTGTCGAGAGAAACGGCAATCTTGTACTTGGGATTGACACCCGGAAGCATCTCGTCCGCGGTCTTGTACGCAGCGAGAGCGCCAGCGAAGTCATTCTTCGTGAAGAGGTCTTCGCCCTCTTTGAAGGCCTTCTTCGCCGCTTCTTTCTTCTGGAACTCCGTCAGCGGCTTCGGCGGTTTGTCCGCTGCCTTGTCGCCCGGTTTGGCGGGCGTTGCAGGTGTAGCTGCCTTGTCACCAGGTTTGGCGGGTGTTGCAGGTGTAGCTGCCTTGTCACCAGGTTTGGCGGGTGTTGCAGGTGTAGCTGCCTTGTCGCCCGGTTTGGCCGCTGCCTTGTCAGCAGGTTTGGCGGGTGTTGCCGGCGTAGCCGGTTTGGCCGCTGCCTTGTCCGTAGGCTTGGCCGTAGGCTTGGCCGGTGTTGCCGGCGTAGCCGGTTTGGCTGCGGGTGCCGCTTTTGCAGGAGCCGCAGGGGCCTTCGTGGTCTGCCCGTGCGCCGGCGACGCTGTTAGCGCCAACAAACCCGAGAGCAGCGCTGCTGTGCACAACGACGTCAGCCGGCTCGAACTCGATCGCATATCCAAAGCCCTCCTCAAACTCGACTCATCATTCGATCTTTGAGATCGGGAGACATAACCCTCGGACGGCTCGCGATACAAGAGGCTTGCGTACGTTTTGTGCACTTCGTGAATACCGAGTGCGTCACGGTGCTTCTTTCTCGTCCAGCCACGCAGGAAATCGCAGGACTGCGTCAATCGCGAACCCACGTACGGCCTCCACCATTTTCTCTGCCCGCTGCCCCCGCGGCAGCTCCGCTCGAAGTTTTCCAAGAGCGTTGATGAAGCGCGCAAAACGTGGATCAGAAAAAAGAACTTCGAGGTCCTCTCGAATTCGTCGCAAGGCCCCAGGCGCGTTTCCTCCCGATGCAAACGTCATCGTCAATCCCGATGCATGCACGACGGCAGGGTTGATGAACGTCGACAACTCCGGTCGATCCACTGTGCACAAGAGCCGCCCCTCACGTAACGCGCGTTCGAAAAATGGCGGAGCGCGTTCGGCCTCGTTTGTCGCTACAAACACAATGCATTTGCCGTCGAAATCCGCGACTTCTGCGTCTCGCCGCACCAGCTCCACCCGCCCCTCCATCACCCACTGATCAACGAGCGCATCCACAGGTCCCGTCGTCACGACGAGCACCCGCGCACCCGCATCGAGCAACCGCTTGATCTTGGACACGACCTCCCCGCTGGCCCCCACCACCAACGCCTCGCGCCCCGCAACATCGAGTTCCACCGGCAAATGACGCACGAGCCCGGCATAACACAAGTTGTGCTTGTCTAAAGTTTGTACATAGATTAAGAAACATTAGACAGACGTTGCTCAAGTAGTGAACGCACATGAGACACCCTTACGTAACGTAAATGTTGAGCGACGCAGACGAAACGAACAGCAAGACAAGCAGTCCAAGGAGGTCGGTCGTGGACAGAAGCATTCAAGTGCAGGTGGCCACCGCGGTCAGTGCGACCGAACGGATCCCAGGTGCGACGTTTCGCACCACGGTAGCTCGGTTTGTCGAGCAAAACCCTGGTTTGTCTCGTGAAGCATTGGCTCGCGAGCTACGCGAGAGGCTTGCAGCGCGGGGCATCGAGTATCACCTGCGCACCTTGAAACGGCAGATCTCTGGCGCCGTTGCCACGGTTCCCCCGGAAGTCCTGACGACATTGCGGACCATCATCAGCGAATCGCCAGGCAGTGGCGCATTGGCGGGTGACGAAAAAGCTGCAATGCTCGAAAAGCTCAGAGTGGACGACGCCGACGTCCAGCCGATATACGTCGCCCGCGAGCGCATTTTGCCATTCGCTGAACTTTGGCTCTACCTCCATCCCGAGGAGTCAAAACGAGCGCTGGCCATGCGTTTGCGAGCCGAGCTCGAAAAGGTCGACATTCGATTGAACATCGATTCCTTGCAGAGCATTCTGGCCGGCAAACAACAGCTCGTGCGCCGTGAAGTGAAAGAAGCGTTGTTGCGGATGATGCAGAGTGATGGAATCGAAAATGCCGCCCAAGCCGAAGAGCGCTGGCAACAAATGGGCAATGAGATTCGCACTTCGCATGAAGGGCGGTTTTTCGAGAATGCCCACAAGATTCATGAAGTCGCCCGGGAATGGAAAGTCATTTACAAGGAACCCTCGTCGCGAAAACTCGCCATTCGATTGCGGCAAAAATTGGCCGACCGCGGAGTCGAAATGGGTTTGCCGCACATCCAAAAGCTCGTAGATGGCCGCGCACACCGAATTCGTCATGGTGTCGCCTTGGCTATCGAGAATATTTTGCGGGAGGAAATGGCGGCCCAATCGAACGCCGCAGCTGCTGTCGAAATGCAGTCGACCGACGAACTCGATTTGTCCTGGGTTCGCGCCGAACCTATTGCCGAAATGGCGCAGAAGTACGTCGCGGAAAAAAGCGGCATGACCATGCGCAAACTCTCTATACAGATTTCCACGGTCGTCGAGCGTTATGGCTATGCAACCAGCCCCAACACCATTCAACCCATTCTTGGTGGTCACAAAAAGAAAACCCGCGGATTCATCTATCGAGCCATGATGGAAATCAGCGGTCAACATGCTCCAATCGTGCCCCACACGCACGTGCTCAGTCACGCCGCACGCCGCGATCGCGAGCGACGAACGCAACCTTCCTCCGCATCGGCATCAGAAGCGCCCGCTCCTTCTGAACCTCAACCAGGATCGCATCGGCGTCCGATTTCGATGGCTCGCTCCTTCGTAAATCTCACGTCCGATGCCGCATCCGTCGCGCGTTCGCCATTCGCTGCCTATCGCAGTGCCATTGCTCGTTATCGCGCTCTCGACCGGGACACCGAGCTCGAATTGGCTTGGCGTTATCGACGCGATGGAGATCTGGCTGCTGCCCGGGCTCTCGTCGAAAGCCATTTGCAATTCGTCGTGAAAGTCGCGTCGCAATATCGCGGCTACGGAATGCAGCTCTCGGATCTCGTCGAAGAAGGAAACCTCGGGCTCCTCGAAGCTGTTCGTCGCTTCGAACCATCGCGGAATTTGCGCTTCAAGACCTACGCCATCTACTGGATTCGAGCGTTTGTCGTGGAGCATCTTTTGCGAGAATGGAGCATCGTCGGTGGAGGCACGGGTGCGCTCGTTTCCCGCACGTTTTTCCGATTGCGGCGAGAACGCGCGCGGCTCGAATCCCAGCTCGGCGAAGGCGATCGGTCGATTGACGCTACACTTGCGCAACGATTCCACACCTCGGAAGAAACCATTCGCTCCATGACGCAGCGAGTGGGCAGCCGCGATACGTCGCTCGAGGCTGCATCTGCGGGAGGCGAAGGGCTTTCGCTGCTCGATGTGCTTTCGGATCCCGTAGCGAATCCGGAATTGCAAACGGTCGCGGCGCAACGTAATGCGTTTGTCCGAAGTGTCGTAAACGATGCATTGGCTTCGTTCGACTCACGGGAGCGCCTCATTGTGACCACGAGGCTCTTGACGGATGACGAGGACGAAATGAGTTTGGCCGACCTAGGCCGGCGCCTCGGAGTATCTCGAGAGCGTGTGCGGCAGCTCGAAGAGCGGACCAAGTCGAAATTGCGAAATGCTTTTGCGGCCGTGGCGAATCCGTCTTTCGATTTCGGTGCCGAAGCTCTCTGTGCGTGACGGCTCGTTTTCCCCCCTTCACTTACCGATTGCTACAGCGATTTCCAATCGCGCGCCCACGGCGACGTTTGACAGCAGCCTCCTAGGCCTTGGTCTATTTCTTTTCGGACGGCGGCGCGTTTGGCGGAAGAAATGTCGGCGTTCGAAAAGACAATTTGCGATCGGCATCATTGATTCGGGTCACGAAAAGCCCCACGAACGATCCGAAAAGCGAATCGCCCTTGCTGGTCGATTGCGCGCCATTGGGACGGGTCACCCAACGTTTGATTCGATCCAGCGTCTCTTGACTCAATGGATTCACTTCCACCAGGGCGGCCACGAAAAATCGTGTATTGCTATCGAGCTCGCTCCGCTCCACGAGACGTAATCTTTTGGCCTCGGCACATTGTCTCAAGACGCCTTCTTGATTGACGGCAACCGAATCGGTTTGTCCCCCCGGTTGCGTGATTTGCAGTTTGTACACTTCATCCCATAAATCATAAACAACTTTGCATGTTTTTGCGGTCATGGCCACGGGATCACTTCCTCCATCCCGAAAAAGCCACGCCCGCAAAACGATGACCGTGGGCAAACCACTGGCTAATTTCTTGGCAATTTCCGCGTCCACCACATCGCGAAATGATATGCCCAGCAAAACATGTTTTCCGTCGAGCGTCACATCGGCATTACGTGAAGGAAGGGCCGCTGGGGTTTTGGGAGGCTCGGCGAACGAAGGCCATGACGAAATCGTCAGCCCGAAAAAAATGATCCCCCGGAGAGCGCGCAGCTTTTTCACTTGCGCTCCCCATTACGAGGCGCGATCAAACCAATCAAATTGGAGAATGCGAGCGTGATGCCGCCCAATTTCGTATCGATGCGCAAACCAACATTACCCGTCAAGTCGATGGGAACTTGACGAAAGCCACGATAACCCGAGGCGGGATTCGTGAATTCACGTCGCGTCGCCACCGAATACACACCCAAGGAGCCGAAAAAATCTACGCCGTACACCGATTCTCGACCGACGTAGAGCGGTATGCGATATTCAGCTTCGACCTTGGCAGCGACGTCGCCATAACGCACTTCGACGATGTCCGTGTTCAGAAAATTCGGCGGCTGTCGGCGATCGGGGGCCAAGTCGAGCAACCGATCCGGGAGCAGATCCGTAAAATCGCCCACGTAAAAGCGGCGAAAAAATGGCGCATCTCCCGCAATGAAGCCCGCGAATCCTTCCAGCCGCAAAACATGACGTCGCGGGAGCGAGAACCACCGTCGCCATCGAGCATCGATGCTTTGGTACGTATAATCGCTCCCCGGCGCTGAAATCGTCACATTGGCTTGCGCCAAGGTTCCCCGCACCGTCAAAAAGGGCGCATCACGCGTGTCGTACGTGACCGCCCCATGCAATTCGGACAGCACGCTTTTCCCAGGCTCGATCGAAAAAAGTATCGGCTCGCGCGTATTGCCGCGAATGTGCGACGCCGTCACCGGAACTGTCGCATTAATTTGCTCGAAATGGTAATCCAAGGCAAAAGACGAGGCTACGCCCAAATCGTGTCCCGTGCCCACGGTCGCGCCAAAACGCCGATATGCCACGACCGCATAATCGGTCACCTCACGCTGCGGAATGCTCGGAGCCTCGAAAAGAACGGAACGATTACCGAAAAAATCCCGAGCGTCGCTGTAATAAAGCGTCGCCGCCGCCGACCAACCTGTCCCGACAAACGAAGGATCGACGAAACGCGTCGACAGCGCATATTGATCCGCGGCGATGGCGACCCCAGCCCCGAGCGTGATCCCTGTTCCCGCCAAGTTTGTCTCGGCTAATTGCAAACCCAAAAATGGCGATATCGGTCGCGCATTGCCCGCCGTGTCTTCATCCGCCGCTACTCCGGCCGTGAGGTTTTCGACGATGAGCGTATTGCGCTCGACGACTTCGACGACGAGCACCGCTGCACCTCGCCGCGACCCTTTGTGCAGACTCAAATCGACCCGCGAGAAAAATCCCGTTCCCAGCAATCGATAACGCGTCAACTCGACCTCGGGATTGCCCACGTCCAGCAAGTCCCCAGCTCGAAACTTGACATACCGCAAAATTACGCGACCCGCTGTGCGGACGTTGCCGCGCAATTCGATTCCTTCCAGCACGTAGCGAATTCGCTGCCGGTCAGTCGAACCTTCGCTTGGCGTCTCCTTTTTTTGATCTTTTGGTTGTTTTGGTGCGGAAGCTTCCTCGGCATGCACGGAGGTGGCCATCGCGATGCAGGCCAAGAGCGGCGCGAAAAGTCGATCGATGCTTACGCCGCCTCTTCGTTTCATCGTCGATATGCCCCAATCGAAGCGTCAGTTCGCCTTCGGAATGTATTGAGGAATGACGAAGTAGACGAGCTTCACGCCGTTTTTCCCGCCAAGCACTTGACCTGCGGGAGTTTCGACGCGAATGAGGGCGCGCATGACCAAAAGCGTCGGCGGTTTGACCGTCGTATTCTCGGCATGCACGCGAAACGTCACTGGGGCATTGCCTTGCAACCCGAAAAATGTGCTCTCCGTGCGACTCGAATAAGGAAAGGGCGAGGTTGGGTTTTCGACGGTTTCGATCTTCGTAATGAACGTGCTCGCATCGAATGGCCCCGGGTCCGGATCGACGATGGGATTGTCGAACATCGAATCATTGACCCCATCACCCGTGCAATCGACATTTCCGGGACAAGAATAATTGTTTTTCGTCGTGGTCACGTCGTGCAAACCGGCACCCGCCAGTCGCCCCAAGAGACGCACGACTTCGCTTGCGACATTGCCTGCACCAACATCGGCAGCCGGCACGAGCGGATTTACTTTCCCCCCGAATTGCGGGTCATACCACGTACTATCCGTTTTCGTTGCCAAATCGGTCAAATCGAGACGCGCCGCATTCGGAGCTCCTGTCGAAACGGGCACACCCACGATTTTCGCGTGAATCGATTTCAACGCATTGACCGTGTCCGAATACGACTTCACCGTTCCTCCGACCTGCATGGGGTCGTAATTGTTGGCCGAATTGGTTCCATTGTGGAACGCGGCATCCGTCACCATCACGAAAATGGGCAAACCTCCGGGACGGAAACACGGAATACCCACACCCCCAGGCAAAGCGCACGCATAAGGCGTTCCCGGGTTCCAAATGCCGCCGATTGTCAAGGCAAACGTCTCGTTTTTCGCGGCTAGCCATAAAGCTTGCGTCGTCGCTTCCGGCGCATCGCCTCCGCCAGCCGCCGCGAGTTGCCCCAGAATCGTCTTCGTCGCCCCAGGCGCCGTATACTTTTGCCCATCGAAAACCGGCGGAGCCATGTCGCCTTTGACGACCTGGCTATTGATGTTGAATTGATATCGATACAGCTGGTCGTTCATTTCTCCATACGGGAGCCAAGGAACATCGCGGAACTCACCAATGCCAATCCACGCGTCGTCAATCGCTGGAATCGGAGGATTCGCCGTGAGATTGCCATTCAATATCGTCGGAATGATCTGCGTATCGATCGAGGCCTTGAGGTTGTCGATCGCCGGCTGCATCGACGCCGTCGTATCAATCATGAAATAAATGTCTGCTTTCGCAATGCCCGTGGAAAACGTGAATTCTTTGATTTTTTCAGGTTCCTGGTACGGCAATACGAAATAAAGCCCAGCATCGGCCGGAAGGGACATGCCATTCGTCGGATCCGAATTCGCCGCAATTTCAATGACGTCGATGACCCCATCGTTGTCGCAATCGATCACGACCCGACATCCCAACGTCCCTCCAGGATCGTACATCGCTTCCTGTTTGTCGGGTACACCATCGTTGTCACTATCGAGATCCCGCACGTCCGGAGCCCCATCACCATCCGAGTCGGCCAGCGGATCACACGAATCGTCGCGCATTTGTCCGGGCTGATCCGCAGGCAGGAACGGATTGGCCGCTTCGTCCGAATCGTCAATCCCGTCGCCGTCCGCGTCGTCATCGAGTTCGTCCGGGGTACCGTCGTTGTTCGTGTCCGTCGTTGGACCTTTCTCCAATACGTCGGCGATCAGGTCCTTGTCCTTGTCATTCGGATTTGGACACGTGCCTCCCGTGTCCACGAACAACAACCCACCCTCGCCACCTGCACCCGTGTTGTTGCCAGTGCCAGAGCCTGCACTCCCTCCTGCACCCCCAGATCCAGCTGGTGCCGGTGGTTTGATCGTCGAGTCTGGAGCACACGCCAGGGGGGTGAAGAGTGCTGCTGCGACAAACGATAGTCCGAGCCCAAACGAATGGATGCGGGAGAGCTTCATGGTCACCCTGTGCGTCGTTGAAAAGCCAAGAAGTGCTTTACGAGCGTATCACGTCGATTCGTTCGATTTCGTGCGTTGCGCCTTCTCTTCGAGGCCGCTCGTCCCTGCACGTCGCGCAAGAGCTGCCACGACATCGCGCCACGCAACGTCTCGCGACGCGAGCCCCACGAGCACGTGATAGACGAGATCCGCAGCTTCCGAGGCTACGCGCTCCGGTGATTCGTTCTCGAGCGCGCGCGCTAATTCATCCGCTTCTTCGCGTAGCTTCGCGCCGATCTTTGGCGCTCCAGCATCGAGCAGCGAGCGGGTGTAGCTCTTTTGCGCCGTCGACGTTTTCCGGGCGTGAATCTCGCGTTCGAGCACGTCGACAAACGCTGCGGCATCCACCCCCGTGTCTTCGGCAGCGCCGTCAGATCTTACGCGCCTGAAGAAACAAGACGGTTGGCCGGTGTGACAAGTCGGTCCGTGCGGATCGACGAGAAACAAAACGGCATCGGCATCGCAATCTGCAATGACGTCGTGAACCACGAGCACATTGCCGCTCGTGGCCCCTTTCTCCCAAAGTTCTTGGCGGGATCGGCTGAAGAATGTCGCGCGTCCCGTTTCCAAGGTTCGCGCGAGCGCCTCACGATTGACGTACGCGACCATGCGCACTTGGCCTGTGAGGCGATCTTGCACGACGGCTGGGATCAGCGCCGAGGCGTCCCAGCCCAAGTTCATGACGACCGCTCCTCGTCTTCGCTCGAATCCTTCTTGGGAGCTTCGTCCGAAACTTCATTCGTTGGTGTTGCAACTTCTTCCGAAACGGCCTCTTTCTTGGCCTTCTTGCGCTTCTTTTTGCGCGGAGCAGCTTCGGCCTCGTCGACGACCTTCTTCTTCTTGGGCTTGGCTTCCGCAGCTTCGTCTTCGTCCTCGTCGGCCACTTTGCTGACGACTGCTTCAGGCGCACCTTCGTTGTTCGGCATGAGCGATGGAGGCAACACGATCTGCATGGCCGCTGCAGGATGGGCGAGTGCGGCCTGGTAATACACGTTGAAGGCCAAGCAAGCCGCGACACCGGTCGACAGAGCCACTGCTTGCGACGTCGACAGCTGCACCGTCACGGACGTGCCGAACGACTCTGGTTTGAGCGCAAAGAAAACGACCACGGCCGGGACGAACCCAAGAGCTCGGGCCACATTTTGCATCGTCGAGTTCTCGATCATCTTCGAAGGCCCAACGACGAAGCCCACAGCAAAGAGGCACAGCGCGAGCGGCAACAGAATGTGTTCGGGAAGTGATGGGGGAATCCAGCCTCGTTCGTCATCGGCGCGGAGCATCTCGAGCAGGAAGCGACACACGCCATACGCGAACGTGAAGACCAAAAAGATTTGCCCCCGAAACTTTTGATAACGCCGCGAAACCAGCAGGAGCACGAGCAGCGATGCGCCCACCAGGGATTCGTAAAGCTGCGTCGGATGAACCGGAAGTGAGCCCACGGCGTCGTCGGTGATGAGGTGCTTCCTGAGGTGCTGGAGCCACGCGGGTGAACCCGAAGGACCACCGGTCGCCGTTGCATCAATGAGTCCCACATCCCATCGCGGAAACGTGCCGAGCTTTTGCAAGAAGGCCGGAGCGGTTTTCGAGAGTGGTTGTCCGAAATCGCATCCGAACAAGTAACAACCGATGCGCGTGATCATCAGACCGGACGCGAGGCTCGGGACGGCAACGTCGGCCCACGGAAGCAGGGCGATCTTGTATTGGCGCAAGTAGACGAGCGATCCCACGAATCCGCCGAGGAATCCGCCGTAAGCCACGAGGCCACCTTTGCGGACGTCGAGCATCGCGCGGAGCGAATCGAACTCGTCGAGGTTTGTCAGAATGTACAGAATGCGGCTACCAGCCACGGCAGCAACGGCGGTGACGACGTAGTTGTTCGCCATCACCTCCTTGGGCAAACCATCTCGTTCGGCCAAACCCAAGGTCAAGTACCAGCCCACGACGAGCGAGGTGCCAAGCATCACGCCGTAGCTGTAGATGGGCAGTGGGCCAAGCGGGAGCGTTTCGCCTTTCATTGCAAACGCGGCAGCAACGAGGCCTGCGCCAATGATGCCGGCAGTCACGGCGCCGCTTTTGCTTTCCGCACGGTATTGAAAAAAGGCGGCCACGAGAGCGACGCCCGCAGCGACAAGCAGGGCCCAAAAGAGGGGCAATCCTGATTGCGGGATCGGAATACGAAACAGAATGGGATGCACGGGCTCTCCTTACGCTCGCTCCAAGAGCCGGGCAAGCATGCTGTTTCCGAACCTCGGCCGATCATGCCACTCAAGGCAATCCGCTCACCGGATCTTTGGTTCAGGGGCGAGCACTGCTACGATGCCAACGTGTGTCGACGTGCGGGCATAACCAGTATTTTTGTAGCGGTGACGCTCGCGTCTTGCGTGCCTGAAGGTCCGCCAACCGGGGATCAATTGCCGCTATCTGCGCGTTCGCCTGGGACGCCCGTCGCGAAAAGCAGTGCAGAGGCGAAGCAGCCACCGTCGACAGCACCCATGCTCGCAGCTCCGTTCGAAGACTTGTTCGAGCGTGCCGAGCTTGGTGATGACTGGAACGTACTCGCTCCCAAGTGGCGCATCGAAAACGGTCGACTTTGCGGACAAGGCGCAAAAAACAAGGGCATCTGGCTCAAACGCCGAATTCCCGTGAACGCCCGCATCGAGTTCGACGCGATCGCCGAAAGTTCCGTGGGCGATCTCAAGGTTGAAGCATGGGGCGATGGGCGTAGTGGAGCGACGGGTTCGTCCTACACGAACGCTACGAGTTACATCGCAATTTTCGGCGGCTGGAAGAATTCGAAACACGTCCTCGCGCGAATCGACGAACACGGAAGCGATCGGCTGGAGATCGACATCGATCCTCAGAGTGATGACGAACGTGAACGCGCTGTATCGGCGGGACAAACGTACCATTTCCGTATCGAACGGGCTGACGGCCATACGGTCACGTGGTCGATCAACGGAACGGTCTATTTCACTTTCGACGACGACGATCCGCTCGTTGGTTCGGGGCACGAATTTTTCGGCTTCAACGACTGGGACGCGCCGGTTTGTTTCGACAACCTCAAGGTCACGCCGCTCTGAACGCATGGAATTCAAAGAGGTCGAGCAAGCCCTGGAGGAACTCGAAAGTCGCATCGAGCGATTGAAGGCGCTGTACGAGCAGTACTTCATGGGCATCGAGAAGCTCGAGCCGCTCGTGCCTCGCAAGGACGTGGATCGGCGCATTCAGATTTTGCGTCGCGAACAAGTGCGCAACACTGCGCAACGTTTCAAGTTCCAAACGCTGGTGCAACGGTACAATTCGTTTCAGCAGTACTGGGCTCGGGTCGCGCGAGAGATCGAAAATGGCACCTACCATCGCGATGTCGCGCGAGCTGCTGCCCGCTTTGGGGCCAAAGACGCCCTGACGATTTTCGGAAAGAAGCAAGCCGAGAAATATCAGCGTCTCGTCAACAACCAGGAAGCACGCAAAGCTCGACGCAAGACCACTCACGTCATCGACGAAGAAGCCGTGCTGGCCGATGACGAGCTGCTGTTCGTCGATGACGAACAAGTCGAACCGAATGATGTCGACGCCGTTGATGACGAATCTCGACCGACGCCGGTCATGCCTCCTTCGGTACGAGGCGGGGCACCACCGCCTCCTCCAATCATTCCGGCAATGCCCCCGCCCCCGCGTGTCTCGACATCTGGCATGCCTTTGGTGCCTCCACCGCTGCCTCCTGGAGCGCGTGTTCCTGGACAACCAGTGCAACCCGTCGTGAGCATGATGCCCGAGTCGACACAAGAAATCGACTTGAGCGAAGCCGAAATCATCGCTGTTGTTCCGGAAAAACCCGTCCCGGTGCGCAAGTCCGTCGCCCCGATTCGTCCCGAGACGATGTTTCCGATGATGATGCGTCGACCGTCGGAGCAGCTGCCGAAGATCTCCGAGCCGACGCCACCAGAAGCTGGGCAACGATCACCAACCATTCCTCCAGATCCGGAAGCAGGCAAGAAACGCGTCGCGGCACTTGCGGCTCAGGTCAAACAGCGCCCCAGCAACTCGATGGTGCCGCAAGCGAATCGACCTCTCGACTTGGAGCTGGATCTGGGAGGTCGAGGGGCCGATGCGCCAGCGCCCAAATCACAGCGGGCATTGGATCTCGACTTCGAAAGTGATCCCAGACCGCACGACAAACCGCAGCCGAAAGTCGTGCCAGCACCGGATCGAGGGCTCGAGTTGGACCTGAGTCCTCCGCCGCGGATGCGTGAAGAGCCGGCGATCAAGGTGGAACATGCACCGTCTACACCGGTGGTCGTGCAAGCTGCTTCGAGTGGTTCGGCAGGACGCACCGACCGACAAGAACTGCGTGCGCCGATCGTGACCTTGCCGGAAGTGAAGGAAGCTCCGCCAGTCGAGTCATCGCGGGGCGATGATGCGCGTATGCGCTTGGCTGCGGCCGCGCGTGAACGTGCAGCGAGTGCGCGTGAGGCGAGTGCGCGTGAGGCGAG
>DAOMZH010000117.1:0-3827 GCA_035437985.1 Polyangium sp. (in: bacteria) | reverse complement strand
GCGAGTGCGCGTGAGGCGAGTGCGCGTGAGGCGAGCGCGGCCGGTTTGTCTGAAGCGCGTATGCGGCAGATTTATGGTCAGTACGTCGATGCAAAGCGGGCGGTGAAGGAATCCACTGCGGGGCTCACGTACGACACGTTGGCCAAACAAATTCGTCAACGCACGGAGAAGCTCGAAGCCTCGAATCCCGGCCGTAAAGTCGTGGATTACGACGTGACGATGAAAGACGGCAAGCCAATCCTCAAGCCGACGATGCGTTGACGCAGTCGACATTGAGAAGTCGAAGTAGACGAGCGAATTGTTTGGGGGACAAAAGGGTTTGTCAGCGTTGCATGCTGCCGCTGCGCGATGCTCGTTCTGCACGGATGGCGCGGCGGTTGATACGGGGAGTCGGCGCGGTGTGTTGACAGAACAGAACAGCGCACGCTGTTCGATCTGATGCCCGCATGCGCGAGCACAGTTCGCCGAGGTCTTCGTCGCTGTCGACGACGTCAGCCTCGTGCGGTTGTGTCGAGCTCGGCTCGTAGAGGATATTGTCGAGAGCAACCCATCGTCCGCGGTATTCCTCGGAACGACACATTTCGGGCCACGTCATGCGCGCGGCCTCGCGTTTACTGCCCATTGCCTGTGAACGACCTTCTGCTCTGTCGCCTCGACCAAGGGGCTCGCACACAAGCCAGGATCTGGGGCGGTGCCCCAAACGATGGACCTGGAGGTTCGAGCATGGCGGACGACGATTGTTCGTCTCCGCGAACTCCTTGGGAATCAGAGCTGTTTCTACGGCGTTTCATCGCCAGACACGGACCACTTAGCACCTGCGTCATACGTGCGTCAAGCGAACGGCACGCGCGTGCAAGTGTCGTTGCTGGCGCATGCGCGATCGCCCGAAGGGTCAACGTCGAGCTTACCTGCAGTTGGCGGGGAGAGCGGCTTTGCCAGCGGTGGCGCCGATGGATGCAGCTTGAAGGGCCACAGGTTTTGCAGCGCAACCTTTCGCTTTTACTTCGCGTGCAGACGACGAGTTGATCGCCGCTAGCGCTTTGTCGCGTTTGGGTCCGCTGCAGGATCGGTACTGCCCGATCGCGAGTGATGTGTTGCCACCAAGTGCGAGTTGAATGGCTGCGTCACACGCCCCGTCGGCTTTCGGGTCGACTGTTGGTGTTTTCGTCGTGTTCGTCGTCGCTGGGGAGGACGTTGATGTGCCACCGACAGATCCACCGGATGTCGAGCCTGCGGATGAATTCGGTGTTGCCGTCGAACCACCTGACGAAGTTGCGGGAGGAGGATCGGAAGCGACGACGACTGCTGTGGGTGTCGTGGCGGAAGGCAAAGTGAGCACTTCGCCATCACCGCCGCCGCTCTTTCCTTTGACCGCAAAGATTACACCGACGATGCCCACGACCATGAGCACGACGATGCCGCCGATGATTGGCAACATGTTGTTCGACGAGGGTTTGCCCGCGGCAGGTGGTGGTGGCGGAGGAGCGACATATCCAGGCCCGCCCATGCCTCCCATGTGTCCGTGCATCGGAGGTTGCGATTGATGCATGGGCATCGCGGGCATCGGTTGCGGCGTCATGCTCATCGCTGCCGATTGACCCGTTCCAGTGTCGATCACGGTGCGACCTGCAGGGGCCATTGGTTGCTGTGCAAAGAGAGGTTCGCCGATCTGTGTTGCGCCTGGACGACCTTGAACACTCGCCATCGGACCACTCTGCATGCTGTGCATTTGCCCGCTGGGCATTGCACCCATCGATGCTCCACCACCATGCACGGGTTGTTGTCCCGTCATGGGTGCACCCATGCGAGCACCACCCATCGAGAGCTCTTCGAAGAACTGTTTGACCGAGGTTTGTCGCTTGTTGCGATCCTTCTCGAGACCACGAAGGATCGCAGCGCGCATCTTCGGCGGCACGTTTGCCCCGATGGGAGTTATTTCAAACGGAAACGGTTGTTGCGTCAGATGCTGCGTTGCCCAGGCCCACGGCGTGTCTGCGTCGAAGGGCAAACGGCCGGTGAGCATCTCGTACGTCACGACGGCGAGTGAGTAGATGTCGCTGCGGTTGTCGAGTTCTTGGCCGCGAAACTGCTCGGGACTCATGTACGGAGGTGTTCCGAGCACCGTGCCTTGCTGCGTGAGTTTTTGTTCTTTCGAGTCGGGCCGTTCAGCGCGTTTGGCGATGCCGAAGTCGAGAACTTTGACGTAGTCATCTTCGCCCGCACGTTTGGTGAGGAAGATGTTTGCGGGTTTGAGATCGCGATGAACGATGCCTTTGTCGTGCGCTTCTTGGAGTGATCCAGCAGCTTGACCGATGATGCGTTCGACGCGTTCGGGCTGCATCGCTCCGCCCTTTTCGAGAGCTTCTTCGAGCGATGTGCCGACGAGCAATTCCATCGCGATGTAGAGCTCGCCGGTGTTGGTTTGTCCGAAGTCGTAAACCTTGATCGTGTTGGGATGTTCGAGCTCGGCGACGGTGCCGCATTCACGGTTGAAGCGCGCAAGAACCTGAGGATCTTTTGCGTATTGCGCGAGCAGCGTTTTGACTGCGGCTTTGCGCACCGTGGTGCCCATCTGTTGTTCGGCGGTGTAGACGCGTCCCATGCCACCTTCGCCAAGGATCGCGGTGATGCGATAACGGCCGCCGACGATCGATCCGATGAGCGGATCTTCTTCGGAGGTGGGTGTTGGGAGCGGTGCGCCGCATTTGGCGCAAAACCGTGCTCCGTCGACGTTCGGGTGGTTGCAGGTGGGACACTCCATGATGCGTAAGACCCTCTACCCCATGTCTTCATCCGCCGCCCACTTCGAATTCGTTGTGTCGAATGCGGCGAGTTGTGCGTGCTGTTCGACGAAGGATCGCAAGAGGCAAGCAACGAGTGCAAGAAGTTGACGGTCCGGGCACGAAGTTGCACGGCACGCCGGATGAACATGTGGCAGAGAGAGACCAGACGAAGACATGCACGGCAGCACGAGATCGCGAGGGCTTCGTTCCGAACGGCATTTCGGAATGGGCGAAAAACAAAACGTGCATCGACTCTTGACATGCCTCTTGCAAGGGGCTAAGAGCCTGCTCCCCTTCGCCGGGACTGGTCTGTCTTCGAGGAGGACGTGCTGGCGTAGCTCAATCGGTAGAGCACCTGCCTTGTAAGCAGGGGGTTAGGGGTTCAAGTCCCCTCGTCAGCTCCGCAGCGGATCAGATGGGGACAAACCCCAAAACGGATTGAGAACAAACGCAACGAACGAGCGAACTGGATCAGAGGGATGTAGGAGGTACGAGACAAACCGAAGCAGTAGCAAACGATTTGAATTCGGAAGAAGCGAAGACGAAAGAAGACGAGATCGTTTGCAGTCAAAATATGGAGGGTTGCCCGAGCGGCCAAAGGGAGCAGACTGTAAATCTGCCGGCGATGCCTACGTTGGTTCGAATCCAACACCCTCCACCGAAACACCGAAAGGTGTTTCGACCAGCAAGGCCGGTTTGCTAGATTTGGTAGATTTAGAGAGGAAGCCGAGGGGTCAAACCCAAAGCTTCGAAATTCGCGGGTGTAACTCAGTTGGTAGAGTGTCAGCCTTCCAAGCTGATCGTCGCCGGTTCGAACCCGGTCGCCCGCTCCGCCGGCCACAAATTGCCCACCTAGCTCAGTTGGTAGAGCACGTCCTTGGTAAGGACGAGGTCGTCGGTTCAATCCCGATGGTGGGCTCCGCGAAGGACTGAGGAATCGCTCGCGCGACCGCTTGGGTCGGCAATCGTCAGGAGACAGCTCGATGGCTAAAGAGAAATTCAATCGAACCAAGCCCCACGTGAACGTCGGCACGATCGGACACA
>DAOMZH010000116.1:0-17624 GCA_035437985.1 Polyangium sp. (in: bacteria) | reverse complement strand
GTCGGGTCGTTCGCGCGACCCCTGCCGACTCGTCGACCAAGATCCGAAAAATCCGCCAAATGAATCCACGAAAACACCGATCGCATGGGCAAGCATGATATGCGCGTCCGAGTTCGAAACGCAAGGTTGGTGCAACACAGGAAAACGAGCGACGCGGATCGCCACGACCCTCCGCGCCATCCCTTCGGCGACGCTCTATCAGGCAAGGAACATTCCCGAGGACGCCTCCCCGTTCCTCCCGACCAACCCTTTTGCTCTCCAACGATTTTCATCGACGCCCGAAAACATTTGTGCACCAACGATTCCCTCGGTCGTACGCCCATCGAACGCACCCACCGCGATCTACTTCGTGCTCAAACGATTTCGTCTCAAACGCTGCGAAAACCGGTCACGGCCCGCCGCCCATGCCGCCCATTCCGCCCATGCCGCCAGCTCCACCCGCACCACCCGCACCACCACCAGCACCTCCAGCACCTCCAGCACCACCTGCAGCGTCAGGCGCACCTGCGTCAGGAGGCGTGTACGGCGTGAGGTCGAAGTCGACCTCGGGCGGACGACAAATCGCAGGAATCTCGGTGCTCACCGGAGGCGCAGACGTCTTGACCACGCAGATTTTTTGCGCGAGCGGAGTGAAGTCGAGGATGCGGCCATCACGTGTCGAGGGCGCAGCGCATTCGTATCCCGAACGGCAATCATCACTGCTTTCGCAGCCAGCCATGCAGTACGTGCGCTCGAAACGACCCCAATTCACGTCGTCGGTCGAACCACATGCCGGATCGACCTGCGACGAAAACGCTACACAAACGCCATCTCCCTCGGGACATTTGTCAGGTTCGCAGTTGAAGATGGTGCAATAACCCGAAGGTTGCGTGATGTCGCAAAGACGATCGCCTTGTTGCGAACAGTCGAGGGATGTCGTGCACTCGCGACCAATTTTCGGGGAGCAACCGTCGAGAACGACGAGTGCGACGAAAGCAGCGAGAGCGATCCGAGCCACTTGGATTCGTTGCATGACAGCAGAGGGGTAGTACCGGCGGGCGAAGCGACGCGCAACCACGCAACGACACGGAAGCACGCATCCAGGGTCGATCAGCGATGAACACCCCACGAGCCTCTGGACGACTCGCCCTCGAGGCGTCAGGATACGCGCCCTGTTTGAACATTTGGTGCATCGAGTCGCCTGGAGCGCTCTTCGCCCCAAACCTGTGTTCGAACATTTGGTGCTTCGAGTTGCCTACGGCGCTCTTCGCCCCAAACAACATTGCGCGCAACCGGGAACTCGATCGCGATTCGGTTGCCAAACCTGCCCCGAGCACTCGATTGACAGACGGGGCGACGACCTCTAGATACCGGGAACTTCCGGACCGGATACCGGAAAGACAAACGACCCCCATGGCAACCCACATTACAGAAGATTGCATTAACTGCGGCGCTTGTGAACCGGAGTGTCCGAACGAGGCGATCAGCGAAGGCGACGAGATCTACGTGATCGACCCGGAGCTGTGCACCGAGTGCGTCGGCTTTTACGATCACGAAGCTTGTCAGGCCGTGTGTCCCGTCGAGTGCTGCTTGCCGAATCCCGAGATTCGTGAAGACGAACCGGTGCTCATCAAGCGGGCGTTGAAGCTGCACCCCGACGACGGTGAGCTGAAGAAAAAGGCGCATGCGAACGAATTCCCTTCGCGTTTCCGCAAGTAGTCGCAAGTCGGCTCGTTAAGCGCTTCTCTTGATGTTCGGGGTGCCCCGAAAGCCCCGGTTTGAACCTTTGAGGCTTCGGACCGCCTTTGGCGTCCTTCGCCCCAAACCCCGGTTTTGACATTTGGGGCTTCGGATCGACTTTGGCGTCCTTCGCCCCAAACCCCAAGGTACGATTGTCCAAGTGGAACGACCAAACGTACCCACCCCGTTTTTCCTGACGACCTTCATCGTTGCGTGTGGAGCAAGCACGCTTGGATGCGGCGGGGGTTTGCCCCTCCTCCATTCTGTCCAGGTTTTACCTCCCGGACGAGTGTCCGTGGGCGCAGGTTTGTCAGGACAGGCGGTCTTGCAAGACCTGCCGAACGCGATCGACACGAGCGAAGTCAATCGCGAAGCTGAAGTTCAAAACAAGACCATCGCGCCCGCAGTAGCCCCGTGGGTTGCCGCGCGCGTAGGAATCACCGGCTCGAACGAAGCAGGTTTGGCGTATTCGGGACGAGCGATTCGTCTCGATGCTCGGCATGCGTTTTCGTTGAACAAGAAAAACTCGTACGCCTTGTCGATCGGCCTGGGAGGCGAGCTTCTGCTTTTGGGGAGGCCGCAAGGGAATGGACAACAGCCACAATCGCTTTTGGGTGGCGGCGTGGACGTTCCGTTTCTTTTTGGTTGGCGGAGTACTGCGGGGATTTATTCCGCATGGATTGGACCACGTCCGGGGATTTCGTTCGTTTCGGGCAAGCTGGATGATGGGACTGATTTTTCCGCTCGAGACACGCGAATTGGGTTTGTTGCTGGGCTGAGCGTGGGTTTTCGGCAAGTGCACGTCGCCATGGAGCTAGGTGGGGCTTTTCATTTCGTCGATGCGGATGTCGCCAAGACACTGCAGGTGGATTTCAACCAGTTCACGCTGACGCCCGCAGGGGCGCTGGTGCTGACGTTCTGAGAGCCACGCTCTGAATCGCGCAAGTTCGCGCGAGAGGCTTGCCGTTGGCAAAGATGCGCCATACACTGAGATCCATGCGTTCATCGACCCGCTCGCCGTCCACGTTGCTCGCCTTCATCGGCGTTTTCGTGGCTGGCTGTGCGGCCCCTGTCGTTGATGCCGCCGATGAAGATTCCGTAAACGTTGCGGCGAGCCAAACGACCCAAGCCATTGTGCTCGTCGAGCGAACTGCCGCGGATTCCACGGCGGATTCGACAGTTGGGGCACAGTTTGTGCAGACCAACGTTTCGGCGAAATTCATGCGGCTGGGAGCCAGCGCGGATCTCGACGTTGCCGAACGCGTCGTTGGTGGTTCGTGGTTGGATTTGCCCCCGGATGGTGAATGTCGGGCGCTCGGTACGTCGGCTGGAACAGATGAACCAGCGACGCTTTCGGGTCTTGGCGCAGTCGAATTGCTCGATGTTGGCGATTTGTCGATCAAGGCCGAAGCGACGAGCATGCCGCTCGCCACCCGCGCATTTCCTGATGTTGGCGGCCTGATTTCTGGTGTTTTTTACACCTCGCGTGATGCCCGCAGTGACCTTCCTGCACCGGGACGGTACGTCCTGGAAAGCACTGGCTCGAACGTCCTCGACAAGTTCTCCATCGGTGCCGATGCTCCGGCAAACCCCGATGGTGTGCGTATCGGCAACGTCGATTTGAATGAAAGTGTCCTGCTCGAAGAAAACGCCTCGACAAACATCGCCTGGCGCATTGCGGACAAACACGAAGACGATCGCATCTACGTCGATCTGACAGCCGAAAGCGGCACGGGAATTCGTTGCACCTACAAGGATTCTGGCGAAGGAGTTCTTCCCGCGAGCGCGACGACGAGCAAAGTTTGGGGCGTTTTGCCCACTGTCGTAACCGTCGCTGTGCATCGGACCCGCAAAGGTCAATTCAGCGCAACCGGCATCGATGATGCCGAACTTCGCTTCGACTTCTCCATCGTTGGTAAAGCAACGATCGCGGCGTCGACCCCGTAACTTCAAGACAAACCCTGCTCGGTAAAACGTCATGAGCGACGATCTCGACGAGCGCAACGAGAACGACGATGCGTTGGTCAAGACGCACCTCGAAGCTTCGCGGCGTCTCGAAGTGGCTTGTGATTTTTCAGGAGCGGCTCGAGAAGCTCTGCTCGCCAAGGATCCTCGGCGAGCGTTGCGCTTGGCGGCTCTCGGGGGTGACGATGCGACGGCCCAGCAAGCCATGGACGAGATCGCGACGCATGTGCAGCGGCTGAAGGCGCTGGGGTTTGCGATCGATCTCGGTGCACGTGGAGCCCATCGATACGCGGCGATGTTGTACGCGCGGCTCGATGCGCATGTCGAAGCAGCCGAGGCGTTTGTCTTGGCGAATCAGGCGCTCGATGCGGCAGCCCATTTCGAGAAGGCGGGTAAACCTGCAGACGCGGCGAAAGCGCTGGAAGCGACGCTGCGCCGAAATGCTGACGATGCCGCCGTGCGACTCGCATTGGGGGCGCTCTTGGCGCGACATGGGCGGGTCGAACAAGCGATCAAGACGTTGCAACGGATCGATGTTTCGGCGCCGGAACGACGAAACGCGTTGCCGTTGCTGGCGCGGGCGTTCGAGCAAACGGGCCTGCTCGATGCAGCTCGGGAAACGCGCGAGGAGATGAAGCGGCTTGGCGTGACGGACGAAGCGCCCGGGACAAACGTCACGACAACGAAGGTCGATGCGCAAGCGCCTGGTGCGGTGGTGCTTTATGGGCGCTACGCGGTGGCGCGTGAGATCGCCACGTCGGCCCATGCGCGGCTTGTGGATGCGACCGATCGCATCACGGGTGAACGTGTGGCCGTGAAGATTTTCGCGGGGCTCATCGAAGGCGCAGGACGTGATGCGTTGCAACGATTCGAACGCGAAGCCCGGGCGCTCGAAAGGTTGCGCCATCCAAACGTCGTTCCGCTCCGCCAGTACGTGCCAGAAGGACCCGCGATCGTGCTCATGTACATGCGCGGAGGGTCGCTCGCGGACAAGATGCGCGAAGGTCCGATGGCTCCAGCGCGAGCGATCGAGGTGGTTTTACTCGTCCTCTCGGCCCTTGGGGAGGCGCATCGACTGGGGATTCTGCATCGCGACATCAAACCTGCGAACGTACTTTTCGATGATGCGGGAACGGCGATGTTGTCGGACTTTGGTGCCGCGCATTTGGGCGATATGTCGAGCACGGCAACGGCTGGGGCGATTGGAACGTACGCGTACATGGCCCCTGAGCAGCGCCTTGGGAAGCCGGCCGAGATCACGAGCGACATCTATGGCGTAGGCGCGATGTTGTACGAGCTGCTGACCGGTGAAGCAGCGGAGCCGCATCGAGGGAGCTGGTCCGAAGCGGGCGCGCCGAGTTCACGAAACGCAGAACTCACACCAGCGCATGATGCTGCTTTGGCGCGGCTGCTCGCGGAAGAACCGTTTCTGCGACCCGCGGATGCTTTCGATGCGCGACGGCTACTGTCGGCGTTACGTTGGCCGGACAAACTCCCGACAACGTGGGCGCCCCGGACAAACATCGCAGTTCAGCCAAGGAAAGAAGGCGCGGAGCGCACCGGAGCGCCGCGGGCTTTGGGTGATGGTCGGGACATGGCGAGTTTGCGACACGATGAATGGCTCGATCGGGAAGTGATTGTGGTGCCTTTGGACGACGACTCGTTGCGCCGCGCGCGCGCGTTTGCCCGGGCCGGACATCCGATGTTGCCCACGGTGCTGCTCGTGGATCGAACGGCACAAAAAATTTGGTTGTCGCCTCCGCTTGGAGTGGCGCTGGCCGATGCTCCGCGTAAGGTTCGTCGAGACGCATTCGAGCGGTTTGTCCAAGCGGTCGAGGCGGCGAGTGCTGCTGGCGAAGGTCACGGGTACATCGATCCACAACACGTGTATTGGTATGCGGGGGAATTGCAGTTGGCTTGGCCGCGTAAACCCCTTGTGCCCGATGCCGCAGCGAGCGACTTGCGCGCTCTCGAGACACTGAGGGCTCAGATCATCGACGACATGCTCGACGATTGAGGTTCAAGATTCGCCGGGTTTGTCCGTTTTTTCGACCGGCTCGAAGGCTTCTTGGGGCGCGTTTGTCGCGGTAGATTCGGCCTTGCTGGACTTTTTGGTCTTTTTGGATTTGACGTCTTTGGCGTTTTTGGTGGGCGGTTTTTTGGCGAGGCGACGTTTTTCCAACCAATCACGGACGCGAATCGCAATGGCTTGGCCGCCCCAACCAAAAGAAACGACAAGGCCTACGAACGAGGGCACGCCGAACATCCATACGGGCATGGGAATGGGTGGACGGCTTGGACAAGGCGTACGCATGGCAAAACGACAAGCGTTGTGTGTATTGAGATGACTGCGGAGATTTTCGAGGTCGTCGGTCTTGGGTAGAGGGCGCAAGGCCGCCGAGGTGATGAGGTACGCGGCCAATGCTTCCGGATCGGCGGACGGGTTTGCCGATATCTGCTGCCCGGGAATCGCCACCAAGGCGCGGGCTCGTTTGTCTGGATCAACCTCCGCAAAAGCCGCGGCGAGAAGGGAAGCGGCGGAGCTCGACAAACGGCCCATACATTGGACGGCGCGATCTTCTGCTGGACGCAGGTAGATCATGTTGCCATCGGGAGTCATGTGGGGAATGGAACCGCTGACGGATTCTTCGTGCGAAAGCAGGCGGCGCGTAATCAACACACACGCGGGCATCCGTGGGGGGGAACGGAGCCAAACGTCGGCGTAACGTTTGTAGAAAAAGCCCGTCGCCAGAGTGCCGAACAGGGTCAAGACGACAAGGACGATCTTGAAGACGGGCCCAAGCGTTTGGAACACGGTTTTCGGCGCATCTTCGGTCGCGATCATGGCTGGGTATTGATCGCCAAGTCACGGGCTGTCAATGGCTGCATGCGCAGTTGCTCACGATGTGAATTGGTGGGGAGGTTCGAGTCAATCCACACCAATTCGATTTGTGTGCCGTTGTCAGCGTCCTGATTCCACGGCATCTTGGGCCACGCGCGTCCATACCGAGGCTTCGCGCGGTTGTCCCATTGCAGCCGACAAATACGCCAAGAATCGAGCGCAGGCTTGTTCGCCGCGTTCATCGCGTTCTTGACGGGCTTGCGCCAAAGCTTCGAGCGTTTCGAGCAAAGCGCCATCCACCGCTCCAACGGAAGCCAACGCAATGCCATAGGACAAACGGAGCCGAATATCGCGCCCAGTGATTTCTTCGGCTGCCTGCAATTTGCGAAATGCATCGGCATGGTTGCCTTTGCTCAAAGCCCGGAATGCGCCCATTCGTTCCACGAGGGCGTCATGCTCGCCCGTGACGCGCAAATTCAAAAGCACTTGATCGAGCGTCCCCAGGTCTCCTTCGATAAGCGCTTGTTTCGCCAAACGGGGCAATCGAGCCGCCATGAGGTCCGGGTCTTCTTCAATGGCCGGATCCGCCCGCAAAGCAGCAAATGCATCCGCGACACTCGGTCGCGGAGACGACATGGGCATGGATTCCGGTGGGGCCCGGAGACTAATGGGCGCCATCCCTGCAATCGAAATGGGAAGCTCGTCAATGGTCGCTTCAATGAGCGACGCAATGGCAGCGGCTGGTTCGATGGGCGTGACGTCCTCTTCGTAACCAGCAGCTTGAGGAAGCTCGGGAACCTCGATTTCAGGATCGTGCCGTCGTGCTTCCGTGGCGAGCTCCATTGCGGACAAACTCAAGCCTACGTTTGCCGCGCCAAACGCCGCGGAGGCGGCGAGAGCTGCCGAGATGTGTTCTTCTTCGGCATGGGCAGCGTGATACGCCAATTCCGCTAGGCCAAGCGTGCTGACGTGATGTTCGAGCGTGCGCCAGATCATGCGGTGCCACATCACGCGCGAACCGGCGTCGAGGGAGCTTTCGAGGGCTTCTTTCAGCGAACGAGACGTGAGCGCAACCCAATCAGGTTCGGGGGAATGAACCCAACCGCCATTGACGAGCGTTGATTCGATGGCGTTGAAACGAGCGCCTGGGCCTTCGATCAAACATGCAATCGCATCGATCGTCGGTATGGGAGCATCGCCACCCAAAAGCGCGAGCGCGATGAGCGATGCTCGGGCTCCCGTCGACAACTGACGAGCACGACGAAGCATCCAGGTCGTGGGTGCTGCTGCCCGTCCCCGGCCACTCGTCGGTCCACGCGGCTCGGCTTTTTCGCCAGACCAACGGAGCTCACCCGAGGACAAACCCTCCGCCAAAGCTTCGCGAATGCCGAGCGGTAAACCTGCACCTCGGGTTGCCCAGCGGCGAGCTGCGTCGTCGGAGATCGCATCGCCACTAAATCCGCGCGCCAACGCAACCGCCGCGCTAAACGGCAAGAGCCCTATCGGAACCTCGAACATCGTCGGCAAATTCGCGAGCGATGGGGACAAGGGGGTGTCGTCACCCGTCCGTACGATCAGGGCAAACCCTTTGGCCACGACAGCCAGCTCAACGACATCGAGCGTTGCGGAGTCGATGAGATGAACATCATCGATCGTCAGCAAACCTCCGCGCCCATCAACAGGCGCCAGCCACGCATCGAGAAGCTCGGCTGCAGCTTCAGACGATGTGCCTTGACCGGCAATGATCGCATCGAGCACTTCGAGTTGATTTTGGGACAAGTTGGGAAGACGCTCGGTCGACACGGATCGCGCGAGCGCTGCACGCAAGGCGGCGAGAGGTTCGCGCGGAAGGTGTGCGGGATGCAGGGCGAGGTTGCGTGGCGCCGCGAGCTTCAGGCGAGCTTCCTGCAACATACGCGTGCCTCCAGCCCCGGGACGCGCGCGAAGAATGCCCATGAATCCAGGAAGCACACTGATTCGCGAAAGCTCGGCATCACGACCAACAAGGGGCGGAACTGCACGCAGTCGACCCACTTTCGCGAGGGCATCGCGGCGATACGGTGTACCAACATCGAGACGGTGGCCGCGGACGATCACGCCAGCACGCAGCTCGACGCCGCGCTTGCCACTCATGAGCAGATCGCCTGAGCGTACGCCAGGCATTTCGGGATCGAGAAGGACTTCACCAGGTCGCGCGAGACGGGCGAGTTGTTCGGCGAGGACCGTTGCCGTTCCCCATGACAAACCCGTGAGGGACCCTCGATCCATCAATTCGCGTAATTTTCCCTGAGCGATACCTACTCCGAAACGGAGGCCGGAGTGTTTGTCGTGTACATGTTCGATGGCAAAAGACAGGGCTTCGTCGAGTTCGTCCAAACCGAAATCGAAGGAGAAAGTTTCTCCGGACCAAGCACAGAGGGAAGCTCCGTAAACTTCGGCACTCGTGCGAATCGCCAGCGCGTGCTCGAAATAACCTGCATTCTGGTCTCGCAATACGTCGGGAGACCCGTGGAAAGCAACGACGATCCGTTCCTGCACGCGGGTATCGTCTCGCGAACCGAGGGCCCTGGCAAAGCTCGTTTGTATCGTCCGTACGATCTTCCCGGTGCTCGGGTTCGGCACGTCGATCGTGATTTTTTTCACACTCTGAACGGAGGGTTGGGGTTGGGTAGAAAAGAAAAAATTATTTGAAGGTGGTTGGGGCGAGCGGCGTACAGGGGGCAGGTAGGTAGATAGGAGGAAATCATGAGCCAATTGGTGATTCGTTCGGGTTTGGTCGCTTGCGTTGTATTGGGCATTGCGGCTTGTAGCGGCGCTGAGGACGTGGAAGAGATGACGGGCACGGATGAATCGGCCCTGGATTTTGGGCTTTCTCCGACGGCGCTCGAACAAACCAATGCCCCGGATCCGGCGGCGATGGCGGATGCATTGGTGGCGAAATCGGATGAAGATGGGTGTCGTACGCGGGTGAAGGATGCGGAAAACCCGAACGTGGTGCATGTGTTTTTGGACAATTGCACGGGGCGTTTCGGGCGACATACGAAGAGCGGCGAAATTACGGTGACGTTTTCGAAGAATGACGACGGAACGTTGCATGCGGATCATCAAAGCGTGTGGCTGACGATTGATGGGCAACCGGCAACGCGGCACGCGAGTGCGGACATCTCATTCGATGGTGAGAAGCGGCATGTAGTTTGGCATGGCGAAAAAAGCGTGACGAAATCAGATGGGGAGGAGGTCACGCGCATTGCGGATCACGTGATTGACGTCGACAAGGCCACGCATTGCAGTGTGGTGAATGGAACGGCGACGATCACGAAGGGCGACAAGGTCGTGCATGCGGAGCTGGTGAACCTGACGACGTGTGAATTGGCCGAGGGCGGACATACGTGTCCGACGGGAACGATCAACGCGACGGTGGAGGGGCGCGAGGTCAAAATCACGAAATCGTTCGATGGGACGGAAACGGCCGTGATTGAAGTGGTGAAACCGAAGGGCACCCGGACCGAAGAAATTCTGCTGAATTGCGTGGCGCAATAAGTATCGCGCGGGGTCCTGACGTTCAGCGGGAACGATTGCGCCGGCGGGCCAAAGCAATGGCGCTTTGGAAACTGCCGGCGCTTTGAAAACTGGTCAAATCAACTCCGAGCGCCAGAATGTTCCGAGCTACATCGGGACGGATGCCAGCAAAAAGCGCTTCCGCTCCGAGTAATTTGACGACTTGCGTGGCTTGGGCCAAAAGCTCGGCGACTTCGGTATCGACGTTCGGAACGCCAGCGATATCGATGATGACCGTGTGGGCCGCATGAGACGTCACGCCGTCCATGAGGGCGCTCAGCATTTGTTGCGCACGATCGCGATCGACGGGGCCCACGAGCGGCATGGCAATGATGCCGTCGGCAATGGGCATGAGGGGGGTCGATATCTGGCGCAATACTTCACGTTGGCCTTCAATGATGGCTTCTTGTGCGGCGACCCGATCGCGTTCAGCTTGGCGGCGATGAGTTATGTCATTAAATGTCGTGACGAAAAATTCGACCGCTCCTTGGTCATCACGAACCACACCAATGTTGATCTCGAGCCAGAGGATGTCTCCATTGCGGTGGATGTATCGCTTTTCGAAGGCAGTATGTGCAAGCTTTCCCGCGATTATCGTGCGGATCGCGTCGACACCCACAGCATGATCGTCGGGATGGGTGAACTCATTAAAATGATGGTCGACGATCTCGTCCCGCGAATATCCAATCAACTGGCAAACATGGTCGTTGCAAGCAGCAATCCGACCATTGGGACGCGTAATGAAAACGCCATAAGGAGCGTAGTCGAACAGGGCACCCAAAAAACGTTCGTGGTGTGGGAATTGCAGCAATGCACTCTGCAATCCCAGCGATGACTCACTTTGGGGGCTACGGTCGTTGGCAGCAGCCATAGGGGAAATGGAATCCGATTCGATGGGGTTCGTCAAGCAAGAACCACTTGTCAAGCGCGAAGTTTGCTGGATTGCCGCCTACATACGCGCGTAGTGTGATCGGCTGTTGACATGTCGTAACGTTTTTCTTTATGCTCCACGACGACCTCCGTTTCGGACGTTTTGGTTTTCGCCATGGAACTACGCTCCTATTGTTCACTTTCCACAGCGCTTTTGCGTTTTTTCCCGCATGAAGGACACTATGCGATTGCAGTCATTTGCAAAGCGACGTTCAAGCTTGCGCCCACGATATCGAATTTGTCTTCCGAACAAGAGCCCATCCAATATGGCGAATCTCATTATGACAATGATCCAGCGCGGGGTGTGGAGCGACCGAATGACATGGTTCCGTTCAAACCTCGCGCGGACGTGATGCTCGTGGGCAGTGCCTTCGCTCCGGGAAGGCAAGTGGCGCGGACCGTTGCAGCACGATTGGTGGTGGGTGATATTGATAAATCCGTCGAGGTCTACGGTTCTCGCGTATTGTATCCCGATGGCACGACGCGGGAAGGTGCCGCATTTGCTTCGATGCCTTTGCGTTACGAAAAAGCATCGGGGGGAATCGACACATGGAATCCGATCGGGATGCCTGCGCAACGTGACCCGGCTTATGGCACGCGACATTTGCCACAAATCATGCCCAAAGGGTTTTTCTTGCCTCATCCCGACGCCCCCATTCCGGCCATTGGATTCGGTCCCATTTCGGCGTCGTGGCCCATTCGTCATGAACAACTCGGGGCCCGGGCGCGAACATTCTCCGAGCAGCATATCGAGAGCCAAGTTTTGGGTGCCCATTTCGACCCCTATTTTTTCCAGATGGCTCCACGAGATCAACAAATTCCAGCGCTTCGACCCGACGAGCGAATCATGCTCGAAAACCTGCACGCGGAATATCCGCGTCTGGTGACGAGTTTGCCGGGTTTGACCCCGGCAGTTTTTTGCGGATATCAGGGACATCCTGCAACGGCCGTTCCGTTGCGCGCCGATACGTTGTGGATCGACACGGATCGGGGGATTTGCACGGTGACCTTCCGCGGGCAGCTCGCGGTCGCATCGTTTGATTATCCGTACATCTTCACGGTGGTGCTCCAAGAGCCGGGACAAACCATTACGTGGGCGGAGATTGCCGCGAAATTGCCAGCTTGAGGGGCAAACCGTCGCGAGCTGGATGAAGGATGCAGCACTTCAAGGTCGTGGCGGATGGCACACGACCGCGGTGTGGAACAAGATCAAGCGCATCAAAAACGGACAGTGATCCTGTCCTAGGCGGCCCGATGACCGCCGACGAAAAAAAATCACTTCTTTGATGAAGGTCCGCCTGGCCTGCGGCGAATAGAGATGCACCCTCCCCTCTATGGCCCCCTCCCCTTTCCTGCTCCGACATCTGCTAGCCTCGGCGATTGCCACGTGCATGTGCGTGTGGGCCCTCGATGCGCGTGGCAATGGCACCTGCCCAATTCAAGTCGAGCCGCCCTTGCCCGTGACGACATGGAACGACAAAGCGCACGAGGTCGAAACGTTCCTCTCGGGCAAGGATACGCTTCAACACGATTGTCGTTCGATTCGTATCGAGGTGCAGCCTGAAGGTAATGCGTTGCTCACGTTCACGACCACGGATGGGCGCATTGCCGCGCGGCTGTTGCATACGCCCGACGATATTGCGCCGACGGTCGAAGCGTTGCTCGTGACGTTACCGGTGGAAAAACCCCTCGAAACTGCTCCAAATCCGCAAAAGTCCAGCCCCACGCCCATTCCAGCGCCACCCCCGAAAACAGAAATCACCGCTCCGAAATTGCCCTTGCCGACATCTGCGGCGCCGCGAATGCTTTTTGATATACTCACAGGTGGACGATGGGGTCTGGACGGAGGCGTTTTTGCGCCCGTGATGGGTCTGCAGGCGACGATGCAATTTGCACCCTGGGAAATCGGCATTGGTGCGGAATTGAATCCTTTGTACATGTTACTGACCGGATCTGCTCCGGCAGGTTACGCAATGCGTTCGTTCGAAGGGAATTTGCTGGTCGGTCGTCGATTCGTCCGCGGGCCGCGCGTTTTTCGATTGGGCGCGTCAATGGGTGTGGGTCTCGTTCGGGAAGAAACGGATGCGGATCCAGCAATCAAGGGGCGCGTGAACCTTGATGCATTTCAACCGCGGGTAGGATTTTATGGGGGGCTCGTCGTGCCGCGAGAAGGAAAACTTCGCTTGTACCTGGGAATGCAAGGCGACATGGCCATTTGGGGAGTTCGAGAGAATGGGACGATCAAGCGTGACTTGCCGAATTTGTCGCGGTTTGGTCTGGGGCTGATTTTAGGAATGGAGGTCGCGCCATGAGCCCAACGGCGAAATCCTTCAAAAGTCGGGAATCGCAGTCAGAAATGACCGATCCACGACTCTTCGAGCGCATGCGCGACGGAGATATGGGGGCTTTGGGGATTCTTTTCGATCGTCATGCCCAAGACGTGCGCCGGGTGATTTCACGTTTGGGTGTGGCCACCGGCGACGTGGATGACCTGGTGCAACAAACCTTTCTGGAAGCGATGCGCGCTGCAGATCGATACGACGGACGTAGCCATGCCAAACCCTGGCTCGCGGGCATTGCGGTCATCATGGTTCGCAGACATCGGCGGTCGGTGGGAAGGCTCGTAAAACGATTGACGGAATGGGGACGCGAATCAGAAGCCGAGGATCGAGGTCCCACGCCGAACGAAACGTATGAATTGAGTGAAATGGCGCGAAAGGCGGAGCAGGCTCTGGCGAAGTTGTCGGCAAAGAAAAGAGAAGTATTTATTTTGGTGGCGCTCGAAGGATTGTCCGGCGAACAGGCAGCGACGGCATTATCCATTCCCGTCGCGACCGTGTGGACACGATTGCATCATGCGCGCCTGGATTTGCGCGAGCTTTTGGCTGAGGAGGAATCATGAATCGTCACCGCTGCGAAAGAACGTGGCAAGCGGAAGCGCGCGAAGACGGGCGGCTCGAATCTCGAGACCTCGCTTCATTCGAGAGACACGCGGCGCATTGCCCAGACTGCGCGGACGAAATTGCGGTTTTGCGGGACATAACGCGGAAAATGTCCGAATTGCCGGAACCAAAACGCACCGAGCTCGAACATCGCCGGGCACGGCAGGACCTTTTGCGTCGAGCGAATGAACGTTTCTTGGCGGAAAAACCGGCAGCGCGGCCCTGGAAAAATTGGGTATTGGCCGGAGCGGTGGCCTTGGGTGCGTGGGGATTGTATGGGCAATACTCGGGGCGCACGCCAACTCATGTGCCGGTATTCGACGTCGCGAACATGACGAATGCTGTTTGGCAAACAGAAACCATTGCTTCGACATCACGCGTGACGTTGCAATCAGGAACGGCCGCGTTTCATGTCGAACGGTTAGCGGGCGAAGAACGTTTTTTGGTCGATATGCCCGATGGCCATATCGAAGTGCGCGGAACACGATTCATCGTCGATGTCGCAGACGGTAAAACTCGTTCGGTCGTCGTGACCGAAGGAAAAGTTTGGCTCGATGTACCACACTTTCATGGTTTGCTGCAAGCGGGAGACCATTGGCCCCAAATAGAATCGGCGGCAAACACAGCAGAATCGTTGGAAGAAGCCAAAACCCCCGTGGTGATTCCCATCGGGCCGACGTTCGCGAGCGCCGAAGTGCCAACGATTGCGTCCCCGACAAACTCGGCGCTTCCAAGCACGCCGGCGAGTCCACAGAATGGTGCCGCGCCGAGCAGTCCCGAGCAACCGGCGGAAAATGCGGCCCCTGTTGCGAGTGCTTCGGCATTACCGAAGGACGAAGCTGGCCCGCGGTTTGCCGAAGCGATGTCGGCTTTCACCGGAGGCGACGAGGCTCGGGCCGATCAGCTCTTTGCCAATTTCATTCGGGACTTTCCTCGAGATGGACGGGCGGAAGATGCCATGTTTTTGCGGGCGAAATCGCGGGCTCGGCGCGGAGATTCGGCGGGAGCCGCGGCCATTGCGCGTGATTACCTGAAAATCTATCCGCGAGGGTTTCGCCGTCCGGAAGCCGAGCGCTTGGCGGGTGAGAACAAGTAAAACGATTTTTTACTTGGCGCGGGCGGCGAGCGATTTCTCGACGTGCCGGGCAGTGAAGGCAAAAAAGAGCGACATTAAAAACATTCCCAGCATGATCTTCCATGCTCCGGGTTTGAGTTGTCCGGATAAATCGAATACTTCGGACGTGAAATAACTGACGACGAAGAGCGGCGGAATGTAGCCGAGAAACGAACCCCAGAAATGGGTCCAGAAAGGCACTTTGGAGACGCCCAAAAAGCCATGGAGCACTTGCGGCATCCAAAGAATCAAGCGCAACGTCACCACGGTGCGAAACGCATGGCGCTCGAGGGCTTCGTCGTATTTGCGAAATCGTTCGGGAATCCGGGCGGAGACCCAATCTCGGGCAATGAAGCGCGCAAAGGAAAAACCTACGACGCTTGCTCCCATCGTTCCGATCATGGACAAGACAAACGCGACGGGCCAGGGCCAGATCAAGGGGGCGGCAACGATGAAGACAGTGCCTGGAACACCAAAAGGCTGCAAACAGGTGTAGGTCAAGATGAAACCGAGGTAGCCCCAGATTCCCAATTCGACAATGGCCCTGGAAAAACTCTGCGGATCGGAAACGCGCGCAAAAAATCCATTACGATATGCCAAAAAAAGCATCGTCGCCACGACGGAGACGACGGCTATTTTGGCGATGCGTCGCTGTCGAGCCGAAACAGCATCAGCAAGGGGAGCTTCGGTCGACGTCATCCTTTGCTCTTTTGCACTTCTTTCCACCACGAAGCTGGGCGATCGAGATGCGCCGGCTCGAATACCTGACCGAGCCGCGGGGTGAGCACCCGCAAACTCTTTTCCGCGGCCAAACGCACGAGAGTTTCAGCAGGTTCGTCCCAATCGTGCAAGGCCAAATTGAACGTCCCCCAATGCACCGGGAGCAAGGTGCCGCCACCGAGCATTTGAAATGCTTCGAGGGCATTCGCGGGGCCCAAATGAATGTCGCCCCAGCTTTCGTGAAATGCACCAACTTCGAGCATGACCAATTCGAAAGGGCCGTGCTCGGCGCCGATCGTCCTGAATTGTTCGGTCAACCCAGTATCGCCCGAGAAAAACACTTTTCGTTTGTCTGTCTGAACGACCCACGAGGACCACAAGGTCTTGTTGCGATCACCGGTGCCGCGTCCGGAGAAATGTTGGCAAGGCGTGGCGGTAATGCGTAATCCGCGAAGATCGACGAATTCATTCCAATCGAGCTCGTGGATCCGCTCGTGCGCAACGCCCATGGCTTCGAGTCGCGCGCCAACGCCGAGGGACGTCACGATAGGCACGTCTTTTTTCCCCAAGGCGCTGATCGTTTCGCGGCAGAGATGATCGTAATGGTCGTGGGATAACAATACGACGTCGAGCGGCGGTAGTTCGTCGAGGGTTGCCGGTACGGGATGAAAACGCTTCGGGCCGGCGAATTTCAAAGGTGAGGCGCGTTCGCCAAAAACAGGATCGGTCAAAATGGTAAAACCATCCATTTCGAGCAGCACGGTAGAGTGCCCGAGCCAGGTCACTCGAAGCCCGGAATTCACACGATTGCGCCATGATTCATGAGGCTTGACGAGTGGTAATGGCCCTGGTGGCATTCGTTGCCCGCCGCCAAAGAAAAACTCGCCTAACACGGGAAGCGGATTGCCCTTGAGCCCCGGCGTGACGCCCGTAGGATTGCGGAAAACCGAGCCATCGAATTGTTTCGACGCCCGCACGCGCTCGAGCCGCAATCCTTGAAACGATGTCTCTCTGCACCTCATGAACGAACGCTCCTCCAGCTCGGTACAGCGCCAATAACACAAAACATGTCGTTCGTATAGGGCCGGAGTGATCGAATTCGAGGCGCTATCGTGCTACCGTGTCATCTTTCGAGCTTCAGGAGGTCTTGGCCATGCGTTTGTCAAGTTTCGGATTCGCTTTTTTACCATTCTTGACGGCCGGAGCATTCGCCGCTTGTGGCGACGGCACTTCGTCGAATTCGACAAGCAATGCCGGAGCAGGTGGAACGGAGGCGGCGTCGAGTAGCAGTTCTGGGACAAACTCTGGTGGCCAAGGCGGAAATGGTTCTGGTTCGAGTTCCAGTGGTTCAGCGGGTTCCGGAGGATCTGGAGGTTCGGGGGGATCGGCGGGCATTTGTTCGCCGCCAGTTGCGCTGGCCGATGTTTCGAATCCGAAAACGGTCGTGGGTACGGGGACTCCCGATAGCTGCACGGAAGCTGCATTCTCGCAAGCAATTACTGCAGGAGGGGTCATTGTTTTCAATTGTGGTTCAGCGCCCGTGACGATTACGTTGAAAAGTGCGCAAAACATCAAAGCCGATACGATCGTCGATGGTGGGGGGCTCGTCACGCTCAGTGGAGGAAAAACGAATCGAATCTTCGCAATGGATACGAAAAACTATGAATCGACGACGCCTACGTTGACGGTGCAACGTTTGACACTACGCGATGGACATGCGGAGGGCACATCGATTCCGCTGGGCACGGACACCGACGGAGGTGGGGGCGCGATTTATCACGTTGGTGGCAATGTCGTCGTCATTGATAGCGTTTTTCTGGACAACGAAGCTGCG
>DAOMZH010000115.1:0-17651 GCA_035437985.1 Polyangium sp. (in: bacteria) | reverse complement strand
CGCCAAAACCGCAGCCGTCACGTTTACTCGACGCCTGCTCGCCAGTATACCCTCACGCGCCTCTTTGAAGCAAGAAGCCCGCACCTTTCGCCGCGAAATCGCTCACGCAATTCCGCTGACACAATACGTTGTAGCGCAGCGCGATCTGACCTCACGAGAAAGTTGCATGTTTTCGTAATTTTGCGTAGCTGGGTGCACGATTACGGCATGTTTCGTGTGTCGTGGATTGCGTGTTTCTGGACAAACTACAGCGAAAAAGCGGTTGTCAGGGCCATCCACCCGGTTCAGCCGGATTTCGTCCACGCTTCCCACAACGCCATTGTTCGCGCGTGGACAAACACTTTGTCGACAAAACTTTTTGCATAAGCTGGATCCCGAATGCGCCCGGCTCGCTCGAGGATATCGTCCCGCGCCCGAGAAAGCGTCTGCAGAGCCTCGGCTTTCTGTCCGACCGCATGCAAAACCTCCGCCCGGATCAACAACAACTCGCTGTCCGCCAAGTAGTGCTTCATGCCAAACCGCGCCGCGTTCGCGATCGCGTTCGCCGTAAGTTCGAGCGCCCGATCCGCACGTCCTTCGCGAAGTTCGATCGCCGCTCGCGCCGTCGGAATCCAAATCCCCCGTCCTGGAACATCGGTCGACACCGGATCGATCTGGTCAAGCAACGCCCGAGCCTCCGCAAGAGCACCGCTTCGCAAATATGCTTGGAGCACAAAGTATTGCACATTGACGATGAGCAAACTGTCTCCTTGTGCCGCCGCTTGCTCCGTAACCGTTTTTCCTAATGCAACGGCCTGGGCAAACTGCCCTCGCTCGACCAGCAAAGCCGTCTGAAACGTGCCCGCCAAAACCGCGGGAAAACTTCCGGCAGTGGCGCTCCGCATCGCGCGTCCAAGCTCGTGTTCCGCTTCGACGTGCGCGCCGAGAAGCACGAGATCGAGACCAATGTTGGCCCACAAGAGCGGCAAGAAACGACGATCGCCCGACACGGTGAAGTGCGCTGCTGCTTCCCGATCCAAGGCCAGAGCGGCAAAAGGGTCACGTTCCGCAACGCGATGCCAATAGCCGCGTGCATAGTCGAAGCGTCCCGCAACCGATGGATCCCGCCCAAGCGATGACGTCGCCACGTCCTTCATTCGTTGCAAGAATCGTTCGGCGACTTCACGTCGACCCATCACCAGCAACGCGATGATCGCCGACGAATATGCGAAAGAAAGCACGGGAATCGCGTCTTCGTCGGGTTCGGCGCGGTACAACTCCGCCAGCAAAATGTCCAGCGCGTCGCCCCGACGCAAAAGTAACGCGCTGCTCACCGCAGCTCCGAGCGCGCGTCCGTAGGATTTCGATCCGCGTCGCGCCGTCGTGATGGCTTGTCTCGCTGCATCGTACGAACGGACTGCGTCATGACTCCAGTGCCACGCATCCGCCCGAATTGCCGCAATTTCCGCCGCGAGTTCTCCTTCGACGGCTCCTCCTGTCGCTTCCGCTCGCGACGTGAACGCGAGTGCTGCGGTGAAGTCTCCCGCCGCCAACGCCAACTCGGATGCTTGCACCAAATACTCGACGGCTCGCGGTACGTTGCCTCCGCGTTCGAAGTGATCCGCCAAGATCGTGGGATCGGGTTCACCCATTGAAAGAAGCCATTCCGCAGCGAGTGCGTGCCCACGTACGCGATCCCGATCCGTCAGCATCGCATACGAACCTTCACGCAAGAGCGCATGCCGAAAGCTGTATTCCTCTTCGCGGGCAAACCGACTCTCACGACGCCGAACGATGAGCTCGCGTTCCACGAGCCGATCCAGCAAACCAACGCGCCCTGCTGGCAACGCTGCCTCACCAATCAGCTCCGCGACTCCTCCCCACCAAAACGTTTGTCCAAAAATACTCGCCGCCCGCAAGACCCGCCGAGCTTCGGGTTCGAGCGCCACCAGGCGCGCTTCCACCATCCCGAGCACCGTGTCTGGCAACGTGTCGCGACGACCTTCCGCCACGGCGCGGATGAGCTCTTCCAGGTAAAACGCGTTGCCCGCACCTCGATCCACGATGTCCTGGATTTCTGCTTCGGTCGCCATTTCGCCAAGAAAATGACGCACCAAACGTTCCGCCGGCTTACGTCCTAGTTCGCCAAGACGAACCTCGAGCAACTCGCGATCCGCCCAGAGCTTCGGGAAGAGTTCGTGCACCTCCGGGCGGGCCAATGCGAGCACCACGAATCGTCGTTCGCCAGGCGCTGAAAGCACGGCGTCGATGAGTTTGATCGAAGCACGATCGCCCCAGTTCAGATCTTCGAGCACGCACACGATCGGTACGTTTTGCGTGTGAGCATCGACGAAATCGAGCCAAGCATCGCGAATGTTCTCGGCCATCATCGTCGCGTTCTGACGAGCTGCATGAATCTCGGGGCGATCTTCATTCGTATGAACTCCAATCATTTCCCCGATGAACGCTCGAACGCGCACCAGATCATCGCCTGACAAGTGTGCGCTCACGAGGGCATCGAGCTTCGCTTTTCGCGACGCGATCGGCTCGTTCACTCCAATTCCCGCCATGGCTCGAATGGCCGATCCCAAAATGGAAAAAGCTGATCCAGCACCGATGGGATCGCCGCGACCAATCGCAATCGCCGGCTCCACAGCGCCGCGACGTAGTTGCTCGACGAGCTCGTGGCGCAAACGCGACTTACCCATCCCCGGAGGACCAATCACCAAGGCGACTCGGGGTTTGCCCTCGTCGATACCTTCTTCCAGGAAGTCACGAACGCTGCGTAATTCCCGCTCTCGCCCGAGGTACGGACTGGGTTTGCCCAAGAGCGTGCGGGTCCCTGAACCAACCTCGTGTTCGCCACGAAGAAAGATTCCTCCAGGACCAAAACTGATGTCGAACCGAACATCGAGCAGCGCTTGTGTCGAAGCATCGATGCGCACAGCACCAGCTTCTTCGCCGAGTTCCAGCAGATCTGCAGCCCGCCGTGAGATGGAACCGAGGGCCAGTCGTCCTGCGTCTTCATCACGTGCCGTCACGAGCACGATGCGTGTTTCTGGAGCGAGCGCACGAAGGCGCAGCGCGCAACGTGCGGCATGAGCGGCTTGATCGGTGGCATTGCCGCGACCCACCAAACCAATGAGCAACGCGCCGCCCTCCAGCTCTTCCACTCGAGCTCCAAGAGGGGCAATTTCCTCTTGGATCATAGCGATTCGCTCACGCGACAAGATCGCTGCTTGCGAGCTCGCATTGGACGGAGGCAGCGCCGCAACGATCGAGAGCAACTTGCGTTCGCTGTCCGTGATCACCTCGGGGCGCACGGAAGGCAAAGGAGTCGAACCACCTTCGATGGGTCCCATGGCCGCGAGTTCTGCGGCCACTGCCGCCCCATCTTTCGGCCTTTCATCCGGGTCTTTCGCCAGCATCCGCGCGACGAGGTCTTCGAGCTCTTCGGGTATGTCCGGACGAATGCTGCGCACACGTGGAGGGTCGGAAAGAAGCAAACTTGCGAGTACGGCGATGGCGTGTTCACCCTCGAAAGCGGGGCGTCCGGTCAAACACTCGAAGAGCACCGTTCCCAAGGAAAAGACGTCGGCTCGTGCATCGACCACACGCTTGTTGGCTCGGGCCTGCTCGGGAGCCATGTACCCAGGTGTGCCCACGATCGAACCGGTGAGCGTGAGGCGTCGACCTGCGCCATGTTCGCGCGCTACACCGAAATCGAGCACTTTTATCTGGTCGATTTCGCCGTGCTCCAAGAACAAATTGCTCGGCTTAACGTCGCGATGGACGATGCCGCGAGCATGAGCAACTGCGAGCGCTTCCGCGACGTGTCGCGCTAATTTCACCGACTCTTCGAGCCGCAAACCGACGCGACCCAAACGACTGGTCAAACTCTCGCCTTCGAGCCATTCCATCGCCAAATAAGGCGCGCCAGATGGAGTGATTCCGTGCGCCACGTACTTGACGATGTGCGGATGCGAGAGCGTCTCGAGCACGCGCGACTCTTGCGAAAGTCGCTCGCTACTTTCGAGGTTCAATTCACGCAGAACCTTGAGCGCGACGGGCGCACCCGTGGCCTGATCGACAGCATGATAGACCTCTCCCATGCCGCCGACGCCAGCCAGGTGCTCCACGAGAAAACGCTCGCCGATCAGGTCCCCAAGGCGCATGGGCGTCGGAATCATGCCTGCGTCTGGACTCGAATCCAAGCGTCACGCGCAAGAACCGCTTTATTCGTTCCGTCTTCGTTGCCACGTACGCGAATAATATGGATTCGACGGTTCACATGAGTGTGTCGCTACGTTCGGCGCGTACATTCACACTGTAAGTCACCATTCGAATAGGTGTCGATGAAATCGGCCGTGCATTCGGGAGGTGATGGCCCGGAAAAACCCGGGGCTTGGGGATGTCGTCAAGGGAAGATTTCGAGCAATGGGGCGGCAGCGTCGCGTGCTGCCGTATTGGGTCAACGATCTTCGCCTGTACCGCGTTTGGAGGGAGGTGCAGGGGTTTCGATGGGTTTGAGTTTGTAGAGTGCGCTTTTCGTGAGGCCGGTGCGTGGAGCTAGGCTGTCGAGGAAACGAAAAAGGCCACGGACGTCGTCGGGCCAATCTTGAAGCATCAATCGTTCAATGGCTTCGGCATCGACGCGGGGGATGTTCTGTTCCAGGTTTCCATGCACGCGTTGCCACCTGGAGGCGATGATGGCGAAGAGATCTTCGGGGCGGTCATTCAATGCGGGCAGTTTGAGGCGCAATTGAAATCGGGCCAAGAGGTCGGCTCGAAATGCATCTTTCGCGAGTAATTCTTCGGGCGAGTGGTTTGTCGCGGCAATGACCAAGCAGTCGGTGGATTGCGGTCCGGCGCGGCTGCCCACGGCTTGGCTTTCGCGTTGGTCCAAAAAGCGGAGCAGTTTGGGTCGGAGGTCGACGGGCAAGGCTTCGATTTCGTCCAAAAAAACCGTACCGTTTGCGGCCGAGCGCAAGAATCCTTCATTCTTTCGAAATGCACCGGTAAAGGTATTTTGCTCCCACCCGAACAAGGTAGCTTCGTAATGGTCCCGCGGAATTGTGGCTAGATTCACGGGCACGAATTTCGTTCCTGGTCGCAGTATTTGGGCCACTTCTTTGGCCAATGACTCTTTTCCGGTGCCGATACGTCCGTCGAGAAGAACATTCAAACCCGGCCGGTAGGTCCGGGCAAACAAGTCTTGGCGGATTTGGCGAAAACCCCACGGGGCCACGAGTTCACCGAGCGGAGGTTCCGGGGCGTTTTTCAGCGGAAATCTTTCCCGATATACGAAAATAGTTTGTCCAATTCGGATGATTGCCCCATCGTCGATTCTGGTTTCCACCTCGGGTTCCAAACGAATGGCATCGACAAACGTACCATTTTGCGAACGATGGTCTTTGATATGCAATCGACTACCGGTTCGTGAAAATGAAATATGCTCGCGCGACGTCACGCCATCGACGATTCCCGCATCGTCGAGCCATGCGCGGCCGACGACTTCTTCCATCCGTGGAATGGGAAAGGCAACGAGCTTTGGAAATGCACAAAGAAGACAAGGCGCCACATCGGGGTCCTCGCGATCCGTCGGCAGAAGCTTGAACTGGTTGCTCATGGTCGTGCCGTCATGCGTCACCGCGGCGCGATTTATTTAAATTTCGCAGCTCCGCGCGAATCTTCACCTGCATGTTGTACAACAATCAGCGGGAAAATTGAAGCCCCAAAAACGACGAGGTCACGATTTCGAGCGAGATTTCCGCGCCCGATCATCTATCCCGCTATCGCGCATCAACCGGTCTTGGAAATGCCGCCAGTGGTTTTACTGGACAACTCATTAACCAACATTAACCAACGTTGGTGACCAGGACCCATCGTTCGTTAGGGGATTCGATGACAAACCGTACCCGCACCATTCGTTGCCCCCAAGGAAATGAAAACTCGTAATCGAAAATGTAGCTCTTGGTCTGCGTGAGCAGCAATTCGTCGAGTTTGCCGCGGAAAGCCGCAACGTTCGTGCATGGCGCAACCTCGGTGAAGAAGTTTTTGCCGATCACGTCCTTGGGATCACGACGAGCCAGCTTGCTTTCCCACATGTTGTACGTTTTCACGATGCCCTCGCGGTCGAGCTGGATCATACCAAACGGCATGGCGTCGAATTCGGCAGGTGACATGTTGGCGAGATCTTGCGACGTCAGTCGCTCCATTTGAGTCGGCATGGTCTTGCAAATACCACATCGCCCTTGGACTCGCCCCGCACGGCCCGAATTGGACAGGCCCAAAAACGTCTACGCCGACGGACCGTTCTCATCGGCGTCGTCGGCGCATGCTTCGTGACTGACTATCGTTGGGTGGGTCGAAAGGGACTCGAACCCTTGACCTACGGGTTAAAAGCCCGCAGCTCTACCGACTGAGCTATCGACCCTGGACATCCGGAGCAAGCTGCCCCTGACATCGAGGCGCGCACCCTAGCACGAAGATTCGATCTGGGAAGACCTTATGTTCAAAATCATGAACCGCGAATCGGTAAAACAGATCACCTATTCTTAGCGGTTCGTAGCCAAGCTCTCGTTTCATTGTCTCTTCCGAATGCTCGCGCCACAAGCGAATGCGCGCTAAAAGGCTCGTCCTATGGCGGAATCTCGAGATGCATCGGAATCCTTTGGCGCTCTGTTCGAACAAGGTGGCGGAAGTCGCCGCGAAAGAACGCACATCATGGTCGGCGATCGTGTCGAAGTGACCATCGTCGCCGTTGGACAAAGCGCGGTTTTTGCCGATCTCGGCCGAAAACAAGAAGGATTCTTCGAGCGTCCCGACGTGACCGATGCTGAGGGAAAACTCATCGTTTCCGTCGGCAGCAAAGTGCAAGCCTCCATTAGCTCGATCGATCGCCAAACAGGGCAAGTCCGCCTCACACCCGTCGCTGTTCGCAACGCCGAAGGTGAAGCTTTCGCGGGCACCATGGGCATGGGTGCGAAAGGACAAACTCCACTGCTCGTCGAAGGGGCCCGCATCAAAGGCACCGTCACGGGCGTCGAGCGTTACGGCGTTTTCGTGCAGATCGCCGGTACGCAGGGACGAACCGGACGCGGACTCATCCCCACCATGGAGACCGCAACGCCGCGTGGAGCCGACTTGAAGAAACTCTTTGTTGTCGGCCAAGAAGTCGAAGCGAAGATCGTGAACATCGATCCCGATGGCAAAATTCGCCTCTCGGTCGCGGCCATCGCGCGTGATGAAGAACGTAGCTCGTTCGAGAAATTCAAAGAGACCGGCGCCGCAGAACCTGCCGCCGAGGTCGCGGACAAACCCGCCGGCGAATCCAAGAAAAAGGCTCCGCAACCGGCCAAAAAGCCCGAGCCGCGAAACTTTGGGACCTTTGGCGATTTGCTCGGAAAGAAGATCAAGAAGTGACGTTGCGGGCCGTCGTGCGCGTTCCCTGCAAACGAGTGGGGAACGTCGAAGTTCCTTTGCCCGCGTACCAAACGACAAACGCCGCAGGAATGGATCTGTGCGCAGCCATCGAAGACGAAGTCGTCATCGAGTCGTTGCAACGCAAACTGATTCCGACTGGATTGAGTGTCGCAATTCCCGTGGGGTTCGAGGGCCAAGTGCGACCTCGCTCCGGTTTGGCCTGGCGACATGGCGTGACCGTCCTCAATTCGCCGGGCACCATCGATGCAGATTATCGCGGCGAGCTCAAAGTGCTCCTCGTGAACCTGAGCGATGTTCCCTTTCGGCTCACGCGTGGTGAGCGCATCGCGCAGCTCGTGATTTGTCCGGTAGAACGAGCCGAGCTCGAGATGGTTGCCGAACTCGATGAAACAGATCGTGGCGCAGGTGGATATGGATCCACAGGGCGCTGAGGTTCGTTGTGGCTAGGTTCGTCAAGGACGAGGGACGAGAGCTTCGAGGCCGTTGCGAGCGCGGAGAGCTTCGAGAGCTTTGTCGGACCAAGCGCGGGTGCGATCGTTGAATCCGGCGGCCACGGCTTTCTCCAACATCTCCGTCGCGCGATCGTATGCACCATCTTGGGCGTGGGCACGCGCGGCCTCGTAGGCATCTTCAGGCTGTTTCTGACGGTCGCACGCTGCTTCGTAAAGACGCGCAGACCAGTCGAACGCCGCGTGTTCGAAGGCCAATTGGGCCATGCGTCGAGCATCGTCTTCGCTGAGTGAATCGACGATGTCGTAAGCGATTGCGGCAGCTCGGGCGACTTCGCCTTGTTCGATCAAAATTTGAATGAGGGGTCCAAGAACTTCTTTTCGTTCATCACCGTTCGATCGCGCTGCTTCCAGCACGCGCCGCGCTTCTTTGAGGTCCCGTTTGGCAAAAAGAACCGCACCGACCAGCGCGGCATCAAGGTCCCCAAGGCGCTTGGCTTCTTCGATTTTGCTCGCTGCATCATCGAGCTTTTCGTCACCGAGATCGGCCCAAGCGAGGATCTCCAATGCTTCGCGCCGAGCATTGGAAGGAGTCGCGTTCTCGGCCTCGGGAGCCCGCGCCAAGAGTTCGTTACAAAGAGTGCGGGCTTTGGCGAAGTCCTGATCAGTTACGGCTTGACGAGCGCGACTCAGAATCGAGCGAATCTCACCCGAGATCATCGCTTCGGGTTCTGCTGCGGGCGCGCGGGGGCGAATGTCCGACGCATCGATGTCGACGCCACCTGCTTGCAAGATGCGAAGGCTTTGGAAGGCACCGAGGCCCATGATGTACGCGGCCCAGAAGGAACCTAGTCGCAGGAAAAAGAGCGCCGCGACACCCCCAACCACCATCGAAATCGTCGCGGTGATCCGTATGCGTTTGGGGCCGAGTGCGTGTTCGAGAACGTGTCCACCATCGAGCGGCAACACAGGGAGCAGATTGAAGATTCCCCACCCAACGTTCGCGAAAAGTAGGTAGGCGATGGTGTCTTGAACGGGCTCCGGCAGGCGGGCGACGACGTGCGGGTAGTTTCTGGTGACGCCGTAGATGACGGCGGCGAGCAAGAAGCCTGCGAACGGACCCGCTAAACTAATGATCACCTGGTCGATACGACGAAGAGGCAAGAGCGCTCGCCACGTCGTTTTTCCACCCATGAAATGCAACGTGATCTCGGGCTGGATGCGATGACGTCGAATCGCCAACGCGTGTCCGTACTCGTGTACGAGAATGCTCACGAACAAGACGACGGTCCAAATGAGGACAGGCAGAAGCCCCGCAAGACCCTTTGATGTGTCGACGCTTCGATAGCTGAACAGGATGCAGCTCAGCCAAAAGCTGAACTCGATCTCGACATCGATTCCGAACAACGTGAAATTCATGCCCTCGACTATCCTAGTGCATCGCGGCCTCTCATGGCCGGTTCATTGCTGCGCCATCGCAGGCTATCCTGTGCGGCGCCGAATCTAGATTCCCGATGCTGAAGCGACCGAAACTCGTCTCGACCCTTGTCGTCATCGGTGCATGCAATGTCAGTGCATGCGCCTCCAGTACATCCACGAGCGTGCAGCCTGGCATGCGCGACAGCGCAACGCACGTATCCGCATCCGAAGCAGCGCACGACCGTGCTTCGACGACGGCGACACCGAAAGCGATCGTTACGAGCTCGGATGTTTTGGCCATGCAGCCAGCTGCGTCGGCTGAGCCAAGCAAGGAAGCAGCAACGGCACCTCCACCGCCTCCTGCAACATTGCCGATCGAGCCGCGTACGGTCGTGCTTCACGTTGGCGACTCGTTTGTCGATGCCGGGTTTTCCCAGAGTCTACGGCCGAAAATGAAGTCCGTTGGAGCCTTGTACGAAGTGCGCGCCGCACAAGCCACGTACACGACGACTTGGCACTCCAAACTCTCGCGACTCGTCGGTGACTACCATCCCGACTTGGTCATCATTACTTTGGGTGCCAACGAAGTGACGCTGACCGATCCGTGGGCTCGCGCCGATGCTGTGACGCGCCTCGTCAAGATCGTTGGCGACACACCTTGCGTTTGGGTAACTCCTCCGCTTTGGCGCAAAGACACCGGCATCATCGAGGTGATCAAACAACGCGCCAAACCTTGCCTCGTGTTCGATTCCGACGCGATCGCTGGGCAGATCGCGCGTCAACCCGACTCGATTCATCCCAGCAGCGCAGGTGGTGCCAAGTGGGCCGAAGCGTTTTGGACGTGGCTGCTCGAGCATCGTGCACCTCCGCCTGTCCAAGGCGAACCCCTTCCCAAAGGTTCTGGACGACATGCGGTCAATCCTTGGCGACTACGTCGCGCTCCCAACGACGTCGAAGTGACCAACGCGCAAGAGACTGCGTCCGCGACGCTTTGACCGTCATTGTACGTGCTCAAACGGATTCGATCGGAAGCGCGGAAGCGATGGCGTTACGCACGGCTTCCATCAGGTCTTTGCGGCGACTTGGTCCAAATGATTGCGGGTCGATCGGGGGCAAGATCGTGACTGTCACGTGATGCCCACGATGCAGATCGATGGTTCCGCTTTGCAAAACGAGGCGCGTGCCTTCGATAGCGATCGGCAAAATGCGTCGGCCAGATTCGAGGGCCACGTGAAACCCTCCGCTCTTGAACGGGCCGAGTTTGCCCGTGACGCTCCGTGTGCCTTCGGGAGCGATCCACAAGAACGTCCCGTGATCGAGCATCGACGCTGAGTCGCGCAAGCTCTGCACGGCTTGCTGATGGTTACGTCGATCCACTTTGACAAACCCACCAGCGACCATGGCGCGTCCGAAGAGGGGAATTCGAAACAGTTCGGCTTTGGCCACCATGCGAATGCGTCGCGGAATCGCGCGATACAAAACGGGGATGTCGAAGTGGCTCTGATGGTTGGACATCAAAATGAATGTCTCGCTTCCGTCGCCCAAATTTTCGCGACCGCGCACGACGATCGTGATGCGCGCTTCCGCGAGCATTGTTTGGGCCCAAGACGAGAGGCGTTGATCCAGCGTCTCGGGATCGAGGCGCCCGAGTACCGCGTCGACGACCGTCGGCACCGTGATCCGCGCGGTGTGCACGAGCGTCTTGCTGGCGGCGAGTTTGCTCATCAGCGCTTGGTCTTTTTCCGATTTGTCTTCTTTGAGGTGTCGGTAAAACGCGCGCTGCAGATGTCGGGACACGCGGGGTCTTGGCAACCCTTCAAGCACTCGTCGAGGGTCTTGTATTCCGCGGTGGAGATCGCCTTGTCCTCGGTTTGTTTTGGCGCGACGGTCTGGCAGGCGAGGGTCTTGTCGCAATACGATCCGCCCGGACAATCGGTGTCGTAACGACATTGCACGCAGCGCAGGTTGTCGCACAAGAGTCGGCCGTCGTTTTCTTCACGTGCCGCACACTCCGCGTCGGTCTTGCAGACGGGAAAACGAGTGTCGTTGGCGCACGCGGCCCAGAGAAGAGAAAGCCCCAAAAAACCGGCAAAATAAGTAAGTTTCACAGGCCCCCCTTGTCCCCCCAGACGGTCGTTACGACGCGTCGATGATGTGGGTTTGTCCGGTGCTCCCAGACGTAAATCGCTTGCCAGGTTCCCAAGGCGAGTTGGCCGGCCATGATGGGAATGACGAGGCTCGTGTGCGTCACGGCTGCCCGAAGATGAGCGGGCATGTCGTCAGGACCTTCGTCGTCATGTTCGTAATCGGCACCTTCGGGAGCGAGCTTCGTCATCCACCGATCGAGATCGCGAAGCACTGCGGGATCAGCGTTTTCCTGAATCACCAAACTCGCTGAAGTGTGCTGCAGAAACAGCGAACACAGACCCGTGCGCACGTGACTGTCCGCAACGACGCCACGCACGAGCTTCGTCACGTCGTGAAGACCTCGAGCTTGCGTGTGCACATCGAGGAGTTTCTGGTGCATCGTGGAACTCATCCTTCGGCCATCTCGGCTTGTAAATACGGTGTCCGAAGTCGAGGGTGATGCGCAACCATGGAGATGGTTCGGACGCACGTTTGGATGTTGCCCGAAGTGTTCAGCCGTTCGGGACGATGTCGACGATGAGCCCCCAAGCGGTCCACGTTTGGAACCACGCCCCGATATGCGACATGACATATTCTTGGCGTTCTGGGGGCAATGGGCCGGCAATACGTTCCAAGGCGGGAATGAGCGGGAGACCCTCGGCGAGCGCGCCGATCAACGCGTGAGCTTCCGCGGATACTTCTTCGTATCGCGGAATCAGATCTTGACGAAAAAGCAAGATGTGCACGGGCGCAGGTGCGTCGGGAAGAACGACATCTTCGCCGGCTTTGATAGCGACGCGCAAACGATGTACGGGGTAGGAGAGAGACAAACGGACGACGAGAGGATGCAATACGATGCGCGCTTTGTTCCAATCGTCTTCGGTCATTGCGGCGAGTTTGGCCGGGTCGAGGGGGGGTGCGTCCGGACCATCGAAAACATCGACGAGTTCGAGTTCGTAATGGGCCATTTCGAGGATCAGGTCGCGTCGCTCTGGCGGAAAATCGGCATAGTGGGCAGCGAAGGCGGGTAGGTGGGCCCCAACGTCGCGCAGGGAAGGCGTCGCGGGAGGATGCGCTTCGAGGTATCGCCGGAAAAACACTTGTGTCGCGTCTTTCCCGACAATCCCTTGCAAACCGGGATAATCTTCCCGAAGCGTACGTTCGTGCCGCAAGAAATATTGGATGCGGTAGATATCTACTTGCTGCGCGGCAGTCAGGCGGTCATTGCCCGTCACGAAAGACGCTGCCAACGCAGCCATTTCCGGATCATGCGGCGTTCGAGTTTCGCGGCGAATGGCCGAGACCAAGAACGTTTGAGCAGCAAGGAGATCAGACGCCACGAGCCAAGACCTCCTCGTCGCGAATTTTTCGCGCCTTCTCGGCTTCCGCGAGCAGGGTTTCGAGGGGCGGAATATCGTCGTCCCATTCGATGAGCGTCGATACGGAGCCGCAGTGACGAATGGCTTGTCGATAGAGGTCCCAAACGGGATCAATCACGTGGTCGCTATGGGTATCGAGAATGTACGAGCCGAAGTTGGTGTGTCCCGCGAGGTGAATTTGGACGACGCGATGAGCCGGCATGGCCGCGACGTACTCGCGAGGGTCGAAAGAATGGTTGTAAGAAGAGACGTAGATATTGTTGACGTCGAGCAGCAGGGCGCAGTTGGCTTCTTCGACGATTGCACTGAGAAACGCCCATTCCGTCATGGTGCTCGAGGTGTACGTCAGGTACGTGGAAGGGTTTTCCAGGGCCAACGGGACTTCGAGAAAGTCCTGAACGATGCGCGCACGCGAAGCGACGTGTTTCAGCGCCTCTTCGGTACAAGGAAGAGGCAACAGATCGTGGGAATTGACGCCGTTCGCGTTGGTAAAACAGAGGTGATCACTGATCCAGGGACAACGAACTCGCTGCAAAAGTTTTTTTAATTCGCGTAGATATTCCCAATCGAGGGGCGAACTGCCCCCAATCGAAAGAGATATGCCGTGTTGCACGACGGGATAACGCGCCAATATGCGGTCGAGATGGGCCAGTGGCCTTCCGCCGCGAACCATGAAATTTTCGGAAATGATCTCGAACCAATCAACGGCGGGAAAAGAAGCGAAGATGGCTTCGTAATGAGTGAGTCTCAAACCAACGCCCACTCCGAGGTCGGGAAGGCCGAGTCGCGGGGAGTTTGTCGAAGCCATCTTCGTTTCAATACATCACTTCGGGGCGTCAGCGGGTTTGTCCGCGGGTGCCGCGCCGTCAGCCGGCTTTGCTTCGCCGCCTGCTTTGTCGCCGCTGCACTTGCCACCCTTGCATTCATGCTTCTCGCCTGCCGCCGCGCCGTCCGCCGGGGTCGCCGCGCCGTCGCCAGCTGCGTTTCCGCCGCCGCAACCTGCGAGAATGCCACCAATCGCCACCACTGCCAAAGTCTTGCTGAAGTTCATCGTAGAGTTCTCCTTAGTAGAGACCGCCGATAGTCGTAATCTGATGCGCGCATCGAACGCAAGCGAAAACCTGTCGAATGAAATCGAATCTTTTTTTCATCATCTTCATCATCACCACATCTTCATGCGAGCACTCTCCTTCTCCATCATCGGTCGAAGATGCTTCGATTCCGAACGACGGAACAATGGACGACGCCGAGTCTGCAGCAGTCGATGCAGCGAGCGCCGATGCAGGCTTTGATCCCTCACGCGCTGTGCCTCCACGCTCCGATGACTTCGCCGTGATCGAGCCTGAACTGCCGCCCTGTCCAAAAGACATGGTGCGTGTGAGAAAAAGTTTTTGCATTGACCGGTTCGAGGCGAGCTTGGTGGACGCAGAAACGGGGCAAGCGCTTTCTCCTTATTACATGCCGGCGCGCAAGAATGCGTTGTCGATTCAGGATTTTTGGGAAAAAGAACGACTCAATGTAGGGCCAGCTGATGCCCGCGAAATCAAACTTCCCCCCATTCCGCCATGGCAAAAAAATCGTGAATTCGAGCCCAAGGCCGTATCGCAAAAAAATAAGGTACCTCAAGGTTATTTGACGGGGCCGTTGGCCCTATTGGCCTGCAAAAATGCGGGCAAACGATTGTGCTCGCACGATGAATGGCGCACGGCTTGTCGCGGTGAAGCTGACCGACCTTTTCCGTATGGGGACAAATACGTGGCCGGTAAATGCAATATTTTCCGCGAGGCCCATCCCGCGGCAGTTTTACATGGCAATCCTAGCGTGGGGCATAGCGATCCGCGTCTGAATACGGTCAAGAGCGACGACAAACTCTTGTTGCGAATGACCGGAGATACTCGGACATGTATCAGCGAATGGGAGGGGCCCGGGGAGGGCATCTACGATATGGTCGGCAATATCGACGAATGGATTGACGATCCCGAAGGCACGTTCGTGGGTGGATTTTATGCGCGCTCGAAGAAAGATGGTTGTGATTCCGTCGTCAAAGGCCATCCATTCGACTATTTCGATTATTCGACGGGTGTGCGTTGTTGCAAAGATTTGAAATGACGTCACCGCGTCCCGGTTTGTCGCGCTGGGTTCGTCCGAATCGTCCGACCTAATTGTGCGCGTTTGGCGCAAATGAACGTTTGGTTCATCACGGGATCCTTGGGTGAACTGATCTTCGTACGGAATGTGCTTGACTTACGGGATCACGGGCGTATGAACGTTCCATGGCAAACGTTTTGTTTGTCATGACGTCGAGGTGTGGTAGAGGTGTGTTTGAGATGTGGTAGGGGTTGAGTTTGGGATACGTGAATATGCGTATGAGTCGATGCGCGTATACGCGTACGTGGGCAAACGGCTCGAGGGCGCATTTTTCAGGCGGGTGTGACATGATTTATGTCTTCGTCGGAATCATTACGGTAGTGCTTGTGGCGCTTGGGGCGGTCATTTACACACGCGCGTCGAAGATCATTCGCGAGATCGAGCCGCTCGAGCAGCGTTGTCAGGCGCTTTATGGCGAAAATACGCAGTTGCGGACGCGTCTTGCGGCCCTCGATGCGGAAGACAAGAAAAAAGTAGGGTGGCTCGACGGGCTGGAAGAAGAGCTCGCCTGGGCGCGCAGCGAGCTTGAAAAGCGTCCGAAAATGGAACGCAAGGTGTATCGGATATTGACTGTGGGCATGAAGGCGACAGGAAAAACGTCGCTGACGCTCAAGTGGTCCAATCCGCTCATCGACCTCGGCACGATTGAAGGCACGAAAATCGAAAGATACGAACGCAGTGTCAGTCACGTACGCGAGAAAGACAAACTGGTCGAGCATATTTTCGAGGTGCACGATTGGGGTGGCGAGCATATCGTCGATGCTCTGCAAGAGTTGATGGTCGAGGAGGTTCATGGGCTCTTGCTGGTGGTGGATTTGGGGGGACAAGACGCGCAAGTGGTGGACATGGAGCGCATCGAAATGCAGCTCGATGAATTCAAACCGCAGTCATTGCGTTATTTCTTCAGTGCAAAGACCGTGGCTTCATGCAAGAGCGTGGTGCTTTTTATCAACAAGAGCGACCTGATTGCCGGCACGCCCGCGCAAGTCGAGAAAAAAGCCCAGGAATTGTATTCGAAACTCATCGAAGGTATTCAGCGTTATGCGACGCAGATCGATGTGAAGGTCTTTGTGGGATCGGCGAGCAGTGGGCATTCGACGCACATGCTTTTTTCGCATTTCGTCGAACGCATTTTGCCAAAGAACGCCTACGATCCGCAATTGCTGCAACGCATGAAAGCTGAATGGAGGGCGCGCTCGCCGGGGCCGATTGGTGTTGCTGGACAAACGACACCCTTGGGAGCAGGCGTACCCACACCAGCGCCGAATGTGCGCACGACCCTGCCGACGAGTTTGTCCGTTGAAGCTGTACTTTCCGACAAACCAATGGTTCATCCGGATCCGCCGGATTTCGGTTCGACGGCGCCCATGCTTGGTCGACAACTAAGTCCATACGGGAGAGGGTGAACGCACATGCCGACGTTTATCGAAGAACATGTAGGATATGCGGTTCCGACGTACCAAGCGGCCGAAAACACGGATTGGTATCATTTTTTGCACGGCAATGTGCCCGGACATCAGATTGATTTCATCTTTCGTCCGAACATACCCCAAGGTGCATTGACGCGGCAGCATTTCAGCCATTTGACTCGGCTCATGCGGTACATCGAACCGCGGCATGAAAGCACGTACGCTTTCACGATTGGGAATTTGTCCCGGGACGATACGCAGTACGAGGCTGGTCATGGAGGACTCGCTTTGATTTTCGGATTGCGGGTGCATGGCGCCATTGATCACGCTGGACGGCAAGATCCGCCATTTTGTCATGCTGTCGTGTGTGTTGACCGGCACCTCGAAGCTCCGACGATTTACGAGGCTGCCTTGCGGTTTCAGGACCAACTTTTGTACCAGCCGCACACGCGGACGGATGGGACGCGTTGGTATCAATCGTATGTGATCAACGCCCAGCATATGCCGCAGTCGGCGCTCGCAGAAATGTACGCGTACGTTGGGGCTTTTAATGCGCTTCCGGCGCTGGGGCCGAGCGATCTGGGGCTCAGGTGGACCGGCGAGGGGGCCAACGTACCGCGGCGGGTGGTCATCGTGTACCCGGACCGAACGCCATTTGCGGTTTTGGCCGAGCACATGTCGCGTATTGCTGGAGTGCTCGTCGAGTCGGACATTCGGTGGACGGCGATATCGACGGGGCGGGAGCAAGATTTATCCGGGGGCACGACGGTGCGGTTCGTCCCGGAACGAGAAGCAGTGCAGGAGCCTGAAGACGTGGTGCTTTTGCCGCTCGATCAGGTTCCGATCGAACCACGTGACATTGCGACGCAACTATTTGGCGCCGAGGAGTTGCGACTTTCGCAGACGAACCGGCTCAAATTGAAATGGCGACGGATGGGTGACCCCGAGCCGATGCCCGAGGACGAATTGACTCGGCCCTGGGCCAAAGCTTTCGAGGAGTTGCCTGCGCAAGAGCAAGAAAAACCAATGGATGTGGAGCCGGCGGCGGAATCGTCTGGTGGGGTTTCGCGCTCGCATACCGATCCTGACGTGGTGAGGAAACGACGGCGTGGTGTGGTCCCGATGTTCGTGGGACTCGCGATCTTGGTGGTGGGTTTGAGTGTGATTGGCATGAGTTGGATTGCGTCGCGAACCACTCCACACGAGCCGCCACCGTCAGCTACGCATCCGGTGTTGTCGCCGGAAGTGTCGATAACCCGACCGAGGTTGGTTGAACCCTTGATACCGTTTCATTC
>DAOMZH010000114.1:0-17669 GCA_035437985.1 Polyangium sp. (in: bacteria) | reverse complement strand
GCTTCGCACTCGATCGACCAATGGCAAATCTTTTTCGCGTATTTTGGGCCAGTCGAGACCATGCATTCCGGGATCATAAAAATAGTCCCGTTCGAGCCGCCAGGCGTCGATGAACATCTGGCGCCATTGCTCACGCGGATTAAACGAAAACGTCCAACCCCCCAAATCGACCTTGGACTCGTCCAGTTTTTCCGGCGCCTTGTCACCGACGTCGAATACGTAAATGGCCGTTTCTTTTGCGTTTTCTTTGCCCTTGCGAATGAGGATTTTCTTGTCGTCGGCCGAAATCTGGTATTCACGCACATCGTCCATCAACGTCTTGGCTTGCGCATTCTCGTGACTGATGGCCATGACCTGCAGCTGTCGCTTGGGTTCGTTTGCTGTGGGATCCGACGTTATCCAATACAGACGCGATCCATCCGTGGCCAGACTTTCAAAATTCCCTGAGGAAACGGGCACCTTGTACAGACGTTCGGACAGCCCTTCGATATCGATTTGCACCGATTTGGGCGGGGAATCATTTTTTGATTTATTTTTGTCCGGCGGCCCTTTCGTCACGACGTCGTCTTTTTTGCCCTTGCCTTTGTCGTTGTTATCGTCGTCATGGAGTTCGTCGTCGGGCAAAAACGGAAACCGGCCGTCTTTTTTCAAAGACACAGCGTAGATTTCGGTGGGATTCGCAATATGAGGATCAGGCTGCCGCGCGCCCCATACCGAACGAACGGACGTCCTCAAATTACGATCCGAAAGAAAATACAGCCATTCACCATCGGGTGTCCACGCAGGGCTCCAACTGTCGAAACGGTCGGTCGTGACCGTCGTCAGTTTTTCGTCCTCGGTATCGTACAAATGGATCTGCGTGAACAAGTTCGATGCTTGGGCCGAAAACGCGAGCCACCGGCTATCGCGAGACCAGGTGAGGTCTTGCAAGCGCCCGTTTTTCGCGGTGTAAATGAGTTTGTCGCCCTTTTTGCTGTCCGCATTGCGCAGCCACAATTGGTTTTTCTTGTCGTGGTGGGTTATCCATTTGCCGTCCGGCGAAGTTACGGCTTCCCAGCGCAGAATCGAGGCATCCTTCGTGATTTGTTCCGGTTGTCCCACTCCATTGGCCGGGAGTTGCCACACTTCGACCTCCCCCGATTCATCCGAAAGCGCCAAGAGTTTTTTGCCATCCGGCATGAACATCGCTTGACGATAACGTACACCGGGTTTTCGCGTCACCTCGACGAGCCGCCCTTGTTTTGCGGGAGCAACGAAGACTTGACCACGCGCCGTCAAGGCGACCCGATCGCCTTTTGGCGACAAGGCCACCGACGTGAGATACTCCAATGGTTTTTCCACCCAAGTCTCGCGCTGTTGGTCGAAATCGGAAGCAATGCGGACGTCGAGTGCCGTGTCGGTTGAATTCGACGTATCGAAAATGCGCAAGTCAGCGCCTTGCTTATAAACGATTCGGCCATCCGCCAAGGCCGCTTGCGCTGCATCCCAGCCTTTGTGTTGCGTATGTTGGCGCAGGTCTTTCCCATTTTCATCCATGGACCAGATGTTCATCGTCCCGTCGCGATCGGTCAGGAAATACACCCGCCCATTCCAAACCATCGGATTCTTGCTCGTTCCTGCATAATCTGCCGTCATCGGTGACGCTTCGGGTTCGCCCTGTACATACTTCCAAATATTTTGCGCCGTGCCCCCTTGATATCGTTTGGTATGACTGCCTTGAAATGCAAGCCGCGTGAAAAAGAGCGTTCGGCCATCCGCCGTCCACGAACCTTCGGAGGCTTGAGCCAAGGGCAGCAACGTGCGTTCATTCGTATTCAGATCCAAACGTACGAGCTGCGTGTCGGGCAAGGTGCTGTACCTCCGCGTCGCATACAAGAGCGTGCCATCAGGCGCGAATCCCACGACAAATGCCGCGTCGCCCTCGAACGTACGACGCACCGGCGTGCCGCCCGCGCGCAGCATCGTGTATACCTCGGTCGGTCCTTCGTAAGCTGCGGAAAATGCAATGGTATTCCCATCCGGCGAAATGGCCGGGTTCTGTTCAATGGCCGGGTGACTCGTCAGGCGCGATGCAACGCCTCCCGCTCGAGCCACTTGCCACAAATCACCTTCAGCGGCAAATACGACGACCTCGCCACGCATCGCGGGAAAACGATAATACGCCAATGTCCCACCACCAGCCGTCGTTGCTGGAACGTCGAGCCACGGCGCCAAGGGTCGACCCGCATCCGTGCCTCCATCCGGAGATCCCGCTTGATTCGAGGGTGCACAAGCTGCGAGCAAAGCGATGAGCGAATAGCGGAAAACGTTGCGCATGGGCGCACACTACCACGAACGTTTTCACATGTGGTGGGAAAAACGACGAAGGCTGTACGGGTGTGGCAGTCCGAACCGGAGGAACGCGTTCGCTACCGAGATCTATTGGCTTTGCGGTCGTCGCGGGATCGCTTCAACGCGTAGTCCATGCCGCTCTGCAGCGTCGCCATGGTGACGAACGAATGCAGATTGACATCGAGGGCAATGAGGGTTTGGGCGATTTTCGGACGAATACCCGTAATCACGGTTTCCGCTCCCAGTAAACGCAAAGCCGCCGCCACATTCGCCAGCATGCCGGCCGTGTGGGTATCGACATGCTTGAGGCCCGTGACGTCCAGAATCACGAAGCGTGCGCTCAAACGTTGCGCCCCATCGAGCGCCACGGAAAGCACCTGATCGGCCCTCTCGCTATCCATGCTGCCAATCAAGGGAATCACGACGATGTCGTTGGCAATGGGCAAAAGTGGCGTCGAGAGCTCCGCCAAACGTTCTTTCTGCGATGAAAGCATCTGCGCATTCAATGCTTCGCGTTGTTCTTCGGCTTCGAGACGTTGCAAAAGTTCCTGTTCGAGCTTTTGGTACGCACTCGACAAACTCTCGTTGGCCTTGCGCAATTCTTCGGTCCGATGCGCGACTTCCTGTTCGAGTTTTTCGTTTGTCCGCCGAACTTCTTCATTGGCTTTGCGGGCATCCTCGATGAGTCGAGCGATATCGATGGCAATGGCTGCTTGCGACGACAGGAGGGTCAGCAATTCCACGCGGGCGGCGTTAAAAATGCCAGCAGTCGAGCGGTTTTCCAGGTAGAGCACCCCGGACAAACGCCCTTGATGCAGTAGCGGTACGGCGAGAATGGCTTTGGTGAGACCCGAGGCGAGATAAGGATCATCGGCGAATCGGGTCATTCTGGAAGTATTGTCGATGACGACCGTTTCTTGGGTGCGGGCCACGTAAAGCACGATGCTTTTCGCGCAATCACCGGATTCCGCAAGGGACTTTCCGGAGCCACCGTCGAGCTGGCTGGAATCGGCGCCGAGTTTGGCGGCAACGTAGAGCTGACCATCACGCGATAGAATGAGCGCGCCGTGATCCGCGCCCGCGTTTTCCAGAACGAGTTTGGCTAGACGATCGATGACGCGAGGTAAATCGATTTCGCTGGCGATTTCTTGCGCTGCGCGAACCACCAATGCGGCGTCTCGCAAACCACCAATGTTCGTATGGTCGAGCAACGTACGTGACGTGCGCGTATGGGCCGATTGCGACACGGACGTGCTTTTGCCAGTGCGCGTGCGGGTAATTTCTCGCAGCGCCGGCCAAACATGCGCGGTATTTTCCTCCATGTGCGCGACCTTCGCGGCTGCGCCCCAATGCTTGTAGGCGCGATAGGCATTTTTGATGTAACCACTGCCGCCGGTGGGAGCTCCGAGGCTCAGGAAAAACTTCGCGGCCATTTCATTGGCCAGCGCCTCGAAATGCGGCGCCTTGTGTTCCTGGGCGAGCAAGATCGTTTTTTCATACTGCTTGATCGTGCCTTCGACATCGCCGCTGACACGCAATCGCTCGGCTTCCACGAGCGCCTTCATGTGGGCGAAATTGACGGGCATATTCTGCGCGAGCCGGTCGATTTCGACTTTGTGCAGCTCGAGCAACTCCATACGCCGTTGGTTCTCCGCCGGATCTTCGGCCCGCGGGGATCCGAGAATGGCGAGGGAATGCAGGAATGGATGCGCATTGGCACATGGATTGCCGGCCATCAGGGTTGCATACGCCTGGGCCTTGTCCGCGCATTCCAATGCTTGTGGGTAGTCGCCATGCACGAGGCAAATGAGCGTTTTGGGGACGTAATGATGTGCTTTCTGGAGCGCGAAATACGTATCGTCCAGTCCGAGGATGTCGCGTTCTTCGTCGAAATGGTCATCGCTGACCGATGTTTCGCTTTTGGTTTTACCGGCCAGACAAGCCACGATCTGGCGGCTCGCAGTGATCGAAAGGATGCAAACCATGTCGCGTGTGCGTCGAGCTGACGCCACGTACCTGTCCGCGTCCTCGAGAAGACCATCGAGTTGCTCCCCCGCAAAAAGCGCGCTATGTATGGCAAGAAACGAGTCAGTGGCGAACAGGAAAAAGTCGCCCGAATCAAGGAGTTTTTGTCGACCTTCTGCGTAGACGGGTGCGGCGTCCCGGAATGGAGCATAAGCCTGCAGCGAACTGCCATGAGAAATCGCGACTCGTCCAGTTTGCATGGCATTTGGCAATTTTTTATTGACGGCGACGGCAAGTTTGGAGAAGTCTCGACCGTCAGCTACCCGATTGAGTATGCCAGCCATGACGTACCCAACGCACGCAAGGGGGAAAGCAATAAGCTCGGTATACCCGTGGGCGATGGCAAAGTTCACGGCGCTGAAGTTGAGCACGCCAAACGCAATCGGCCCACTCATGAAAGCGGCTGATCCGATGGCGTCGAAAACCGAGATGACCGCGCGCAGTCGTTCGTCTTTGATCTCCGGTGCGTCAACCAAATCGAGAATGCGCCGTCCTTTGAGGTTCGCGTCGATTTTGGCAACCTGCCCGTAGAGAACTTGCGGCGAAAGGACTTCTTCGGCCTCGAGCGGAAAACCCAGCAACCGAAACGCGTCTGCAGCAACGTCCAGAACGTCACGAGCACGCGCCATGCGGTTAAAATTCGCCATTTGGAGGCACATCAGCGCGACGCGTTCGAGGTCCGTGCGGGCCCGTTTGGCCAATTCGGCGGTAACCAATTCAAATTGCTCCATCTCGCCGCGGAACATTTCGCATTCGGCAGCTTCACACAGCAGATCGAAACAAACTTGGTAATGGTTTTCCCAGTTTTCTTCTTGCAGCAGGTTCCTGGCTGTTCGAAGGTATTCGCTCGCCGCGTGATACGCTGTCGCCGCTTTGGCTCGCCGTCCCGCGCGTAAATCGAGCTTGATCAGATCGATCCGCTCATCCGCGTCAGTGATCCCCGATGCTCCACGATTGAGGTGATGGACGATGTCGAGGATGTCTTCGTCTCGCGGCTCACCTGCAATGCGTTTTCGCAAATGCCGACCGATTTGCAAATGCAGGGCCTTGTGCTGCTCCTCATTGGCGAGTGAATATGCGGCTTGAAGGACGCGATCATGAACGAACACATATCGGACCCGAGAAAGCGACGCGTCGTTGGCCACGCCCTTTTCCTCGACAAACCGATAATCGTTGTCGATGGGGAGGATGAGGCCCGCTTTCATGGCCTGGAAAAGTCCAGCCGCCAAATCGGTAATGGGTTTGTCGGCAATGACGCCCAGTGTTTCGAGGTCGAACGAATGACCAATGCATGAAGCCAAGGTCAGAATGGTTTGCGCCTCCGGGGACAAACGCTGCAGACACTCGATCATCAATTCGACGACGTTGTCCGTGAGCTCGGCACTTCGAATGGCTTGCGTGTTCCAGCGCCAGGTTCCGTTCTCCGTATCGAAGGCCAGCAGGTCGCGCTGAATGAGCGTCGACAAAAATTGCTGAATGAAAAATGGATTGCCCTGGGTTTTCTCGAAAACGACCTCCGCCAACTCCTGGACTTCATCCGTGCTGCTCGTGAGCATATCCGCGACAAACCGCGTCGTCAGCGTTGGATCGAGCGGCTGCAGATCGATATCCGTACGCCGCATGCCGTTTTTCGCCAGATCCGCTAACATGAGGGCCAGCGGATGGCCTTCGTCGACTTCATTGTCCCGATAGGCTCCTACATAGAGCAAATGTCTTCCGAAGGGATCGGTCAAGAGCAGCTTCAGTAGACCCTGCGATGCCGGGTCGATCCATTGCAGGTCATCAAGGAAGATCACGAGCGGATTTTCGGCGCTCGGGAAAACATGCAAAAAGTCCTGAAGCGCCATTTCGAAGCGGTTTTTCGCGCGAAACGTATCCAACTCCGCCACCGGCGGCTGTGGACCAATCACATGCACCAATTCGGGAATGATATCGCAGAGCACTCCCCCGTTGGTGCCAAGCGCTTGGAGGATTTTATTCTTCCATTTTTCCAACGCGGCCGGAGGCTCGGTCAGAATTTGCCGCATCAATTCCCGCAAAGCATTGATGACCGGCGCCAGAGGAATGTCTTGCGAGATTTTATCGAATTTGCCCGAAATGAAATAACCACCCCTGCGCTGCGCAATGAAGCGGTGAATTTCATGCACCAAGGATGATTTTCCAACGCCGGAATAACCACGGACGAGCACGAGCTCCGGACCAAATTGGCGCGTCTTCTCGAACGCCTCGAGCAACGCTTGGCCATCACTCTCACGCCCATAAAGCCGCTGCACGCCCCGTAAAACCGGCGCCTTGTCGCGCCTACGCAGCGGAAAAACCTCGATTTTCCCATTCTTTCGCCATTGCGCCAGGCATTCTTCGAGGTCCAAACGCAACCCCGCATCGCTCTGATATCGCTCCTCGGGCATTTTTTCGAGCAGCTTCATCACGATATCAGAAAGAATCGTGGGCACGGTCGGAACACGCTCGCACAGCGGTACCGGCATCGCGGCCAGGTGACTTTGAACGAGCCCGTCGAGTTCGGAATCGGAGAATGGCGGCGTGCCGGCAAGCATTTCATAAAGAATAATGCCGAACGAATAAAGATCGGAACGAGCATCGACTGCTCGATTCATCCGCCCCGTTTGTTCAGGAGAAAGATACGACGGGGTACCTTCGAGCAACTTCGCGGCCGTAGGAGCGACCATTTCTCGCGAAATTCGGGCAGAAATTCCAAAATCGATGAGTCGAACCGACCATGTCGCTCGATCCACGAGCACATTGCGCGGCGACAAGTCTTTGTGAATGACGCTTTTGGCATGGACGAGGGCCAGCATGCCCGACAACGAAATGGCCAACTGCAACGTGCGCTCGATATCGAGCGGACCAGAATCGAGGATTTCGCGAAGTGTCGGGTATCCCTCGTCACCCATGACCAGTACAACACCCCGACCATGTTCGTCGAGACTCAAAGCTTCAGGCGCGCAGTCCGTGCCGAGCTCACGCAAAATGAGAAATTCGCGCCGCAGCCGCCCGATCTCACGAGCCGTCGGGTATTCGTTTTTTGTTTGCTTGAGAATGACTGCCGCACCCGTGGATGTGGACTTGGCCCGAAAGACGTATGTCTCGGCACCTTCATAGATAGGTACGATCGAAGTATATCCCTCGAACACAAACAAATCGTTGGCTTCAGCGCTTCGCTCTGCCGACTGCGAAACCATGTTGATGCTCCTGCTCCCCTACGCGACGACTGCCTCTTGTTATGCCAAAAGGTCGAAATACGGGAGATTTTGAGCAATTGCAAGCGTGAAGTTGGTTCGGATTGTCATTTTTTGAAATGACGGAAAGCGTGAATTTGAACACGTACCGAACGCTGAGGTTCAGGGCAGGGGAGTAAGGCGGGGGAGATTGTGTGCGCGCTGGGCAAACGCGCACGCAATCGTCAACAAGCGTCAATCAATTGTCGCAGTGATCGTCGTCATCGAGACCAATGCGTTCACCCGAACCTGGAGGCACTGCCGTATAGGTAACGGGGTTGTTCGTCGCGAGAGCCGTCAAGAATGCACGCGAAACGTTCTCTAGATTTTCGCTGTTCGATTCGAACTGATTGCCCCCAATGTAGAGGAAACCAACTTCGGCGCCACCGTAGCGTGTCTTGGCGATGACGTCACATTCGCCGGCATTGGCGCGTTCGAGCATCAGGGTAACGCGCGGATTTGCAGCCGTCGCATTGCCATTGTGCATCGTGACTTGCTGGCCAACGATGGGATAAAGATTCGAGTCGAACGCCATGATGAAGGCGTCGGATTCTTCACGTTGCTGGATGCCTAGCGCACCATCATCGTATCCATTCGGGGACAAACCGCTCGGTCTGTCGAAGCCGATGCTGCTCAAGAAACGAACGGCGGTGTCTTCCGAACCATCGTTGGTCATGCCGAATCCGCGGACTTGGTCGCCCTTGAAATCGGTATTGAAGGGATAGATCGACGGAATTGCTACCATACCGAACATGCCGACCTTTTGGTAAAGGTTACGCAGGTGCGGGATCTTCATGGGTTGCGGCACCTCGCCGAATACGTATCGACCATCGCTTCCAAAGAAACCCGGGATAGGTTCGCCATATTCAGCATTGGCATCGCGGTCGATCTTGTGGCAATCGTTGCAGGCGAATTCGAGCGCGGCGCCCGGAGTGTTGTGGCGCTCGAACCCCGCTTGCTGCTTGGCCGTGAGCGAATTGTCGAGGTTGCGAATGGGGTTTGGCGGGTACATGATTTGAAGAGCGAACTCCGCAAACGCCTCCATATCGTTGTTGTCGATTTGAGCCGAACGTCCGATGAGGTCGACGAACGCCCCATTAAACTGTTTGAACGCCCCAAACTCGTCGAACGTTCCGTCATTCGGCTGTGCCGATGCTTCGTCATTACCCATCGTACGATCGCCGCGCCAATGCATCGGACCATGGTTGGCCATTCCGCGCAAACTCTGGGTCGTCATCGGCCCCTTGTTGGCAGAGAAATAGTTGAATTGCTGGAGGAAGACCGGGAACACCTTGGCAATGGGTCCAGGTGTCTCGACCGTCTCGCCGTCGGGATTACCGAGGTCCCAGGCAAGGCTATCGAAATCGCCGAATACGTGACAGCTGGCACAGGATGCTTCGCCGTTGCTCGACGTCGCGCGGGCATCATACAGGAACCGCCGACCTTCCACGACGCTATCCGGCTCGGGATTGTGCAATCGTTTGCGCGCCGTGACGGCTTTAGAAACCGTGTTCACGACGGCTACGGAATTGTCGAATCGCGTGAGCACATAAAGCCGATTACGACCTTCGTCCAGCACAAGGCCGCTCGGGCCAACGGAGTCTCCGTCATCATCGAGCACGATATGGTTTGCTGCATTGGGCACGAATGTATTGTTTTCGAGGGCCGCCGTATTAAAGACCCCAATTTTGCTCGAGCCGAACGCCGCGACGTACAGCGTGCTGCCGTCAGCCGTGATGGCCATTTCCGTCGGGGTGGCCAGGCTCTTCTCTTTTACGCCCGCCGGTGCTGTGAGCTGATTGTAGTTGATGTGCTTGTTGAGGTGCCGAGGCGTGACAGTTCCGGTCGGCGAGAGGACCGTAATTCGGGACTCATGCAAATGCCCTTTGACGGTCTCACCAGCGAAAATGCCCGGCCCGGAAAAACGATTCAAGTTATTCGCTTCGGTGTTTGTCACGTATACTTTGCCACTGACGGGGTTGACGGCCATGTTGAAGAGAATGGTCCCAACGCCCGTATAAAAACCTTGGTTGCCAGCGAGCTGCGCCGGAGGGTTCGAATTGGCATTGATGACGAAAACGTCCTTGTCTGGCAAGCTGAAGTTGACGCCATGGTCCCAAACATATCCGTCGGAATCCACCCAATGTTGCCCATTGTGTTGAACAATCTTGGCTGTCGGCGGTTGCTCCTCACCCGTATGATCCGTAATGGGCGCCGGATACCCCACCTCGGCTTGAACGATGGCGCGATGAATCGACGTCGTGCGATTGCCGGAATGAAAACCGGCGGCATAAACGCGACTTCCATCCGGCGTCACGGCAAGCGATCGAGGAGTGTCACTAAAAAGCGAAAGAATCGTCAAGGGTGTTCCGCCAAGGGAACTGGACCCCAAATTGTTGGCGTCGAAAACCCAAACATCTGCACGCCCAATTCCAGGCGTCGAGAGTTGAGGATCATAAGGAGCATTTTGACCGCGGTGCGCCGTCGTAATGAATGCGCGATTCTTTCCGGGGCCCGCAAAAACGATATCCCGAGGCTCGTCTGCCACGAGCAACGTGCGCACGATGCGCGGAGCCGTTGCATACGTCGTATCAACGACGCTCACGCTGTCCGACAAGTGATTAACAACCCAAACTTCATTGTCATTACGTGCGGCAACGGCAATGGGTTCGAGACCAACAGTGATCGAGCCTACGTGAAGTAGGCCCGTATTCGTGATGTAGAAAATTTCCAAGCGATTGTCAGGCGTGTTGACCGCATAGAGCCTCTGCCCATTGGGCGAGATGGCTAACGGACGAACCTGCCCTGTTTCGAAGAGTTGGAACGAAGAAGACGAAGATGAATTATCCGCGGCGCCTTCAGCGGCGATGGTGGTGACAGCTGCAAAAAGTGCTGCGCACCCCCCGATGCGACGAAAACTTCGCGGCGCGAAAGCGCTGACATGGCGTCGGTGCGAGTTTGTACTTGTCATTGGTATTAGGTCCTGCGGCATGGGGTACTACTGCAAGATTGGCGTCGTGAGCCACCAACCTCAGGTCTTCACGATGTTCACGTCGAGTTGATCAACTGTGAATCGTGGGACCACAGCGTGAAAAAATTTCACGCCATGTTGCAAAGGTACCTCATCCTTGGGCGATGTGAATGCAGGCGCAAAAATTTTGCGCAGACGTAATCTCAACAACCGCTGTGGGCGAAAATTCGACAAGGATTGAACAACCAATCGTCCAAATGTGCAGGCCAAATTACGTTATCTAGCACAGGAAAGTCATAAATTTGTGTAGGTCGAATTTCGTTGCATTTGGCGAAGACGTCCACCTCGCGGCGACAAACATCACTCGCCTTGGGTGTCGCAAGACAAACCAGAACTTTCCCGGCCGAAAAGCAGGGAGATGACAAAATTCTGACTGTCGAGCCGGACAAACCCCCCACATCTCAGGTCGCTCATGCCCGTGCCCGCACCCGCGTGCAGAATTCGCACTCGTCCTCAGTTCGTCCGGACAAGAAGCCTACAAAATTCGGGAAAAACTCATCAGCATATCGGAAAGTCCGACAAAACAGAACACCTGAAATGAATTTTGTGCTGGCACCTCAACTTACCACAGACGGATCAAACCGTGAATCGAGTTACATGTATAGGTGCGAATACTCTTCAATCTGCGCCATAAACGTGCTTGCCATTGAAGACCAAAGTGGCTCGTTCGTCGCGGCCAGCGCCTGCTTCAGCCTTGACTTCATTCATCCCGTTGGCGACCATGGCCACCATGTCCCACGTCCAAGGCCTGTCGCGAAATGACCTCAGTGTGCTCATCGACCGCTTCGTAGATGTCTTCAACGTCAACGACCTCGACGCTGTTATACGTCATTTCACACCTGATGCACGTTACGTAACGTTTGATGGGCACGAGCATCGGGGGCAAGCCCAGATTCGCGCTGCATTCGTTCCGCAATTTCGTGGTGATTTCGGACAAATGTATTTCGCGGTCCAAAATCGAATCATTGACGAAGAATCACAATCAGCCGTCGTGCTTTGGACATGTCGCCATGAATTGAGTCGCGCCATTGATTTTCGGAAATTGCCAGCAGCGCGGAGCCTGCTCGTACGTGGCCTATACGGGAAAGTCTATTCGTGGCAGGGGCTCGACGTATTGTCGTTCGAGGGCAATCTCGTGCGAGAAAAACGAACATATTCTCAAGCACACATGCCGCTCGGTCGGGGCGAGCGTTGGTCGTCGGTCTAGTTCAGTTCGTTATTTCAAGACGAACGATTTCTCGCTCTGGTTCATTTCGTCACGACAACCCCGCGCCAAAATGCAACGCGCCCCAGAATTTGCTTCGCCGCGGGTTTGGGATCTGGATAATACCAGGCAGCGTCGCGATTGACTTGGTCGCCAATGACCACATCGAAATAGCTCGCTTCACCTTTCCAGCCGCAAGTCGTATGCGTAGCGCTCGGCCGAAAGTATTCCCGGCGTAAGGCCGATTCTGGAAAATAATGATTGCCTTCGACGACGACCGTGTCGTCACTTTCCGCAAGAATGGTATTGCTCCACATGGCTTTCATCGTGTACCTCCCGAGGTGCGAATGGTACCGTAAAGCCATCCCGGTCGTTTGTCGAGGCGTCTCGGAGAAATCCCGGCTCTTCGCACGATTTTGCCCATCAATCTCGTAAAATGGCGCGTCTCGATGCGGCCCAGGGCGCTTGATTGTCGAGTACGACGCGGCCGTTCTCGAGCCGCACGCCCAGATTTTTCCATAATGTGTCCAAATCGACCGGCGCCGGATCCGCGCGCCGGTTCTTGTATTCGGTCATCAGCACTTGGGTATGGGCCGCGCGATCACCCTTGGCCAGAGTATCGGTAATGCTCCACCAAACCGATATCGAAGCCCCAGCGTCGACGATACCGCGCAAAGCGTGGCGCAAACCAAACTTGTCGTTCGATTCGCGGCGAATGGCCACGTCGGCAACGAGAGAAAACAGCGCGCCGCCCCAATACACGCGTCCCCAAGTGCGCGTGAAGTCCAAACCGCGGTCGCCTTCTTCGGGCTGACCTTGGCCCATGGCCTGAACCCATTCGTACCAAACGGCTTCTTCCGAGACCAACCCCATCTTGAATCTTGCAATCGGCTCGATATAGGTCGCCAAACCTTCTTCGATCCAGAGATGCTGCCGTTGCATGCTGGGAAAGGCGGTGTGAATCAATTCGTGGGTCAGGGTCCAATCTTCGGCGAAGTCTTCGGGTTTGGATTGACGTCCCAAAACAATGGAGACTGTGGGCATTTTTCCGTGCCCTGAAGCTTCGCCCCACCTTGCGCCGCGTCCGTGCGTCGGGGTTATGCGCAATAGGCATTGTTTGACGGGAAAGCGCCCGTAATAGGCCGCAACGGCTCGTCCAGCATCTGTAATCCATTTCCAAAGAACATCGCGCGGGATTTCGTACTCGTTGGGATCAAAATCGACCCAAATGGAGCCACCTTCGAGTTCTACGCGGGCCTGTGGTGTTTGCGTCGTGTCCTCGTGGCAAATTCGTGCTGGCGCAGGATCGGGCTCCTTTCCGGTATGTTGCACAGGAAAACATTGCGCGGTCTGTTTACTCGCACAACCGGCGGTATGGAGCACGACCGTCATGCCCAAAGCCGTCAACTTTCTAGCGAACGTATTGCGCATTTTTCCCTTCCGAATTTCCGCGTCGAGCCACGGCAATCCCTTGGCGCAAGGTTGGCAATGACCGCACTTTCCCTAAATCCACGCCTAGTTCGACCATGACTTTGGCCACCCGAGGGCGAATTCCGGTCACCATACCTTCGGCGCCCATCAACGCCACGGCGGAAACAAGTTTTACAAAATGGGACGCCATAGCGGGATCGACATCTTCGACACTGGTCATATCGAACAAAACAAACCGGGCTTGCCGGGAGGCAACTTCCTCCAAAAGCCGGCCCATGATTTCATCGGCGCGTTGCGCATCGAAGGCGCCAATCAGGGGCACGGCGAGGGTTTCCGGACCAACGTCGAGGATCGGGGCTGAAAGGGTGAGGATTTCGCGATGTTGATTTTCGATGATTTGCAGTTTTTGGTCGAGTTCATCAATGACGCGACCTTTCTCCTCGGCTTGGTGTCGTTCGGCGGCGGCTGTTTTTTCGAGCTCCCGCGATAACGACGCTTCCGCAAGAACCAATGCGCCGGCGGAAAATGCGAGTCCTCCAATACCCGCAACGGCGGTGAGAAATGCCAAATCGGTATCATCGAAGGGGTCTTCGCGGGGGGACGAGCCGATCGCCAAAATTCCCCGCACGCGATCCCGCTCGGACAAAGCGACAACGGCCAAACCGTGGGTGCAAAGCGACGAGGTATCCAAGCCAAAACGTAGACATTCGTCCGTGGTGACGATTTGGGCAATTTGTTCGTCGCTCAGCCGCTGCCAAAGCGGAAAGGCCTGGGAAACAGCGGTGATCCGACAACCTCCGCGGACGGCTTCGATTTGGAAACCATCCCCAGTGCCAATGAGCAACACCCCATGTTCACGACCGAGCAGCGTTGCCGAAAGAGACAACAAGGTATCGGCAATCGCGGTGGATTCGTGAATTTCGAGCGCCGCAAACGTTTTGGCCAGGAGGTAAACGTTTTCAAAATGCCGCTCGAGCCGATGAACGCGCGCGTCCATGAACAGTACCTCGCTCCGTCCATCAATCTCAGGTTACGCCATATTTCGCTTTGTATTCCCGGACAAACCCTCCGATGGCTTTGGGCGGAGCCATGACGAACACGCAATCGGTGTGTCCCATGGCGCGGCAGGTGATTTCTTGGGCTTCGAGTTCCACGCCATAACTAACTTCGCACCAGCCGCTCGAATAGCCGGAATTCATCGAGCAAACCGGGAATTTCGAGCTCAACCCATGCGTTTGGTGCGCTTCGGCCTCGAATGAATACGGGTGGGTATAAGCCAAAAAGTAATTTTCGTCGGGGGATGGTCGGCTGTCAGGGAAAATATCGACGAATGCCCAACCCACGTGGGCAAAATGGACGGGACCGAGGGCCAATTTCATGTGTGGATCGGTGATCCCGAGACGCTCGTGGTAGGCGCGAGCGTCGCGGCGGCCGAGGGCGCGGGCGATTTTGTAACGAATTTGACGAGCGCCTGCTTCGCCGAAGGTCTTGCGCAGTTCTTCGTGGAGTTCGAAGCTGAACGAATCGGCGCGCATCAGCAAGTAGCGCGAGCCCGCGATCGTGAGTTGTCCCTTTTCTGGCTCACGCAGCATCTCGCCGAAATAGCCAGCCATGATTTTTTCGGCTTCTTGAAACAGCGGTACGAATGGTTCAGGGCAACGAACGACCTGAGTGGGTTTTACCTCGGACATGCAGCAACCTCCTCCCGATGACTTCATCGATTCGTACCATCGTGTCCGGGGCAGGTGCGAACAAAAAATGACCGTGCGAGTCACATGTCGATTTGGTGGTCCAATGCGGCGGTCAGCTCGTCGTTTCGGGAGGTTCTTTGAAGGCGCCTTTCAAAGCGAGCACATTTGCCACCAAATGCGCGACGCGCAAAGGTTCGGGCATACGTCCATGTTCGGCCAACGAGCGCAACACGGCCCGCGAATCGGCCAATGTGATTCCCGCGCGCTGCACCCACAAACCTTCGACCGCTTCCATGGCTCCGGCTTTTTGAATCAAGGCCCATTTCTTGGCGCCTCCTCGCACCCGCTCGAGCAACGCGTGCTGCACCCGCAGCATGTTCGGTTGTCGTTTGACCACCACGAGCACGGCCATGTCGAGTTGTTGAGACAAACCGTGAATGTCGACGACATTGAATCCTGCGAGAGCAATACCTTCCAGGAGCACCAGGCGTGTATGCTCGGCAAAACGTGATTCTTGGATCATTTTGACCAAAACGCGCGTGGCATCCGTTCCATCGCGACGCACTTGCGCGTGTAATGTCCCTTCGAGTCGCAAGCCGCCAAATGCAACCCCGGCGATTGGCACGTTGCCGCGATGTTCGCGGGGAAAAGGGGCATCGTCGACGGCGATCACGTGAGAATGACGCGAGCGGTACATGGTGGCGTGATTCAGTTTACGTGAATTGAAGGCAGGCGGGAAGGCTTTTGGTTCATCCTTGACGATCTTTCTTGACACGTCGCGCTGCACAGCGTCAGATGCGCCCGTCACGGCACCCTAGGTTTTTCCAAATGGCACTTCACGTTCACAACACACTAACCAAGAAAAAAGAACCGTTTGTCCCTGCTCAACCGAAAGTCGTGCGTATCTACACGTGCGGCCTCACGGTGTACTCGCACATGCACATCGGGCATGCGCGCACGTACTGTTTTTGGGACCTTTTCCGCAGGTATCTCGAATACCGTGGTTATCACGTGGTGAGCGTGATCAATTACACGGACATCGATGATCGCATCATTCAGCGGGGCGGAGGTGCCGAGGGGGCGATGGACTGGGCCGAACGATTCATTGCGACATTTCGGCGAGATTGTCGAGCGCTGCGGATCAAGGATTACGCGGCGTACACGCGGGCGACGGATTTCGTCGACGAGCAAGTGGAAATGATCCGCGACCTCATTAAAAAGAAACACGCGTACGTGGTGGATGGGGAAGTGTTTTACGATGTGAATACGTACGAAGCGTATGGGCAATTGTCGGGGCGAAAGATCGAAGAGCAAGAAGTCGGGGCCAGCGGGCGCGTGGAAGAAGACGTTGCGCGCAAGCGAAATCCAGCCGATTTCACGCTTTGGAAACCAACGGACGACAATACGCCAGCGTGGAGCACGGGGGAATCGAGCTGGCCGAAAGGACGTCCAGGTTGGCATATCGAATGTTCAGCCATGAGCACTTCGCTCTTGGGGAGTCATTTCGACGTGCATGGCGGAGGCATCGATAACATGTTTCCGCATCACGAGAATGAAATTGCGCAAAGTGAGCCACTTTGTGGCCATCCCTGGGTGCGGTATTGGCTCCACCCTAATCACTTGATGATCATGAAAAAAGAATTGAGTGACGCGCAGCGGGCTGCGGCCCAAGGGAGCAACGAAGAAGAAGAAAAGATGTCGAAGAGTTTGGGGAACGTCATCGGCATCGAGGATCTTTTGGCGAAACACGCCCACGACGAGGTGCGGTGGTTTTACTCGTCCCAGCATTACCGCGCCAAACTTCCGTTCAATTGGGAACTGCTCGCGCAAGCGACGCAGGGGTATGCCCGGATCAAGAAGCTCGTGACAGTGCTCGCCGACAAGATTCGGGGCAAGGGCGATGCTTCCCTGCCGCGTAGCGTGTATGCTTCCCAGCGGGGAAACGACGAACGTGTACCGCGGATGCGCCATCAGTACATTTCTGGGCGATATTCAGAGCTTACGAGCTCGTTCGTCACGCGTTTCATCGACGCGATGGACGATGATCTGAACACGCCGAACGCCGTGGCCGCGATGTTCGACTACGTGAGTGCCCTGTATTCGGCGGGCATCGAGCAGTCCGACGATGTCGCCTCGCTTTTGGCTGTGTATCGAACGCTCGTGCGGCATTTGGCGGTGCTCGGCGTAGAAATTGCCGAACCGGCCTTGTATCCCGAGCTGATTGCCGATTATGCGGTGGCGCCATCGGAACAAGCCAAGGGGCGCGGTGGCGATGCGGTCCTCGACAAACTGCTGACGATGCGTCTGGAGGCTCGGAAGCAAAAGGATTTTGCCAAAGCGGATGCCATTCGGAATCTGCTGAAAGAAGTTGGCGTCGTGATTGAAGATACCGCGCAAGGGTCGCGTTGGAGCTCGAGCGGTTGAGGTTTGTCCGCGGCGCCAGACGCGTTTTTTGAATCGAAATTGGGGCTGTGGTTTTACATGCCGCCCGTGCCGCCAGCACCGCCCGTGCCAGCAGTACCGCCAGCACCACCCGCGCCACCAATGCCACCGGCCCCGCCTTGATTGCTCGTTCCGCCAGCGCCGCCCATTCCTCCATTACCTGCTGCACCGCCCTTGCCGCCTTCGCCGCTGCTGCTACTCGGTCCCATTCCACCGCCGGGACCTACCGTCGCAATGCCGTACACTGGGCTGGCAACGGGTTCGCAGCCCGCTGCTGT
>DAOMZH010000113.1:11607-17808 GCA_035437985.1 Polyangium sp. (in: bacteria) | reverse complement strand
ACGAAGACGGGGGCCACAAGAGCTGCGAGGCCGAGCGACGTAATCGCTAACCAACGACGTGCAGGGGATCTCACGACGCGTCTGCCTCCTCGTCGGTCTCGCTCTTCGTTTCGGGCTTCGCTTCGTCGCTGATTTCTTCGGGTTTGCCCACGCGTGTTCCGCACTTCTTGCAAAAGACCGCGTCCTTGTCGTTGACCGTTTTGCACTTGGGACAAGCGTCCGTGACGACAGGCTCCTCGACCTCGAATACCGGCTTTTTCTTGGCTTTTTTCTTCTTTTTGGTCGGCGGCTTCGTGGCCAGGACCATGCTCACGGCCGCTACGGCTGATTCCGCGAGCACCGTGTCGACGATGTTCGCCTCGTCCGGAGCCGTCGTCGCGTTTGTCTCGTCCGCTTCATCGTCGACGGGTTTGGTCGACCCACCTTCGACCAGACCGACCTGGCGCAGCTTTTTCTGCAGCAAGACTTCCGCGCGTTTTCGGCCTTCGGCAGAGCGCTCGTCGATCGATTGGATCAACCGCTTGGCCTCGTCGCGGTACTTGGCCTTGAGCTGTTGATAATCCTCGTCGCTGATTTTCCCGACGCTCCGCTCGAACTCGATGTCCTTGAGCGCCCGCAAAACCGCCCGTTTCTGCTCTTCCTCCATGTGCGAAGGTGCGCTGAGCACGTACACATCGGCGCCGGTGAGGGGTGTTTCTCCGAGCAACGTGCGCAGGCTCGACCAAAAAACGGCGATCACGGCGATGAGCGCACCTGCCGCAGCAACGAGGAGCGCCGTGGGTGCGTCGACAAAAACCCCCGCCAGAATGACGAGACTGACGATGACGACCGGCAATCCGATCTGCACATATTCAGAGATCTTCCGATCGAGATCATCGTCGGAGGACGTGTCCTTGTTCGCGGAACTCATTCGTTGTCGAGGTCCTTCAACTCTTGATCGAGGCGGTCGTCGTAGTTGTCGCGACCCTTGGATGCTTTGGGCGTTGAAGTTTTAGCGTTTGTCGCGGCTGCTTCGAGCACCTGCGATCGGCGCTGGAATCGTCGCAATGTATGCACGGCGAACCACGCACCAACGATGATGGCCAACGCTGGAACTGCCCATAGCAAACGATTGGCCCCTTGGTTTCGCGGCACAGCGAGAGACTTGCCGCCGTACATCGCCACATACGCGTCCTGCGCTTGCTCGACGGTTTTGCCCTGCTCCAGCATCTCGCGCAGAGCTTCCCGACGGGCCGTAGCGATGTCGCACGGGCACGTGCCGAGGGTTTCACGAGGACAACCACACGTGCAAATCAGGCTCCAAAAGAGCTGCCGTTCAGTCTCGTTGTGAATCTCGACCGTGCCATTGCCACCCGAGTGTTGCCCGATCGCATCAGCCGGGAAAAACGAGAGCACACCTGCGCCAAGAGACGCCGAGACGAGCAAAGCGATGTGCAGGGGACTGCGTCGATGCTTGCGTTGGATCACTGGATACTCGAGGTATTGACGAGGGCTGGAGTTTGCATGGTCGGCGGAGGACCTCGCGTACCTCCATACGCGATGGCGGGCCCGCCTGCGAGGAGCAAGGCAAACACGACCGAGGCAGCCACGGAAGCGATCGCTCGGACATACCCAAATACGCCAGCTTCCTCGAACGTTACTTCAGGCCAGAGCGAGAACATCGCGCCGAGGATCAAAACGCCCACGCCAAACCAGATCAGGTTGACCATCGGGTTCACGTGCAGTTGGAAGGCGGCGATCTTCGTTTGCGGATTGACCATGCCGACGATGACGTACAAGTCGTCGCGCACGTTCATGAACTTCGCCACTTCCGTCGACGGCTGCTCGGCCCCCTTCATGTAGATGAACTTCGCCGGATGAATTTGCCCCACGGGTTTGCCCTGACGAGTGACCTCCATGTCGGCGAAAATCATCCGTTTTTCCGTGTCGACCTCCATGCGAGAACCGAGGTATTTGAGCGAGTAGTACTCGATCTGCACCTCTTCGTTCGGGGCGAGTGAAACCTCTTTGTCGACGCCCCAGGCTCGTCCGGTGAAACCCAAGAACATCACCGCAATGCCTACGTGTACGACGTATCCGCCGTAGCGCCGACGCGCTTTCGCGACGAGGTTGAAGAGCGAAACGAGCGTGGCTTCCTCGGGTTTGACTTTCTGTCGGGCGACGACGCCACGCACGAATTCTTGGACGACGACGACGACGTTGAAGGCACAAAGCATGACCGTGACAAACGGAAGCTTGCCATTGAGCCAGGCGAGGGCGCGACCGAGTTGCCCTTCGTAGATCGGGGCTGCCTCATAAAACGCCGGGTAACCAAAGCGTTTCCCGAACGTGAGGTGCAAACCAGCAACCACGAGCATCACGGCCACGGGCCAGCGGAAGCTCTTCGCGAAGAGCTCGGGAGACGTTTTTCGCCAGCCAAGTAGCGGCGCAGCACCCATCAGGAAAAACACGACGAGCGCGATCGGTGGAAGCCACGCGTTGTAGAACGTCGGTCCCAAGGTCGATTCTTGCTTGAGCAGCCATTCGCTGATCCGCGGCCAAATGGTCGCTGTCGCGATGAACAACATGATGCTCAGCAAGCCCCAGTTGTTCATGACGAACGCAGCTTCGCGGGAAAGAACCGACTCGAAAACGCCTTCGCTCTCGAGCTTCGGCAAACGCCACACGATGAGCACCAAGCTCACCGTCGCAATGACGAGCATGTAGTAGACGAAGAAGATGCCGATGTCCGAGTTGGCGAAGGAATGCACGCTGGAAATCAGGCCGGATCGCGTGAGGAACGTGCCGAAGATCGTCAGGAAAAACGTCATCGAAATGAGGAAGACGTTCCAAACTTTGAGCATCCCGCGACGCTCTTGGATCATGGTCGAGTGCACGTAGGCGCTGGCGGTGAGCCACGGCAAAAACGCTGCATTCTCGACAGGATCCCAAGCCCAATAGCCGCCCCAGCCGAGTTCCTCGTAGGCCCAGAGCATGCCGAGGGCGTTGCCGATCGACAAGAACAGCCATGAAAACAGCATCCATTTGCGCGTGGCGACGATCCACTCGTTGTCGAGACGTCCGGTGGCGAGAGCCGCGATCGCGAACGCAAAAGGAATCGCCGAGCTCGTGAAACCCACGTAAAGGCTCGGCGGATGGATGATCATGTAGAAGTTGCGGAGCTGATAATTCAGGCCGCTGCCGTCGAGCGGTGCACCTCCCGCGTTGGTCGCGAAAGGATTGGCGGCGAAGATCATCATGAACGAGAAGAACGCGACGATCGTCATCAAGGTGGCGATGACGTAGGGCTGCAGTTCGATGTACCGGCGTTTGAGCCACGCGATGCAGCCGGCGGAGAACCCGGAGGTCAGGAACAACCACCAAAGAAGCGAGCCGTCTTGGCCGCCCCAAAGTGCGGCCATCAGATACGGCGTCGACATGGTCCGATCGCTGTATCTCGCGACGTAGCTGATGCGGAAGTCATGGCTTACGAACGCGAACGCGAGCACCAGGACGGACAAACCCACGAGGGCCACCGTGCCGAATGCGCCGAGACGCGCTGCATGTAAGAGCCTTGGTCGACCAGTGGTCGAAGCGATGGAGACGGCGAACGTATACGCCGCAGCCATCAAGATCGCGTACAAGACGCCGGTTCCGAATTCAGGGAGCGATTGCCAGATCGACATGCGGGTTCGTGAGCTTAGGCCGGGGATGCGTTACGAGCCATGGTCTGGTAGGGAATTCCGCCCCGCGCGCCAAGGTCCGACCGCGATGGTGCTGGTGAAGCTGGTTTGCGGCCGTGACGAGACGCTTGGAATCCCTGAAAGAATCCGCTGACGAGCTAAGTACATCGCGCTCGCCGCTCTCCATTCACTTGGCGCTGCTCCTCGTGCAAGTCGCGTTTGGAACGTTGCCGGTCGAAGGCAAGATCGTGATGCAACCGCCGTACAGCGTTTCGCCCGAAGCGTTGGCGATGATGCGCATCTTGGGTGGAGCGCTGGCGTTTGTCCCGATGTACGCTTCCTCGAAGGCCGCGCCGAAGGTCGTTTCATGGCGCGATCGATGGGCACTCGTGGCGCTCGCCATTTTTGGCGTGGCCCTCAACCAAGCGCTTTTCTTGCGCGGGCTCAGTCGTACCTCACCTGTGAGTGCGACGTTGCTCATCGCCACGATTCCGGTGTTCACCGCTGTATTTGCAGTGCTCGCCGGTCGCGATCGCCTGACGTTGCGCACAGGGTTGGGTCTGGCGCTCGCAGTGTTGGGCGTCGTCGTGCTTTCGGATTTTGCGCTTCCCAAAGCAGGAGATCTGTTTGTCCTGCTCAACGCTGCGTCGTACGCGGTGTACATGGTGTTTTCGAAGGACTCGCTTGGGCGTTACGGCACGCTCACGGTCATGGCGTGGGTCTTTGGAGCAGCAACGATTTTGTTTGCGCCGATTGGCGGCATGGCTCTCGTTTACGACGCACCGCATTGGTCAGCAGGAGCGATCGGGTATGTAGCGTTCGTCGTGCTCGTGCCCACGGTGTTCGCCTATGGCCTGAATGCGTGGGCTTTGGCGCGGGCAACACCGACACTCGTCACGATTTACATCTACTTCCAGCCGCTGGTCGTCCTGACCCTGTCGGCCCTTCAGCTTCACCAAACACCTCCAGTTGCGTCATTGTTCGGAGGGCTTTTCATTCTTGCCGGAGTCACTACAGTGGCGCTGCGCAAGGGCCCTAGTGGCTCCAAACCAAGCACCAACTGACCCGAGTCGATTATACTTTCACCTATGAGCGACCAGCCCACACTCCGCTCCGACGAACTCATTTACGACTGGAACGAGATTGGCCGAAAAGGCCGACTCATTTCAAAAGACGTGACGTTTTTCGACGAAACGTTGCGTGACGGGTTGCAAAACCCATCCGTGAAAGATCCGAACATCGAGCAAAAACTGAAGCTCATCCACTTGATGGCGAAGATCGGGATTCACGTCGCCGACATTGGACTTCCGGGAAGTTCGGAGCGGGCGTTTAACGACGTGTTGCGGATGTGTCGCGAGATCACGGACAACAAGTTGCAGCTTGGTGTGGCGTGCGCAGGACGCACGGTGGTTGGAGACATCACGCCGATGATCGAGATCTCGCAGCGGGCAGGGATTCCGGTCGAGGTGTATTGCTTCATCGGTTCGAGTCCGATTCGGCAGCTCGCGGAAGCATGGGATGTCGACACGATTGCGAAGCGGAGTGCCGAAGCGATCGACGTGGCGGTGAAGGCGGGTTTGTCCGTGGCGTACGTGACGGAAGACACGACGCGCTCACGTCCAGAGATGCTCGCGACGCTCTTCAAGATGGCGATCGATCATGGAGCATCGCGGCTTTGTTTGTGCGACACCGTGGGTCACGCGACGCCGGATGGTGTGGCGAATCTGGTTTCGTTCACGAAGTCCATCGTGGCGGGTGCGGGGGCCAAGGTTGGGATTGATTGGCACGGGCACAATGATCGAGGTTTGGCGCTGGAGAACGCTTTGTGGGCGCTCGAGTTTGGCGCGGACAGGGTGCATGGAACGGCGCTGGGCATTGGCGAGCGAGTGGGCAATGCGGCGATGGAGCTGATTCTTTTGAATTTGAAGCTTCTTGGATTGCTCGATCATCAGGATCTCACGCACATGCTCGACTATTGCAACACGGCGGCGGAAGCTGTGGGTTGGGACATTCCGATCAACTATCCGCTGGTGGGTCGAGATGCCTTCCGAACCGCGACGGGCGTGCATGCTGCCGCGATCATCAAGGCGCAGAGCAAAGGCGATGCGTGGCTCGCGGACCGGATTTATTCGGGTGTTCCAGCGGGCATGTTCGGGCGCAAGCAAGAGATTTGCGTGGGGTACATGTCGGGCGCCTCGAATGTGAATCAATGGTTGCGGGATCGGAAGATCGAGCCGTCGAAAGAGTTGGTCGAGGCGATTTTGCAGCGGGCGAAATCGTCGAGCCACATTCTGAAGGACGAGGAGATAATGGCGGTGATCGAGCAGGTGCGCGGGAAGGTGTGAGCCTGGGCGAGCGCCTCATGCGTGACTGACTAGGGTTTGGCGAGACGCTCGGCGATGAGCGATTGCACTTCGGGCGAGAGGGATTGCAAGTAATCTTTGCTGAGCCCTCTCAGGATCTCAATGGGCAGAGCAAGAGCAACTTCGTCGCGATTCAGCCCCGCGAGACGTTGCTCCGGGTCGAGCCCCGCGAGACG
>DAOMZH010000113.1:0-11507 GCA_035437985.1 Polyangium sp. (in: bacteria) | reverse complement strand
TGCTCCGGGTCGAGCCCCGCGAGACGTTGCTCCGCGTTATACGCCGGCATCACCCAGTCAGCCGGCAGCATCGTCACGATTTCGAGCATCTGCCGTTGAACGTCCGTCATCCCTTCCATGTCCTGTACTTTCATACCTGCCTCCAGCGTCCCATTGAGCTCTGCAAAGAATCGGTAGGTTTCGAGGGTGGTCAGTTTTCCGGTCCCAAGCATCGAGAGTACGCCATCGTCTTCCGCGGGTCCAGCCACGTCGAGTTCGATCACGTACAAGGCAAACTGTCCACCATGCACTTGATAATATCCATCCTCTAGGTTTTCCCACCTGAGCTTCGCCTCCTCGACGACCTTGTCCAACGTGGGTGTTCGATGCGGTACCGCTAAAACCGCGCAAATATCCGTCCGAAACACGACCTCGTTTTGAGGGTCGGAAACATACATCGATTGTCCCTGCAAATTTCAACGAAATGCTACTCGGACGAACCCGTGACAAAAACAGCAAATTTCGACGAACATATGTTCACTCGGACGAACACCCGCTTTCAACGAGTGTTCGTCCGACTCGACCATTACGACACATGAGAATCGATTGGTCGGTTTCAATTCGGCCGGCCCAATGCATTGGCGTTCTGGGCCAACGCCCGAGCACGAAAGGATTTCCATTTCGCGGTTGTCACGTCTCGCTTTCGGCGGTAACACCTCTTCTGGCGATTCGTGACCGCTCCTCCCCCCGACCGACTCTCCCGCTGGGTGGCTTTTCTGGCCGCTCTTGTCGCGCTTTTTCAAGTCGTCGGCCTTTTCGATACGCGCTTGTCCCCCCTGGAGATCGTGGCCAGCGGTCCCGTTATGCCCGCTTTTTTGGCCGACCGTGACGCGACTGTCCGCGCTTTCGTCGTCGATGAACAAGATCGACCTTTGCCCAATGCTCTGGTCCGAATTTTTACCATTCGTTCGGGCATTACCTATTTTGCCGGGGAAGCGCGCACGAATGCCCAAGGCGTCGCGATTCTCGAAAATATGCCCCGCGGAGAATCATGGGTCCTCGGTTATGGCGAAGGTCGCGCCCGCACGTCGACGCGCGTGATTCTCGAAAGCGGCGAACGCGCTTTGCGGATGGTCCTGAAACCCGCCGAAGCTTTGGATGTCCTTGTCGTCGATGAAACGGAACAACCGTTTGTCGGGGCGGATATTTCTGTTTCGGCCACAGATCCATTGCCATATGTCGCGAAAACAGATTCCGACGGAAAAGCCCACGTGGATCGTTTGCCGGGTGGCACGTATTCCGTGCGTGTCGTGGCTCGTGGTTATGACGACGTGGTGCGCACGGGCGTGACCGTGGGACCTGTGCCTTTGCGAATCAAACTCGAAAAATTGGGCGCATTCGAAGTTTCCGTCGTGCGGTCCGAGGACAATGCGCCTGTGCCTTATGCGCGGGTGTCGTGCGGAGGCGCGGGGCTTTGGCCAGCGCGTCAAGTCGTATCGGATGCGCAAGGCATTGCGAAAATTGCGGGATTGCGCTCGGGTGCGTACAGCCTCAAAGCGGAACTCGGCGACCTCGTGAGCGCCACCGAAATTGGTTTATCCGTCGAACGGGCCAAAACGACCAAAGTCGTCATCGTCGTCGATATCGGTCGGCGCTTGGCCATTACCGTGACGGATGGCGATGCGGACAATGCTCGGCATATTCCCAATGCCAATGTCGTGCTCGTCGAAGAAGGACTGAGCCCATTTCCCTTGTACGGGCGCACGGACGCGCAAGGTATCGTGATTCTGGGACCGGTACCAGAAACTCCCTTGATGGTTTCTGCGGCCGCGGACGGGTTTGTCCCAACGAGCGCCGTTATCGTCGATGCCCAAGCCACCGAAATTCGTGTCCCGCTGGTGCGCGGCGGAGCTCTGGTTGGTGAAGTCGTCGACGATCGCGGATTTCCCGTGGGTGGCGCCTCCGTCGAAATTATTGGCACGGATACCGACGGAATGCCCATTGCCGTCACCCGCGCCATGGCAGCATTTCGTGAAGACCATTTCGAGGATTCGCTGCCAGGCTCCATGCCGCTCATTCCCGTGGGCGAGCTGGGCGTCATGCTCGGTCCGATTCCGGATTTGCCCCATGAAGAAGGTTCGCATCGGGATTTGAACGTGGACGACGACCCGTGGGTCACCAATGCCGACGGCGTTTTTCGAGCCGAACCAATTCCTCCAGGGCGGATGCAAGTCATCGTGCGCCATCCCGATTATGTGGAAGCCGTCAGCGAAATGGTCACCTTGCGCTCGGGCGGCGAAGCACATGTAAAGATTGTTCTGCATTCCGGTGGATACCTCGAAGGACGCATATTCGATGCGGACCGGCATCCAGTCGCGGGAGCCCGCGTCGAGCTTGCGGCAACAGCGGGATCCTTGGAGCGCGTGACGTATGCCGACGATTCTGGTGTATTTGTTTTTCCTGCCGTACCCCATGAAGTGCTCGTGAGCGTGGCGCGGCCGGATTCACCAAGCGACGTCGTGGCGCGGGTCGTCGTGGAAATTCCGGATCGCGAACGTAAAGAAATCGAAATCGTTTTGCCCAAAGAGCGAGATTCGATTGCCGTGCACGTGAGCGACGACCGCGGTTATGCCCTAGACCGCGTGGAAGTTCGTGCCGTGTCGCTCGATCCCGCCGTTCCTTTGCGCCGGACGTTTTTTACCGATGACAATGGCGATGTCGAAATTCCCGATGCCGCTGGATTGTCCTTACGATTTACCCTGACCCGCTCTGGAAAATCGCCGCACGTCGAAGAAGCCGATCCGGCGCCATCGAAAATGATCTTCGAACTCCCGGAGGGTATCTTGGCGCGCGGGACAGTGACCGGGCGTGATGGTCGAGATCGCCTTGCCGATGCAGAAATAGCCGTGCACACGCCGTACGGAGTTCGTCGGGCCGTAACGAATGCCGACGGTGATTTCGAGGTTCCCGATATGGCTCCAGGTCGCGTACGCATCGTCGCGACGCATTCGGCATGGGCGACAGCGGAAAAAGTCGTCGAGGTAAAACCCGATTCCCAACGTCGAGCCGACGTGGGCGCCATTGATTTACCAGAATCCGGGACCGTCGAAGGAACGGTCATCGATCCGCAAGATCAACCCATTGCCGGAGCGCGTGTGGGATTCGGCGGCGTCCCCACGTATTTGCCGCTTGGTCCGTTGCCTCCCGGCGTGACTTCGACGGATAAAGAAGGCCGGTTCGTCCTAAAAAACGTTCCTGAAGGCGACGTGGATATCGAGGCGTATTCGCTGGAAATGGGTCGAAATGCCGTGGACGTCAAAGTACGCGCGGGCGATACGACCTCGCGCGTGGTCATCATGCTGCCCGGGGAAGGAACGACGAAAAAGGACCCCAAAGGAGCGGGAAGCGTGGCTCTTACCTTGGGCGAAAGGTCGGAAAAAGGTGGGCGGACCATTGTCGTCGTGATGGTCCCGCCAAACGGCGAAGCAGAAATTGCGGGCATTGAACCGGGAGAACGCTTGTTGGCGGTGTCCGGTGTCGAAGTTCATTCTATCGAAGCGGCCCGAAAACGTTTGTCCGGGCCGCTAAGCGAAGACGTGGTCGTAACGGTCATAACGGATGAAGAAGGCGCCAAACCCAGGCGACTACGCGTACGGCGAGAACGCGTGCGTCGCTAATTCTGCGCTTTCACCAGGACAATCTGTCGCCCGTCACCAATGCTCCAGCGCAATTGGCTCTCGCCAACCAACTGAAACTCAGCTTCGTCACGCCCGCCTTCCTCGCGCAAGAAGCTCACCGTCACGCGATCCCCTTCCGCTTCGGTCACGCGAAAGGTTCCGGTCCGGGGACTCTCCGCAGGAATCATCACCGTGGCTTTGCTGCCATTAAACTCGAACGCCGTGCCTTTGACCCACCCCATCGCCTTCGTCAGGTGCGTCGCCGGTACGTTTTCAATTGTTTCTCCAAGCCAACGCCCCTGAAGCCGATCTTTTGGTGTCCGACCACAACCAGCAGCCGCAGGAACGACAAGCAGCAACGCAATCGCCGTTTTCGTGGAAATTCGCATGGGCCTCCTGCCCGCAGTACGACGCATCGTCCACAGGCTGGATCGAACGCTAACGGAGTCTTCCACCCTGGGCCAAGAAATGTAGGTGCATGAAGGCAAAGGTGCCCATTTGAGCGTCTAGAGCGCACATGTAGGGGTTGTTGAAGCGTTCGAGGTGTGGAGGTGTGGCGTGGAGGTGTGGTCGTGAGGCATTCTTCCGGGGTCGAACCATGGAAGTTTGTCTTGGCTGTACTCGGGCTGCGACGCGAGCCGCAAGTTTTGTAACGTTGCTGGTGACTCTTCTGGGCTGCGAGGCGCCGACGAAATCTTCGCCGGCTGCATCGGATGCGGGAGCGAGTCCCAACGCGAGCATTTTGCCCTCGCCGCTCGTGACCGAGGATCTGCCTGAGATCCAGGATGCGAGTGTTCCACCGGATGGTCCGTATGGGTTGCAAGCGGATTCGATGGGTCGCTTGATCATTCCTGAAGCGGGGCCTCCTCCGCCGGAAGTTTTGCGGAGCGATTTGGCGATGACGGCGGAGAACCCGCAGATCAAGGATCTTGTGGGTGTGTCTCTCGAAGCGTCGTTTCGTCTGCGTGATCTTCCAGCACCGCACAAGGCACCGGAAGTTGCGCAGGACGGGATCAAAGCTGCGGTGGGTTTGACCGCGCCAAAGTGGAAGATCGAGCTGACGGAAACAGGTCGCATGCGCATCGTGTTCGTCTCGCGGGCGCTACCGTTGCCGCCGAACTCGGAGCTACGTGCGCGGACGGATCGTTACGGGCATGTCGTTTTGTGGCCCAATTCGACGGATTATCGGGTGGTTCCTCCAGGCGCGATTCGCACGGTGCTGGGTGAGCGGCGCGTGGATGTCACGCCGATGTCGTCGGGCACGATGAAGGTGATGGGCGACGGCAAACGGCTTGGACTTGCAACGCGCAAGGTGGAAGTTACGTCGCCGCTTGGCTCGGTGAAACTCGAGTTTGGAAAGTCAAACGATGCGGGGGAAGGTGGCGCGCTTCTGTGTCGGATGTTGGTCGAGCTGGTAGGGGTCGATCCGCGTTCTTCGGTGTGTGTTGCGGGTGAAGTTCCGCTGAGCGCTGCGTACAGTTGGCAAGAAGGTGGGGGCTTGGATTTCGAAGTGACGAGTTTGTCCAAGCGTACCGACATTCCGACGAACGAGATGCTGGTGCCTCCACCTGGAGCGATGTATCAAGCGACGGGTTTGCCGCAGGCGCCGGCCGCTATTTTCCTGTCGCGTGAGGAAGTCGCGGCGTTTCGTTCGGCGCCGTTGCAATTGCCGCCCATCGAGGATCCGAAGGCGCCTGGCGAAGGGTTCATCGCGGTGAACGAGACGGACATGTTGGCGTATTTTTTCTTGGACGGAGTACCGATCGTGGCGGTGCCTCCGAGCGAACAACGCTACGTGATCGGGACGGCGCGAGGGCGGTATGTGACGCAGTGGCGGACGTTCTTGGGTGATCGGATCGGGCCCGCAAAAACGGTGGAGCTTCCGGCACGTCTGACGTTTGGCGAAGCGAAAGACAAGGATGCCGGAGCGCCGGATGGTGGTTGATTGTTTTGACGACCAACGATTTGTCGTGATCGAGTTTTCGCAACGCACGTCGTGACGATGGGTGAAGACCTGCGTTGGTCCGGTTGAAACATGGTCAAGGAAATGGGGCGGCGCTCGAGTGGTGAGCGCTGGAGATAACTGTTTGGAGGAGTTCGATGCTCAGAACGTATACTGGAAGTTGTCATTGCGGCGCAGTGCGATTCGAGGCGGATATCGATCTCGCTGCAGGTACGAACAAGTGTAACTGTTCGATTTGCACGAAGACGCGGAACTGGAATGCAATCATCAAGCCGCAGGCATTTCGTCTGTTATCCGGCGAGCAAGACCTGAGTGATTACCAGTTTAGTCACAAGGTTGGTCATCACCTGTTTTGCCGAATCTGCGGTGTGCGTTCATTCGGACGTGGGCATATCAAGGAAATTGGTGGCGATTATGTCGCGGTTCAGGTGGCTTCCCTCGACAACGTCGACCCTGCCGAATTGATTGCGGCGCCAATCAGATTCGCCGATGGACGAAATAACGATTGGATGACGATTCCCGCGGAAACTCGGCACCTTTAGAGCGTTGCCAAGCTTGCTCCGCGGCGAAGTGCATCAAGTCGAGCCGCAGATTTGGGGCTGCAATCGAGTCGGGGTTGCGTAAGGTTCACCAACTAGCCGCAATCTCCGTGCACGTAGTCACACGTGCAATCCACGCCGCAATCGTAGGAGCAATCATTCAAACATTCACACGTGCAATCCGGGCTGCAGTCCGCTGCATTATGGGAAGTCGAACGAGGTGCTTTCGCCTCCGCGACGACGTGCGCAGGTTGCGGCTGAGTTGTGGAGCCATTTGGCATCGATTGGGATAATGGCGTCTGCAACGTTGCATGATGGAGCGGAATCCACTGCTGGTCCTGATCCATGAAGAATCCATCATTATGCATATGTTGGTCCTACCGTTTCTCGTTGCTTGTTGGTCTTGGTCAGTACTCGTCGCATTTGGTGTAAAAGAATTCCTCGATTGACGTAACAACGTTCGTTGGTCGTCGTGTCAAATGGGTCATCCATTTTGACGGCGCAATCTCCAGCGCAGTTGTGCTTGGCGAAACACGTCTGGCAGTTGGGCAGGTTATGCAGGCGCCGCTGCCGCAACAAGGAAACTTTGGTTTCGTCAATTTGCATTCCCGCGTTGTTCAATTGGCCGACGATATAACGGTCAGCATGATAGTCGCTCTTGCGGCTGACTTCATTACACGCCGACACATGACCCTCAGGTGTGAGGAAGAAATTGCGCCCGTCTGCACCACAGAAAGATTCTCGACGTGACCAAAGTGTCGAGCCCGAGTAGCGAAGTTCGAAGCCTCGTTCCATGCCATAGTCATATGCGTCGACGAGGGCAGTGAGAAAACGGCGCGCGTCGAGCCCACCGATTCCTGACGAGTGGCACCGACCCGTTACAAATACAGGCTCCAATTGCGCGCTGCGTACGGAGGTCTCTGCCCGAAAAAAGTCGACCAGATCCCGGAGGCGGTCGACATTCGTGTCCGTAATCGTGCATCGTAATCCATACCGTTTCGAACGACTCTCCAAAAACCTGATGGTAGCAACGACGAAATCACTCGAACGCCGACTCGATGACCGATTGAGGAGTTTCAATGGGCGCTGCACATCTTGCACGTCTGGTGGCCCGTCGATCGATATGCTGACGGCATCCAGATGATCGCATAACCATTCAAGCTGTTGCGGATTGAGGATACCGTTTGTCGCGGCGTGCGAGGATAAGCGCAATCCACTTTTCGCGCATTGAGCGCGGCCGTATTCAATTGCCCCACGCACGAGATCGAAATTGTGAAATGGCTCTCCGCCGCCATGGAAGTTGACCTGGATATGCTCGCGTCCAAGGTCCAGCGCGTTTTGGATAAGGATATCAATAGCCTTTTTTGCCAGTTCGGGACGGAGACGCTCGTTTGTTTCCCCTGCGCGTGAGTAACAATAGGTGCACGCTAAGTTACAGTCATTGGTAGGAAACAGAGTGACCTTCGTGGGTTTGTAGTTCCCATCGAGAGGTTTGTCGGTTTCAATCGCCGGAGCCCGCGAACACGGTCCTGCCCCACGATGTACGATACCTAGCGCCTGCAACGGTGCAACGTGCTCGTTGCTTCGACCCGTTTCTTTCACCGCAATGAGTGCCCTGACCTGCGTCTCATTGCAACGCAAAATAGCTTCGGCCAGGGGCGCATAGATGATGAAGGATCCCTCATCCGCGAGGATGAACGTGTCGTTTACGACATGAGCAGGTTCGTCTTGAAATGGAAGTGTTGTTTGCATGGGCTATGAATTCTGGAGCAGGCTATTGTTTAACGGCCAGGTTTACTCACTTCGCTGGTTCCGCAGCTTTGGGGTCTTGCTCCACCGGCTGCACCTTCAATGGCTTGGCGATGGGGTCGAACGCATGTGGCACCGCGGGATCGCATATCCCCGTGTCCATGTCGGAATGCGCCCTCTCCGTCCTTATGTTCCCGATACGACCATTGACACCTGCAGGACCCCCACCGCCGACGGTTCCAGTTTCCCGTCCTTCGCCTCCTGGCCCCCCTGGTCCTCCTGCGCCTGCCGCTCCTCCAGAAGTGTCGAAACGAACTCCCCATGGCGCACTATTGGGATTGTCCCAACATGCCTTAGGATTCAGGTTTTTCCAGACAATATGAATATCTCCGCCACTGCCGCCATTGCCCCCTCGTCCCCCTTGCCCGCCATATCCACCAACGGCATCACGACAGTATCTGAGCGGATTGCTTCGCCCCTCGCCTCCACGTCCACCCTGGCCTCCGGCTCCGCCATTGCCGCCATTGCCTCCACGCGATTTGATCGTCAGGCTTCCGATCTCTTGGATATAAGCAAGGATGTCAACCTTCGGTGCATCGCCGCCATTTCCACCAGGTTGACCATTGCCGCCCGGCGGTCCAGTATGGCAACGCTCGCCTTGGCCTCCGCCACCCCCCTGTGCACCATTGATCCCGGTCGTGGTGGCACTGAAATCAATCTTCGCTCTTTTACCGACGACGAGTCGCTTGATATGAAGACTCACGCGTTTTGCTGTACCTTCGAGCAGGAGAGTAGAATCGTCATCGAGAATGAGTAAATCGATGATGACTGGCGAGGGACCATTAAATATGGATGCAATTACGCGTTCTGTCGCCCCTTTTCCGACATGCCAAATGGACGGCACATATGCCGCATTCCTGCCCTCGTCGAGGCTCAAATAAGGACACCCATCCGGTCGCGAAGGTTGCCGCGGATCACATACACTAGGAGACTTTGGCTCGACCCATTCCAAAAATGCCTGAGGAGGGTACTGCTCAATCGTTGGCATTGTCGGCGCCGCACTCGGGGAGCCGAGAGGGCCGCCTTGCGTCGCGCTTTTGTCTTGCTCTTGCGCTGCTGGGAGCAGCGTCGACAATGACGCAATCGAAAAAACGGCCGCCGCCAAGATCCTATTTTGTAGTGAAATCACCGTTTTGCCTCCGCGTGCTTCATTGCGAGGCGTAAGCAGGCATCATGCCAAGATGTCGATGTTCATCAAAGCGTGGGCAACTTAGTGAGTCGTTGTGCGGGGATGCCAATGCTGGTGCAGAGGTTGCACCTCGCAGTGCACCCTTTGCGTCGAGCCGCTCGAGTCCAAACGTTAGGTCAAGACTCACCGCCCCGTACGCGATAACAGATATTGCGCGGCTTGTTCGCCCAGGTTTTTTCCGGCCGTATGCATGCGCCCGCCGCTCGATGGATTCATCATGCTGGCTGGAACGGTCGCCCGAAAGATCACTTCATCAATAGGTTGTTGCTGCGCATCGATGATGCGAAGGCGCATTTCGACGGTCGTGGGGATATTGACAAACCCATTGAAATTGCCCGGTTCCACGAAGGTGATGTTTGGGACCAAAACGAATGGTCCGCCTCCACCAGCGATCGGGTGCACGATCACTCCCCCTTCGCCCGCTGTTGCAATCAAGAGCTCCGTCATATTCTTGGCCGTTTCGGCTTTATCGTTCAGGAAACTCTGCTGCTGCTCGCCGTCTTTTCCCGCCAAATACTGAGCTTCCGACTTGTCGCCAACCATCAATCCCACATACCCCACCGGCGCGACGAAGAATTCTCTCTGCGCTACCATGGGATTCGGGTTCTGCTGGGCCACAATCGTCCAGCTTGGACCACACCCGAGCGCCAAGAGGGCGCCGAGCATGATGGTCACCAGGCCAAAACGACGTCGAGCCAATTCTGAAGTTTTCATGCATTTCCTTTCCAATGATTTCCAGGGAGATCGGCAATTACAGATGGAGGCTCGCTCGTCGATGATTGCACCAAGCTTGCCGGTTCGCGTTACGCCCACGATACGCGAACGCGACGCGCATGCAAGGTGCATGACGCGCAAGTTGCATCGCCTATCGGCTCGTCGAATGCTGGCTTGGAAAGACAAACAACGTGGGGCTGGACTGCGCGCTCGTGTTGCACATTGGTCGAAAAGTTTGACCTCGAAGGGATTGCATCCGCCAGCAAAAACGAACGAGCGGGCCGTTAGCTTGCGCCGTCTTCCCCACGCAAAAATGTATCCATCACGTCCTTGGGAAAACGTTTCGGACGCATGTTGATCCCAATGCAAGCAAGAAGTGTTTCGCCTTCGCAAAGCAGATCTTCCTCGCGCAGGATGCGGTACGTGAAGAGCACCGTGACGACCGTGACCTTCGCGCAAATTGTTTCGACCACCAACGATTCATCGAACTTGGCCGGTTTGCGGAACTTGAGCGCGGCGTCGACGACGGGCAGATGCACATCCATCGCGACCCAGTTTTCGTAACGCACGCCGCGACGATGGAGCCAATCGACGCGACCGGCTTCGAAGTAGATCAAGTAGTTGGCGTGATGCACGATGCCCATGAGGTCTGTCTCGCAAAACCGCACCCGGAGAGGCATGCGGCTCGTTGCGAGTTCGGCGCGGGGCTGTTCACGTTCGCTGGAGGAAGCCATGGATGGCCGCATCTAGCAGCGATCGACCGCGACGACTACGAAGACCTAGGCGGCGCGTTCCTTCGGTGCTAGTTCCGCGGTCGAGATGCCTGAAGCCAATGTCACCACGATGATCGACGCCGATCGCATTGCGACGCGCGTTCGCGAATTGGGTCAACAAATCACGCGTGACTACGCGGGTCGCACCTTGGTGCTCGTTTGTGTGCTCAAGGGAAGTTTCCTTTTCACAGCCGACCTATGTCGCCACATCGACTTGCCTTTGCGGGTCGAATTTCTTGGCGTACGCAGTTACGGCGAAGGAACCAAATCGACCGGCGTCGTGCAAATCACGCATGACCTCACCAAGCCCGTCGAGGGAGCGGAGGTGCTCTTGGTCGAGGACATCGTCGACACGGGACTCACGATTGCGTATTTGCTGGACTTGTTCCGGACGCGCAAACCGGCAAGCGTGAAGGTCTGCTCGTTATTGCACAAACCGGCGCGAACGCGCATTACGGTGCCGATCGATTATTTGGGTTTCACGATCGAGGACAAGTTCGTCGTGGGTTATGGTCTCGATTGGGCCGAGCGTTACCGCAATTTGCCCTTCATTGGTTTGGTGGAATCGACATGAGCAAGCGATTGTTGATGCTGGAAGGCATGGTCGCGAAAGGGACGACGGATCCTTTTGCCTGGTATGCTTTGGCGCTCGAGTATTCGAATGCGGGTCGAATGGACGACGCATTAAATACGTTTCAGAAATTGCGGGAGCAATCGCCGACGTATGTGCCGATGTATTTGATGTGCGGGCAGACGCTCGTGAAAGCGGGTCGCAAGGCCGAAGGTCGAGAATGGCTCGAGGCAGGCATTGCAGCAGCGCGCGCGGCGGGCAATACGCATGCATTGTCGGAATTGCAATCGGCG
>DAOMZH010000112.1:0-17852 GCA_035437985.1 Polyangium sp. (in: bacteria) | reverse complement strand
GACGTTTATCGAAAATTGTACATCGAACGCGGATGAAATAGTTCCGCGCTATGGCGCAAGAGTTCGTCCGAATTCAACCGGGACGATTGCGCATGAAATCGGCCACTTCCGCAAATCGCGTTTCGAGAAATGAACGCAGCTCCGCGGGCGTGTTTGTCTCGTCCATCGCCGTATGCATCGCGCGGAGCCAGGCATCACGCATAGCGATATCGACCGGCACGCGGGCATGGCGCATACGCAGACGGGGATGACCGTGCTGCGCGATGTAATCCTGTGGGCCGCCGAGCCAACCAATGAGAAATAGTGCAAATCGATCACGACTTTCTCGGGAGACTTTGCCGCGATGATCGAGGGGGTGCAGACGCGCGAGGGCAGGTTCGTCCCGGTCCATAACGTCATAAAAGTGTTCGCACAACTCGCGTACGGCGCTCTCGCCACCCAAACGATCGAAAGGCGTCAGTTCAGAAGATTCGGACATGACTGTGTTACCCTGACGATCAAGTGGGGAGCGAAACGATGAAGTGGGCGCCTTTGCCTTCGACATCCTGCAAACGCAATTGCCCTCGATGGCCTTGAACGACGATTTCGAAGCTCATCGACAAACCCAATCCCGTGCCTTGACCCGTCGGTTTCGTCGTGTAGAAGGGCATGAAAATCATCTCTTTGACCTCGGGAGGGACGCCATTGCCATTGTCGCGCACCCCAATCGAGACGTGCCCTCCTTGCCGGCGCGTTGAAATGACAATCGTTGGCGTATAACCAATTTTTTCGGCCTTCTTCCGCTCGCGAACAGCATAAAATGCGTTGTTCATGAGATTGACGAGTACGCGCCCAATTTCCTGGGGAAGCATTTCAACTTGACCGGCATCGGGTGCATACTCGCGGACAATCGTGACTTCCGACTCTTTGTCATGGGCTCTCATTCCGTGGAAGGCGAGATTGACGTATTCTTCGACGAGGGAATTGACGTCCATCCTCCGACGCTCGCCAGTACCACCGCTGGCATGTTGCATCATGCTACGCACGATGCCATCGGCCCGTTTGCCATGTTCAGCGATTTTTTGCGAATTCGTTTTGAGCATCGCAAACGTATCGATGACGTCGGCCAACGTCGTATCGGGGTCCTCTTCGCTTTCCTCGACCAATTCATTCACGAGCTCGACGTTCAATTCGGCAAAGTTATTGACGAAATTGAGTGGGTTTTTGATTTCGTGGGCGATACCGGCAGTGAGTTGTCCGAGTGACGCCAATTTGGCTTGTTCGACGAGCTGAGCCTGCGTTTCTTTGAGGTGCAACAAAGCGGCTTGCAAATCGACGTTTTTCTTGCGCAGGTCTTCGGTGCGTTCTTCGACCTTGCGTTCCATTTCATTGTAGAGTCGGGCGTTTTCGATGGAGATCGCAATCTGCGCCGAAAGGTGTTTGAGCACATCGAGTCGTTCCTGGGTGAACGCCCCGGCCGTGAGGTTGTTTTCACCGTAGAGGATCCCGATCAATCGCCCGCGCCCGATGATTGGTGCACAAAGGACGGACTTGGTTCCATGCGCGACGACATATGCATCGCGCGTGAATTCACCTTCTTGTGCGGCGTCGGTCAAAATAACGCTGCGCCGCGTGCGGGCAACATAACGAATGACGCCTTTGGCCAATCCATCGTAATGGGTATATGGCGTTCGTGAAAACACGTTGACCACGGGCATGCCAGGCTGTTTGTCCTCGCTCACGGCCGTCACGGACGCTTCGACGCTGACCAACAATTCACCGCGCTCCTCCAAGAGCAACAAACCCCGCTCGGCTCCGGCATTTTCAATGATGATGCGAATGAGTTTGGCGAAGAGTTTGTCGAGGACGATTTCGCTGGAAATGGCCTGCGAGGCTTTGACGACGCTCATCAAGTCGAATGAATTGCCGGCGCGGTGCGACGATCGGCTTACGCCCGGGGCGGTGCCCGTCATGGATGTGGTGGGATCCGTGAATGGAAGCGACGGATAACGTGCAGCGCGTTCCTTGTGCATGAATCCGCATCCCCAGCGGTCGTATCCATAAAACGCTTCGGAGAGATACGACCTCGCAATGCGATCCTTTTTGCGCTCGACCCACCAGCGCCCACAGAGTTCATTGGCCAGCGCTTCGTCCTGCGGAAAACCATGTTCGCGAGCGGTGTCGATAGCGCGATCGTAATGGTCGATTGCTTCGGGTGAACCCGTGAGCCGGGCGATTTCGGCCTCGGCAAGCGCATGCATGTGCGCGAAATTCGCCGGGTTGTCTGCTGCATATCGACGAAGCTTGTCCGCGGATTCGCGCAATTGAGCGAGCATCTGCTCGCGTTTCTCTCCGGGTTCGTCTGGACAAGCTGCTGCATGACAAAGCGCGGTATAAAAGCAATGTTCACCCACGGCAATATTGCCCATGATGACCGGCAAGAGTTTTTCGGCAATCGCGGACGAGGCGAGAGCGCCAGCGTTATCACCACGCAAATACAACGCTTGCATTTTCAAGGTATGGTAATAAGCAATCGCCATGAGGCTCTTGTTTTCTTCACAGGCCGCCAGATAAGCTGCCTCCGTCAACGAATCGACACGAAATTCCGAAACCTCGCGGGTTAGGTTCGTCAAGACCATTTCTATGCCGAGAATGATATCGACAGCGATCTGGTTGTTTCCGCGTTTGTTGAATTCGAGGTATGCGGGGAGCGTCTCCAAAACCAGGGGGATCGGTTTCCCTTCGTAAAACTGGTTCATCAATTTGTAGATGAGGATGTAACCGCCAAACTGCAATTCGCCAGCCGCGACGCCCGATTGGTATCCAGTGTCATTGATGGGCAGGGCTTTCCAAAGCGGGTGGACCCACGGATGAATGAAATTTGCCAAGACAAACGCCGATCGGCACGCGTCGCCATGGCGCCCAGCGCGCTCGCTGAGCCGCAGCCCCAGCAAGCCGAATTCGTATCCAACGCGATGTTGTCCGAGAACTCCACTGACCAAGTGACCATAGAACGGAAACAGGTCGGCGCCTTCGGTCGGATTGCCATACCGAAGCGAAAAGTTGACGGCTTTGAAAATGATGAGGCTGTACAGCGAGGGATTTACATAAAAAGCCAACGCAAACGCGCGAATGAGAAGTCGCGTCGCGACGATGGCCCACGGATCGTCCATTTCCGGGCGATCGAACAACGACGCGACATCGCGCCCCTTCATATTTTCATTCACCAACGCGAGTTCGGTTTGCATTGCGGCGTCCCAGCCATCGACGGGCAAATCCACGCCCAGCAAAGCAAGCCCGGTTCGCGCCGCATCGACCGCTTCCGCGTATTTCGCCAACATCGTGTATTGACTGACGATCATGGCATAAACGTCGGCTCGTTCCACGGCTGTGGGAGCCAAGGCAATCGTCGCTTTTGCCAATTCCTCGGCCCGGGCATGATTGCCTACCAGATATTCAGCATTCGTGAGTTCTCGATGCAATGGCAAAGCAAGGGCGGGTTTCGCTTGAATTCCGTCTTCCCCGAGCGCTCGAATACCCGCGGCCAGGTAATCGCGCGCAGCGCCATACGCGAGCGATACACGAGCTCGTCGACCGGCGGCGAGGTTCAATTCAGCCAAAGCAATGCGTTCCCCCAATTCGGTAACGAGATCGCCAGCCCGATTCCATTGATCGGCAAGAGAAAATAGCCGGCCCTCACGCGCATCGTCCTTTAACGCTGCGGTAAGTAAACGCGCAATCCGCAAATGCACCGATTTTCTGTCGTTTTCCTCGATGAGGGCATATGCCGCTTGCTGCACGCGATCGTGGAGGAATTTGAAATCGCGGACGACGAGTGGCGCGTCCGCCGAGACGACGGACAATTCGGACGACGCAATTAGAAATCCAACGTCGAGTGCAGGTAGGAGCAATTCGAACGTGGCGGCAAGTCGTTGGGCACGCGCTCGCTCTGGATCAGCATCCACCTCGGAACCTGCGTCCGTTTGACAAACTCGAGCCAAGGTATCCGAATCGAATTGGCCACCGATACAAGCAGCGAGTCGCAAGGCGTCGCGCGTTTTTTCTGGCAAACGACGGAGTTTGTCGATCATCAGGTCGACAACGTTGTCCGTCATGCCTTTGGCTTCGATTTGAACGATATCCCATTTCCAGCGCCCCTGCGCGGGATCGAATTCCAGAAGCCTTTGATGATGAATCTCTTTTAGGAATTCACTGACGAAAAACGGATTGCCGTCGGTTTTCCGCATGATGAGTCCCGCCAACGATTCGACAGCGGAAAGTTCCGCATTGACCGTCGCCGCCACGAGCTCGGTGATATGACTCAATTTGAGCGGAGTAAGGCGCAAACGTTCAATGAATGCACCTTCATTGGCCAAGGACTCGAGCACGGTGGTGAGCGGATGCGCGGCGCTGACTTCACCATCACGATATGCCCCGACAAACAAGAAGTGCTGCAGTTCGTCGTCCCGCATGATGAGCTCGAGGAGGCGCAAACTGCCAGCATCGGCACGCTGGAGGTCGTCGAGAAAAAGGACCAGGGGATGTTCTGCGCGGGCAAATACGCGAATGAAATTCAAGATTGCATTGCGAAACCGACTTTGGGCTTCGGTGGGGCCGAGCGCGGGGACAGGAGGCTGCTGGCCGATGATGTGGGTGACTTCAGGCAAGATCTCGAGGAGAAGGGCAGCATTGTTGCCCAATGCGCTCAACAATTCCTCACGCACGGCATTGAGCCGAGCTTCACTTTCGGCGAGGACCTGATGAACGAGCTCTTGGAAAGCTTGCACAAAAGCCGAATATGGTGCTGCTCCGTGAAATTGATCGAATTTGCCGGCAATGAAATATCCACGACGTCCCGTGACGGGTCGATAAAGCTCTTGCACGACCGCGGATTTCCCAATACCGCTCGGTCCGGAGATCAATAACAATTCCGGCCGACCACTGGCGTCTGCACCATGACCGACCACCCGTTCGAATGCCCCGATGAGCGCTTCGATTTCCCGCTCGCGACCGTAGAGTCGTTGCGGAATTTGAAACTTTTCGGAATTGTCCTGCGTGCCAAGGACCATATCGCCGATTGCGCCACGTTCCCGCAGCGCTGTTTGGCACGCGAGCAAATCCGCCTTGATCCCAAATGTACTCTGATATCGAGACTCCGCCGTTTTGCCCATTAGTTTCATGATGATGCCCGAGATGGCGCGGGGCACGTTGCGGTCTTGTTCGTGCGGCGGAATCGGCTGTTTCGCAATGTGGCAATGCACGAGCTCCATCGGATCGTGACTCGTGAAAGGCAACACGCCCGTGAAAATCTCGTACAGCACGACGCCCAATGAATAAAAATCGGTCCGATAATCGATAGACCGGTTCATGCGCCCCGTTTGCTCGGGCGAAATGTAGGGAATGGTTCCTTCGAGAACTTCGGGGCTCGTAATGGCCTGGGTTTGCCGAGAAAGCACAGTTGAAATGCCAAAATCAATGATCCGCAAATCGCGTGTTGCCGGATTGTAAACGATATTGGACGGATTGAGATCTTTATGAATGACTTTCGCTTGGTGCACCCGCCCGAGCGTTTCCACGATATGGATGGCAATGGCCAGAAGCTCGTGAAGTTCACGTTTGCCCGAAGCAATGAAATTCGCGAGCGCCGCGCCGCCGATATCCTCCTGCACGATTGCCCAAATGTGCTGGTCACAAACGAGATCGAGTACGCCAATCACGCCGGGCATCTGGAGACTGCGCAACCGCTCGTATTCCTGTTTGAATCGGGCGAGCCGGTCGGACGACGGATACGCAGGTTTGAGGATTTTCAGGACGACCGATAAACCATCACTCTCCCGCTTCGCTCTGACGACCTCAGACCCTTCCGTCTCATGAATGTGCGCGACTGTCGTGTATCCTCGAATCGTACTCATGAAAGATGGCTCCCGGTCGTCAGCGACCTGAACGTGGCCCGTAGGCGCAAGAAACTACGAATTATCCCGCATTGCAAGGATGATTTGAAAAAACTCGATCAAAGTTTTGCGGTCCTGAACAAGGCCGTTGACGACAGCCGCACGTTGTCGCGACCAATGCCGCCGTCAATTTTCGCCCTCGAAATGGTAAAGTTACTAACGACATGTCATTGCCCTCGAAGATGCCAACGCGCACTGCGTTCCGTTGAGTAAGCATCTCCGATTGTTCACGACCCACCGTGCTTTCCGCTCATACATTCTCGCAAGCAGCGATAAAATTCGACCGCATCTTCGGGATCGGGCAAACCTGCGGACCCACCATCGTTGCATTCGACGACGAACCATCCGCCTCGTTCGAGTTCGGCAATGTCGACGGCATAAAATGAGCTCGGGGTCTTCTCGAGAATCGGCGCAATGAAATCGGACGGAGGACGTGATTCGTCATATTCGACAACCGACCAATACGGGGCCGAATAAAACGGTTTCCCATGAAAAACGAACGTGCGGTGTTCATTCGCCAAAGGCGCTCGGCTCTTCGGATGAATGCCCACACGCCGGGTAGGCCAGTATTCACGAAATACCAATCCACCAACCAAGAAATCATCTTGCAATTCCAGGAATCGCCACACGACACGACAAACGGAATCGATATCGGAAGCATCGGGAATGAAACAGGCTTCGAACCATTCATGTTTGCGACTTTTGACATAGTCCTTGAGCACGAGCGCCGAATCACCAAATGCCTTCGCGACTTGGACGGCAATTTCTGGAACATCGAATTGCGCTCCGGGAAACCAGATCGACCGCGGCGTCAAACCCGTGTCGCTCACGATCTCATACCATTCCGGCAAATGATAGGTGCGTTGATAGTCGGCCGGCGAGGTTGACAGTGAAAAACCGCGACCCCGCAAAAGCTCCGCAAGTCGCGCATATTCGTGCGTCCGCATGAGCCACCCTCGATAAAGGATCAGGCTCGGCTCTTTGGGTAATCCGATAAGGCGAATCTGCCCGCTGAATGCCATTTCGCCTTCATCGACGAGCGCCGTGGAAAAACCTGCTCGAACCGCGGCATCGAATTCACTCTGAAATGATGCATCTACCTCACGGGTGCTTGGGCGTGCGGGAAACAATATCGTGGTCATGAATCAAACTCGTGAAGAAGCCAACTCGTCCGTTAGCCTGCAAAGATACCAGTTCATGCGGCGAAAGCCAAGCAAATACGGACAAACGCCGAAAATAGACGTTGTCTCTGCTCGAGGCAAGATTTTGTCGGTTGTTGTCAGACTTCTGTAAGATCTGCCTTCTAGATTGCTCCTTGTAACGCGGGCTCGATGGCCCGGACAAGAGAGGAGCGCTTGAAATGGCAATCGGAAAAGGTCAAACTCGGCGAGAAATGCTCAGATTCGTGAGCGGAATCGGCGCGATGGCAGTGCTTGCCAATTGCGGCGATGGAACGACGAGCAGCACCAATGGCAGTGCGGGGAATGCCGGAAGTGGCGGCAATGGCGGAATGGGCGGCGAAGGCGGCGAAGGCGGCAGCGCGAATGCGGGCGATTGGGCCACCGAGGGGACTTCGGTGCTGCAAGGGAAAGATTACGGTAATCCATTTGAATCGGGCATTGGTCCGACCTGCAACGTTTACAAAGCGTCGACCGAAGGCCCTTGTCACGCGACGAGCGACATTCTCGTACGCAAAGACATCAGCGAGGGTTATCCGGGGTTGCCCACGAGGCTCGAATTCTTGCTCGTCGACGCGAATTGCAATCCAGTACCGAATGCAACACTCGAGATTTGGCATTGCGACACGCTCGGAGTGTATTCGGGTGACATCGACGGCAACAATGATGCATTTTGCACGGGCGGTGATCCCGTCGCTGCTGCTGCTTATTGGGGCCGCGGAATTCAAACGTCAGACGCCAATGGCCGCGTGACGTTCGACACGAACTTCCCGGGTTGGTACGGTGGACGAGCAACGCACATTCATTTCAAGGTGACCGTCGGGACCACGACCTACATCGTTTCACAATTGTTTTTCGAGGAGGACCTCAAAACCGAGATTTACGGCTCACAACCGAATTACAAGAAACCGAGTGGCACGGGTTATCAGCTCAATGCCAGCGACAACGTCGTCAAGGAAGCTGGTTTGACTTTGAGCGAAGTGACCATGACAACCGCGAAACAAAGCGACGGCGCCCTTTTGGCCTGGAAAGCCATTACGATCAACGCCTGAGGCCCTCGAACACGACTTCGAGCCCACCCGCGTCCGAAGCGCCGAGTTTCATCGAATATCCGTGCAATTCGGCCGCTCGAAATGCAATGTGCAGCCCGAGCCCTTGACCATCGGGCGCCCGCGTTCGCGCTGCATCTCCACGATATCCACGCTCCACAAGACGCGAAATCTGCTCGGGTGCAATGCCTGGTCCATCATCCATCACGCGCAAGGAAAAACCATTGTCCTTCGATTCCTCGATGACGATCGCTACATTTCCGCCCGACCGATTGTAACGAACTGCATTGTACGTGACGTTGCTGATGGCTTGTTCGAGCAATGTCATATCCGCCGAAATGATGACGGGTTCGTCAGGACCAGCGTTCTCCAGCGCAATACCCAGCTGCTTCGCGATCGGTCGATGGCGGGCCACGACACGCGCGATCAACGCCGACAAATCCACGGGTGCGAGCTGCAGGGCGACGTGCGCCGATTCGAGTCGCGCCGCCACGGCAAGGTTATGGATCAACGATGCCAAATAATGCGCCTCGTTCATCGCCGAAACAATGACCGCTGATTCTACCGTTTGACTTTCTCGCAACGTGACGAGATGGCCTTGTAAAACGGAGAGGGGAAGCATGACGTCGTGCGTGGTATTCGCCACGAAATCTCGCAATGCCTTTTCACGGGCTTCTTTTTCCGCCAACGCTTCGCGCACTTCCCTGGATGCTCCATCGAATGCGGCGGCGAGCTCCCCAATTTCGTCGCCGGCGCCCGCCGACGATTGCGCAACGTCAATGCTATAACCATTGGCCGCCGAACGCCGCACAGCCTCGGTCAAGCGACGAATTCGGGCAATAACCGGCCCTACGGCAACCAGCACCGCAGCAATGACGGCGAATACGGGCAATAACCACCACGGATTTTCTGGCAAAATGGCCCCCCACGAAGGATCGGTCGTCCCTCGCGCATAAACATACGTGCACGGCCCCGCGCTCCACGGCATACGCACGAGTAACACGACACTTCGGGTTGGCCAGAAAAACTGGGGTTCAGCAAGGTCACTCTTGGCCATAGCCTGGACGAGCGCCTGTGGTAATGCCGGAGCATCGCGATTCGCTGAATGAAACTTTTCGTCGTATGCAAAAATAACGGCCGGCTCGGCTCGAGGTGGGGGCCTGTCGGGTGGTGGTCGATCATCATTCCGCGGCGGCGGTGGCCTTCCTCCGTGCACGCCACCCCAATGATGGGCGTCCATTTCGCACGATTCGCGCGCGATGGCCATGCGAGATTGAACGAATTGGAGCAAACGCTCTTTGGCCACCCGGTGCTGGGCGAGTGCATCATACCAAAATAATGCAATAACGACCGGAATCAATGCGCCGGCAGCTGTCCATGCCAAACGCGAGCGGAGTCTCATCGGGACGACCCTGCACCCAGTCGATAACCAATTCCCCAAACCGTATCCAGCGTCACGTCATGACCGAGCTTTTTTCGTAATCGCGAAATGTACACATCGAGATTTCGCTCGGCGCCTTCATTTTCCGCATCGAGGGCCCGTTCGGCGATGGTTTTGCGAGTCAGGGCCACGCCTGGACGTTCCGCGAGGACGAGCAACAAATTGAATTCGAGGCGCGACAATGAAATCAGGGCGTCATGCACCGTGACTTCACGTCGAGCACGGTCGATACGCAGTGCGCCTATTTCAATGATCTCCGAGCGCGCCAGGATGGGCCGCCGAAGGCGCGCAGCCACTCGCTCGAGGAGTTCTTCCGGCCAAAACGGTTTTGTCATGTAATCGTCGGCGCCGAGTTTCAACGCCCGAACCTTATCGGACGTATCGACACGCGCGCTGAGCACCAACACGGGAACGTCGGAATGCGTCCGTAAATCCTTGAGCATATCCATTCCGTACGTTCCTGGGAGCATGAGGTCGAGCAAAACGAGCTCTACGTCTGGCAAGTCTCCACGATAGAGACGACGGCCCTCTTTCCACCAAATGGGCTCATACCCAGCATTCGTGAGACGCTCGACGACCTGCGCCCCGAGCGCGGAGTCGTCTTCGATGACGAGAATACGTTTGGGCACGCGAATGGCTCCCGCCGAATGGTTGACGAGGTCGTGCGAAACGTCAATGGTTTCGACGAAAAAAACACACAAAAGCTTTGAGCTTCGCGCCAATCTACCGTAGCGTTGCATGCGCGGGCGCTCATTTTTTTGCGGAACAAATTCCCACGAAAGGTTGTCGCCATGGGCATGTCGAATCATCGGGCGTATTGTTGGCGCGCCATGGGTTTGCTCGGCGCGATTGTTCTCGCCAATTGTGCCAACTCGAATCCATTGACGGTCGGAAAACCCACACCGCCCATCGCCGATTCTGGGCCTCGATCGCCAGATCAGTTGGTCGCAAAAAACCGCTCCGAGGATGTGCACTTCCGGGCTTACCAGACAGCGCATCCGAATCTGACGGCCGCTGATGTTTTGGCCCTGCTGCCAAAACGAACCTATCGTCCAAAGCTCGACTTCGATCCATCAAAGATAGCCCATTACGATACCGTATCCAAAGCGCTGCAACTGACGGATACCGAAAAAGCCTCGATCCAGAAAAATGGGTTCGTCTCGGTCGATTTTCGACAACGCCTCTCCATGGCCGTTGCGTATTACGCCATCTACACGGCTGACCTGCCCGTATTCGTCACGACCGATTCCATCGCCCACGCCCTGCATCGTTCCTTCGACGAAATGCTGAAAGCCCTCGAGGAACAGATTTTTTCCCAAACGCTCGCCGTCGTTCTCACTGGCACCCGCGAACAATTGCAGAAAGAAGCCGCGAAGATCACCGATCCCACATTGAACGCCAATCTCCGCGACGTGGATCTGTATTTGTCCGTAGCCTTGGATTTGCTCCAAAATACGCCTGCTGCGCCCAACGAAGAAGGCAACGCACAGGTCAAACCTCCGCCGATTGTTTCGCAATTTGGCCAAGAAGCGTTGGTCAAGACGATCGTCGAACGCATCCACGATGCCTCCGCAATCGAGGCTTTGCCTGTTTATGGTGGTCAGCGCAAAATCGACTATACTCAGTTCAAGCCGCGAGGGCATTACGCAGAATCTGACGCTCTCAAACGATATTTTCGCGCCATGATGTGGCTCGGACGCTCCGATACCGGATGGTTTTTGCTGCCCGTGGATCCACAATCGGGACTGCAAATCGACGTGCCCCGCGAACGGCGCAATGCCGCCATGATGTCGTATCTGATGGATAAATCAGGACACGTTCCCCGCCTCGAAACGATGTCCAAAGTCATCGATTTCTTGGTTGGGCCCAATGACAGCCTCACCATCGACACGATGCGCACGTTGTTTCCTCGGGTGCAGCTGCAAAGTTTGTCGGACCTTGTCAATCCCGCAGTCGGCCAACGCCTCGAACAATCTGTTCGCGAATTGCATCTCGGATCGCAGCGTATTCGATCCCAAGCGCTATATTCCGATCCACACGCCCAAGACCAGGTGGAATCACCCGCGTTGTTTCAGGTATTCGGACAACGATTCGTCGTCGACAGTTTTGTCATGTCGAATGTCGTCTTTGACTCCATCGTCTTCGAGGGGAGAAAACAGGAGCGGAACATTCCCCAGGGGCTCGACATCGTCGCGGCCTTGGGCAATGACGAAGCCGTGCGTTTACTCGAGCCCGAATTGAAGAAATGGAATTACGGGACGAACCTCATGGCCGCACGTGCCGTCGTGGAGTCCTATGCGCCCGCGAAGTGGAACGAGAGTGTTTACAACGTTTGGCTGGACGCACTACGCACGCTCGATGATGATTTTCCTGCTGGATCAGCTGCACCGCAATTGATGCAAACCCAAGCGTGGCAACACAAGCAGCTGCAAACCCAGCTCGCTTCATGGGCCGAATTGCGCCACGACACGATTCTCTACGCCAAACAATCGTATGGCGCCGTGACCGCGTGCGAGTATCCCACGGGGTATGTCGAGCCTTATCCGCAATTCTTCAAGCGGCTGGAATTTTTGGCTTTGGAAACGGTCCGCTTGCTCAAAACGATCGACGTTTCGAATTCCGACCCCAATCTAGCCCCGCAACATGCCGCTCTTCGACAATTATTCGTGGATTTCTGGACGAACTTTGCGACCGTCGTGCATCAGCTCCAAACGTTGGCCCAAAAAGAACTCGACGCGCAACCGTTTACTCCGGATGAAATCGCGTTCATCAAAAAGACCATCGACATTCGCGGTGGAGGGAGTGGACCGCCTCATTATGACGGCTGGTACCCGCAGCTCATTTTTGGAAGCAAACCAGCTGCTTGGAAACCAACCATTGCCGACGTGCATACTGGTTTCGAGCAGGAAGTGGCGAAAGTGGTGGAAGTGGGCGTCGGAGATGTAACTTTGTTGGTCGCAGCCGTCGATAACCAGGGCGATCGCATGGTGTACGTAGGGCCAATGAGTTCCTATTACGAATTCACCCAAACAGCCGACAAACGCATGACGGACGAAGAATGGGGCACCCGTATTTCGGACGGTCAGGTACCCGCGCGACCCGCGTGGACTTCTTCATTTCAACCACAACTGCAGCTCCCCGCAAAAAGTCGCGACATCAAAGCAGAACATCGGCAATCGGCAGAATGACACCGATCATTCGTCTTGCGGCACAAACGTCTTTTCGAGAAACTGCCTGATTTCATCGGGTTCGGCTGGTTGGCAACGAAATGCCACATAACCGTCGGGCCGAATCAGAAATGCACATTCCGCGTGCGCCGCAAATGCTTCGTGCAGTTTCGCTCCCGGATCGCCAATGACGGCAACATCCGGCGCCAAGTCCAATGGTCGCACGCCGTCGGGAATCACGACCAACGGGCGAATGACGTGCGAAAATCGCTCTTGGACTTCATGGGCAATCGTGTCGAGTTTCAGATAACCTTCATGTGTCCTTGCCAAACCATCGAACAAGAGCAACGTATGCCGATTGGACGCCAGCAACGAAAAGCTCGACAAATCGCCATTTTCGCCATATCGAACGTACGGCGCTCGTTCGCCAGCTCGAGTTCCCGTCGAATAGGACAAATGCTCGTAGAGGCTCGGCTCTTCGGTTGAATAATCGGTTACGACGTCGGCGCGGAGCAATGAACCACGCGTCGATTCCACTGCCGGACTATCGGAAACGTCGCCATGAAATGACGCGACGAGCTCACACATCCAGCGGGCCAATGCGGTGCTTCCCTGGGTTGCCCTTCCCAGTAAATCGCGCGGGATTCGCAAGAATGGGTTTTCGAGCATCGACAAGGTCGTCGCCAAATGCGTATCGCGTAGCGTGCGCGCCGCCGCATGATGGCGTTCGACTTGATAACTATCGAGCAACTTTTCATGCGCGCGATTACGCGCAACGAGGGCCAATTTGAAGCCCAAATTCATGGCGTCCTGAATGCCGATATTCATTCCTTGGCCACCTACTGGACTATGAATATGCGCCGCATCTCCCGCCAAAAACACGCGACCTTCGCGATACCGCGGGACCATGCGTCGATGAATACGAAATTGGGCAATCCAGCCAGTTTCGAGCACTTCACAAGGCCCGTCGACCCGCTCGCGAATCAGGCGTTCGAATGTCGACCGGTCCGCTTGCAAATCACCACGGTCCGGCGGAATCGAAGCAAATGCCCGCACCCAGCCATCGGGCATCGGCAAAACCATGAAAAAACCATCTTCGGTCAAAAACAAATGCAATTCGTCGCTCGTGCGGGGCCAATCGATCCGCATGTCCGCCAAGAGAAATAATTCTTCATACGTATCGCCCTCGAATGGTAAACCCAAAGTTTTGCGCACCGCGCTCGTCGAACCATCGCACCCAACGAGCCATGGACTCTCGAGGTCGAATGGTTTTCCTTCAGCATTCGTGAGCGTCGTGGTCACGTGATCTTTGAATTGTTCCAGCTTGACAAAAGAATGCTCGCGCAAGACTCGTCCGCCCAATTCGAGAAATCGAGCGAGCAGCACCTCTTCCGTCGCGCATTGCGGCAGCCCCAGAATGAACGGATAAGGCGAGGGCAATTCGTCCGTGGAAAAACCCGCTACCCGATGTCCTCCGGAATAAAACCAAGCCGCATGCGAACGTTTTCCACGAGCAATGAGGGCATTGGTAATGCCCAGCGTGGCACATAACTCGAGCGTACGGGCGTGGATATCCGTCGCGCGCGATTCTTTGACCGGGCCCGTATTTCTGTCGACGACGAGGCAATCGACATCGTGCAGCCGCAAGGAGCAACCAAGCGCGAGGCCCACTGGGCCAGCACCAACGATGAGAACATCAGGGCGATGAGGCAGAGACATGAGATCATCCGATGATAATCGAGAATCTGCCAATTTGATATAGCCGAGTGCACCCTTTTTTGCGGCTGGCAATTACGGATACATGCCGCTGCTGCTGCTGCTACTGCTCGAGCCACTTTGGCCCGGACATGTCGTCGCTCCCGAGACGTAACATATATTTGTGGCGATATCGCAGCAATTGACCCCAAAGGGTGGCGCGGAACAATTGTTGGCACAATCGGTATGCGAAGCGCAAGGCACCGAGCATGTGCTGCTGCCACTGCTGCTACTGCTACTGCTCGAGCCACTTTGCCCGGAACAGCTCACTCCCGAGACATAACAAATGTTCGAATCCTGATTGCAACAATAGAAACCAGTCGACGGTACGCCGCAATTGTTGAGGCAATCGAGGTTCGACGCGCAGGGTACCGAACACACGCCTCCACTGTTGCTACTCGACGAACTCGAACTGTTGCTCGATGAATTCATCGATCCGCTGCTGATTCCCGAACTCGACGAATTTACTGCGCCGCCATTGCTGCTTTCGCCCCCCGCGCCTCCAGCGCCAGTTGTGGATGGTATGCCAATGATCGCCCCATCCCCTCCGGAACATGCCGCAAAGCCGAACAACCCAATGCCAATTGCCACAAGAATGCTGATTCGTTTCATAGGTCTGCGTCGAAGCCTACTCGATTTCATGGCCTGACGCAAACCTTAGATACGCTCATTGCTTCATTCTTCACCCCGACGAATACGCTCGAACCATTCGAATGCCTGTTCTTCGGTTTCGAAGTATCGCGTTGGAGCGGGGACGATATCGATCTTGAAATATCGACTTGCCCGCAGCATGGTTTCAATCAAGACCCGATGACGAAAGCTCGCCCCAACGATTGCAACGGCCCGAAAGAATCTCCGCGGCAATTTTTTCGCTTCACTGGTCACTTGTTGGGATTGATGAACCAAATGCGTGACATTCGAAAGGTAGAAAAAGCCATTTTCAGGTCGCGGCCACGATAACATCGTTTTGAAAACCGTGCGCGCCTCGTCTTGGGTGAACGTCCCTCGCGCCCGCGCCGTGATCGTGTCCGAAGCGAAAAGCCGAAATTGACTTTCACCAACATGAATCCACCCATTTTCGCCATTCACGGAGGATTCATCTGGCGCACCTTGTTCATCTTTCATGATGCTCCAAGAGCAGGCGGCGCGAGCCCTCCAAATTGAGCTTTACGATTGCCATTCACCAGCCAAGCCTCGACGTCGGTCATGATTTGGCGAATGCTGTCTTTTCGAGCAAAACGTTGCCGAATGAGAGGAACGAGGCATTGTTCGAGCACTTCGGGGTGCCATTTGACCGGCGGCGAGAAAAACCTCGGCTCGCCAGCCGGCGGATTGTCAATGCGCGCATATACGTTCGGTATGTAGATTTGCCGATTGTCGTCGGCCATATGTTCATACGTCACCGCATGACCACTTCCGTCGGAGTTAGCAATGGTGAGAACATTCTTGGAACGCTGCGCCGCTCCCATTCCGCCCAAGGCCATCACGATTCCTTGCAATCGCGTGGCATAAATATACTTCATTTTGCTGTTCCATTCGGTCAGCACTTCACAGTATTTTCGGGCGTAATCGCGAATATTGAGTTCCGCGCCACCACGCACACCGGGCATGCCGTCGCTTTCCGGTTCGGCACGCAATAAAATACGCATGATCCCTCGGCGATCGATCCACCACCCGCCCTTGTGCCCACCGTCGTCGCCAAATCGATACAACGTCTCGCCCGCATTCAATCGAATGACGCTCATGCCCGACCGCTGGAGTCCACCCGTGGCCGAACGGGGAACGTTTCCGAATCCGCCGCTCGGATTGGGCTGATCGATCAAGGTGAGCATCTCGCGGCCGTCTTCACCGCGTTCACGAGCCATTGCGGATTCCGCGGTCGGAAACATCCCCGCAATGGCGTGATTCATGTGGAGCCCATAGTTCAAGACGCCCTGATATGCCGTCGGATAAATGTCGAACGTCCAGCGATGAAGATGCGCTCCGGTCCACTTTTGGGGCCACGGCCCACGCGGCTTGATCATGGGGTCTCCCAAGGCAGGTTAATCGAACGCCAGGATCGAGCAGCACGACACGATTGTCAAGATTATTTGGGTTCGCTCGTCGACTCTCCCCGTCTCAAGCTTCACCACACCGCAATCGTTCGACCCAATCGAATGCGAGGTCCTCCGTGGCCAAGTATCGGGCGTGCCCTGGAGGAAAGTTGAGATTGAAGAATCGAGCTGCGCGCATGGTGGTGTCAATGAGCACCCGATGACGAAAACTCGCCCCGACGACCGCGACTGCCCGAAAGTAGGCTGTGGGCACTTCATTTAATTCGCGTAATGCTTGTTGTGAATAGTGCCGCAAGTCCGTGACGTTCAAGATGACGCAAAAACCCTGGTCGGGGCGCGGCCATGAGATGAGCGTCTTGAAGATGAAGCGCGCATTGTCGAGGGTGATATCACCTCGAGCACGCAGCAGAATCGTGTCCGACGCTCGGAGACGGAATGCGTGTTCGCCAATGTGTATCCAATCATCTTCGCCAGCAGCGGATGGGTTATTGGGCGGTTGCTGATCAGTTGTCATGTGGCCTCATCTGCACGCGAAGGAAAACGCTCGACTTTCACCCGTCCTTGTTGCTCGATCGACGGGTTCAATGCAAGCGGCGGGCAGCATCGAGACATGAACTCGAGTTGTCAAGATTGTTTGGGGTATCATGGACCGATGATGATCGAGGGGGAGCAAGCTAGAAAGTCACGCGATAGATACGAATGATGTTCAAAGTGCGGGCGTCGAGATCGATGACGAAAGGAATACGGTAGGCGCCCACGCGCAGGGCGTAATAGGGAGCAACGATTTCGACACGACCCTCGCTCGTATTTGCAAAATGAATCACGGCCCGGTCAAGCGCAGTCGCTGTGTGCTGTGTGAATTGGGAGCTGATAAAATACCCATAATGCCTGCGGTGTCCAATGGATAGATAGTTTATTCAGCTGCAAGCGTACCGTCCTCGCGGACGCGGGCTTCGAGCCACGCAGGAACATCATCGTGGGCAACGAGTTCCAACGAACCTGCGGCCAATCGAACCATGTCGCTATCGAGTTCCGCGAGCTGGTCCGTGGTGAATGGTTCGCCTGGCGATGCATTGCGCAAGGCTGCGACGAACGGATCCTCGACCGGATTCTTCCTCGGGGAATCGGACATGATCGAATCGTAGCCGAACGCCGCCGATTTGTCAGCTCGGAAAAACGAATCGCTGCGCGAAACAAGCCGGGCGCGTTCGAGTGCCAAGTGTCCAGTTTGTACATTTGGGGCTTCGGGTCGCCTGCGGCGCCCTGCGCCCCAAACCC
>DAOMZH010000111.1:0-18071 GCA_035437985.1 Polyangium sp. (in: bacteria) | reverse complement strand
ACAAGCGGAAGATTGCCGCCGCAGTTCGGACACGTGACGCTCGTGACCTTCGCTTCCGCCGCTTGCACCTGCGTTCCGGAGTCGAGGGCCATGATGGCCGGATCGATCTGGCGGCCGAGATAAAGCTTCTGCGGAATGTTTCGACCATCGCCGTAATCGAGCGTTCCGAAGGCTCCATTCGGTCCCGCGATGTCGACAAACCCCGTGGGCAAACCCGGTTGCGCAACGGCAGGCAACTCGCCTTCACCCGCAACGACCCGACGTTGACCTACCTCCGCGACCGTCCACACCCCGTATTCGCCGAGCTGAATTTGCTGCCCTGGACGAAGTGAGTTGATCGGGGGCAAACCCGAAGGCGGAATCGCAAATTCCGTCGTCGAATACCAACGCCCTTGCGCGCTCGCGACCCAGCACCACTTGCCGCTGTTCGGAAACGCGATGAAAAACTCCTGCCAGGGTGCACCGGGCGCACTGGCACGATCGAGTTGCACACGGCCATCGACGACGAATGGTTCGGTGTTGTTCCATCGCCCCGTTGCGCCGAGCGTCAACGGCGACGGAATGTCGACGAGATCGGCCATGCGGCCGACAGCAACGAGATTGCGATCGGTGCGTGCGACAACGAAGTTGCAGCTTCGGCAAACTTGCGCTGCGGCTCCAGCAAAACGAAACGTGATCGGAGCCCCGCATGACGGACACGCCGCCTGGCGGTCAAACGGGTTAGTCACAGCGTCGGATGGTAGCCCGGAATCGTCATCCGCGGCGGTGCGATCAACCAAAAGCACGTTCGAGCTGCTCGTCGCCCGAGAAAGCCCGTTCCCCACATCCCACTCACCCACCGCCCCCGCCCAGTGCTACGAAGGCCACGAATGCCTCTGCCGCGTCGCCTCATTCAGCCCGCGCTCCTCGGCATAGTGACCGTGATCGCCACTTCCGGGCTCATCTACGAGCTCGTGACGGACACCTTGGCCAGCTATGTCCTCGGCGACTCGGTCACCCAGTTCAGCCTCGTGATCGGGCTCTACCTCTTCGCGATGGGGATCGGTTCCTACCTCTCCAAATTCCTCGAAAACCAGTTACTCGAGCGGTTTGTCGAAATAGAACTTTGTCTCGCTCTCGCCGGGGGTCTCTCCGCTCCTCTGCTCTTCAAGGTCTACACCGCCGCAGCCGCGTTCCGTTTTGCGCTCTACGGCGTCGTCGTCTTGATCGGCACGCTGGTCGGTCTCGAAATTCCCATCCTCATTCGTTTGCTCCAATTTTCGTTGGACCTCAAAGAACTCGTCGCCCGAGTTCTCACGCTCGATTACATCGGGGCGCTCATCGCCAGCTTGCTCTTTCCGATGCTCCTTCTGCCGCGACTCGGCGTGCATCAAACGAGTCTGCTCTTCGGGATCCTCAACGCGGTCGTTGCTCTGCTCGCCACGTTTCTCTTCCCCCTCGATCGCACCATCGCCGTTCGTTTGCGTGCGCAGTGTTTGCTCGTCACCACCTTGCTCGGCATTGGGTTTGGCGTGGTCACCCGCTTCGTCGATCGTTCGGAAACGGTCTACTTCGGCGCGCCAATCATCTACGCCACACAGTCCCCCTACCAACGCATCGTCGTCACGCGATCACCCCGTACGACGCGCTTGTTTCTCAATGGAAACTTGCAGTTTTCCTCGGACGACGAACAGCGTTACCACGAAGTGCTCGTGCATCCCGCCGTCGCCGCGCTTGGACATGATCCTCGTTCGGTGCTGGGCTCGGAGGTGGTGACGGTCTCGCGCTGCGTGAGCTGAGGAAGTACGACTCGATCGAACGTATTCTTTTGGTCGATCTGGATTCCGCGATGACCGATGCGTTTCGCACGTTGCCTGTCGCGCGCGAGATCAATGGCGCAGCGTTCGATGATCCGCGCGTGAAGGTGCACAACGAGGACGCGTTCAAGTTTCTGGAAGAGTCGAAAGACTCATTCGATCTCGTCATCGTCGACTTCCCCGATCCTTCGAACTACGCCGTCGGCAAACTTTACACCGACGCGTTTTACCATCTGCTCCGAGAGCGTTTGTCTTTCCGTGGTGTCGGCGTCGTGCAGTCGACGTCCCCGCAATATGCGCGCGAGTCATTTTGGTGCATCGTGCAGACCCTCGAGACTGCTGGGTTTCACACGGCCCCCTTGCATGTGTACGTGCCGAGTTTTGGCGACTGGGGGTTTGTCTTGATCGGCGGCGAGAACCTCGCGCCACCCGGCTCGTTGCGCATCGAACCGTCCAAACTGCGTTGGCTCGATGCTGCAGGTTTGCCTGAACTGTTCCGTTTCCCTCGCGACACAGGACGCGTTCCAACGGTGACCAACCGGTTGAACGATCAGAAACTCGTGGCGATCTACTCACGCGAGTGGGGCGTGTTTACTCGCTGATGGAACGGCGCGCGTTTCTCACGGCACTCGCGACGGGATGGGCCATCGACACGGCAGTTCCAGAACGTAAAACCATCGGGGGACGCATCATTGGTGCCTCACATGCCGTGGGACATTTGTTGCGCGATGGTGGTGCCAAAAGGACAAACGATCCGCCCGACGTTGCCGATGTCGTCATTGTGGGCAGTGGGATCGCTGGGCTTGCTGCAGCTTGGAGACTCGCCCCTGCAAACCTCGATGTCCGCGTGCTGGAACTCGAATCGTTCGTCGGAGGTACGAGCACGTGGGGCGATGATGGCGTGTCGGCATATCCGTGGGGAGCGCACTATCTTGCTGCGCCAAACCCAGAAGCTCGTGCGTCCTTGCGGCTGCTCGAACAGATGGATGTCGTGACGGGTTGGGACGAAGCAGGACGGCCTCGGTTCAATCCGCTTTTGCTTTGTCACTCCCCACAAGAACGTCTGTTTTACCGAGGCGCATGGCATCCGGGACTCGTGCCCCCCGACGCGCTCGACGATCGCGATCGCGACGACATGGAGCGTTTTTCGGATCTCGAACACGACCTCACCACGAAGGTTGGTCGCGACGGACGTGCTGCGTTTCAAATTCCACTCGCGCTCTCTTCACGAGATCCCGACTTGCTCGCCCTCGACAAGATCGACATGCGCACCTACTTGGAACGCGAAGGATTCACCTCCCCGTTTTTGCGTTGGTACGTGCGTTACGCGTGTCTCGATGACTTCGGCGCCGAGCCGGAAGAAGTGTCAGCTTGGGCTGCTCTGCATTACTTCGCAGGTCGCAAGCTCAAGACCCCCGAGCTCGAAGGAAGTCACTTTCTCGTGTGGCCCGAAGGCAACGGCAAACTCGCGCATGCCTTGCTCGATCGGTCGAACGCCGCGGTTAAACTCGATTCCTTGGTCGTGTCTCTCGAAGTTCTTCCGGACAATCACGTCGAAGTGAATTGGGTGGATGTGCGCGAGGGTGTTGCGCGACGTACGCGGGCCCGAGCGGTCGTGTTGGCGACACCTGCTTTCGTGACGCGACGTCTGTTGTCGACGGCTGCGGATCGTTTGCCTTTACGAACCAGTTCTCCGTGGGTCGTTGCGAACATGCACGTCACGCGCCCCATCGATCCCGACATGGCTTGGGATTCCGTGCTCTACGATGCGGCAGGACTTGGCTATGTCGATGCTCGTCATCAGTTGACGCAGTTGTCCGAACGAACCGTGCTCACGTATTACCGTGCCTATGGCGGGCCTGATGTCGTGGGTACGCGCAAAGCACTCGTGCAGGCTCCATGGGCGCAAATCGCCGACGATGTGCTGCGCGATTTGCATCCTGCACATCCGAATCTCCGCGACCAGCTGGAGCGTCTCGACGTGTGCGTGTGGGGTCATGCGATGCCGCGTCCGCGTCCAGGTTTCTTGAGCGATCGTCCTTTTGAACCCACGGTACTTCTCGACAAACGCATCGCGTGGGCGCATGCGGATCAGCCGGGAATGGCGCTCTTCGAAGAGTCACAAGCGTCAGGTGTTCGCGCGGCGGAAGCTCTCGCCGACGCACTCGGGATCCACTTGGGAGCCACGTGGCTCTGAGCGTCGTTCTGTTTTTCCCAATACATCCATAGGGACGAAACAGGCCGAAACTCGGTGAATTTGGTGGGCTGCGCGTCAGTTATCGGGGGCAGTTTGCGACCGCGCGAAGGAAAGTTTCGGGAAGTGTTCAGCAAACTTGCATGCAGAGGCGGCACTTCGTCTACTGTTCGGCCATGCGAACCCGGTTCGCCGGGATGACCGACGTAGGCCTGATGCGTGAGCACAACGAGGACAACCTCCTCGTGATGCCCGATTACCATGTTGTTGCAGTAGCGGACGGCATGGGCGGACATCGATCTGGTGACGTAGCAAGCCGACTGGCAGTCTCCACCCTCTCAGACTTCTTCGCGGTAACCGTTGGGCGTGACGGCACGTGGCCTTTTCCTGCCGATCCGAACCTGACGGAAGAAGAGAACTACATTGTGACGGGGCTTCGGCTCGCGAACCGTCGCATCTTTGATCGCTCGCTCAAGACCATGGCGGACTTCGGCATGGGGACGACGATCGTGACGGCTATGTTCGACAAGACCGCGTCACGCGTGACGATTGGCCATGTCGGCGACAGTCGTTGTTATCGCATTCGCGGCGAGACGATCACGCAGTTGACGCGAGATCACTCGCTCATCAGTGATGCGCAGTCGATGGCTCCGTGGATGACGGAGGAAGAGATTCGCCGTTTGCCGCCGAACGTGATTACGCGGGCGCTGGGCATTCGCGAGGACGTGGTCGTCGACAAGATGACGGAAGATACGGATGTCGGAGACATCTACCTTCTGTGTTCCGATGGTTTGTCGGGGCTCGTGAAGGATCCGGAGATTCGCGACATCGTGCTCAACGCAGCCTCTCTCGACGATGCATGTCGACTGCTCATCGATCGCGCGAACTTCCACGGCGGCTCGGACAACATCACGGTCGTCCTTGCGCGCGTCGAAGACGACGGGATTGACTGAAACGGTTTCACCCTGATTTCGAGGGGTATGGGGGGCGGAGCCATTGGCTCAGTCTCTTTGGCTGAAAGCCAAGGAGATTGTGAGAGCCAATGGTGTAGCCACCCATCACAAACAAAACTTCGCGTAGCGCGCTTGTTAGCGCGCTACGCGAGGGTTCAAGCCTGACAAACCAGTCAATTTCATTTGCTCTCAAACGAAGTACCGATCGCTCTCAAAGCACGAAGTGATCGCCGAGCTTCAAGACCTCGAGGTTCACACCTTCGAGGATGGCGCACTCCTTCTCGACCTCGGACTGGAAGACGGGCTTGATGTGATAAAGCAGCGTCGGCAGGTCCTGAGGTGAAGGGAATTTCTTGAGGTCTGCTTGCAAGGTTTGCGGCGTGTGATGACCGCTGACCGTGGCGAGTTTTTGTTCGCGGTTGGGAAAACTGACCTCCATGAGCAAACCCTTGAGGTTCGGTTGTTCCGCAAGAACCGTCCACAAACGATCGGTTGGTCCCGTGTCACCGCTGTACGCGATCGCGCCGGTCTTTGTTTCTACGATCAACGCTGCTGATTCGATCGTGTGCGCCACGAGGATCGCGCGCACCATGCAACCGGCGATCGCCAAGGGTTTTTCCGGTTCGAGTTCGACGTAACGAATCGTCGGATGGCTAGCGGTTGGAATAACGGAAAAGTCCGGCCAAAGTTCGTTGTTGAAGAAGTGTTTCTTCAAGACGCGAATCGTTTCGCGCGTACCCGCGACGAGCAGGGGCGGAGCTGCGGCCTGACATCGATTGTCGGCCAGCGTCGCGAGATCGCGAATGTGATCGAGGTGCGCATGACTGACGAGACAAGCCTCGATCTTGAGCTGCTCGGAAATCTCGAGTCCGCTCGTGAGCGCTCCTGCATCGATGGCGAGACGTTCGTCGAGGATGAACGAGCTCGTCCGATGTCGAGGTGTTTCGCCGCCGTGGCAACCAATGACACGCAAGTCCACGACGTCAGCCTTCCCCGCCAGATTTGTGCGGCATTTCGAGAAACTCGACGAAGTCTTGGAGTCTTCCAACATCGGCCACGACGATGCCATCGGCATCTTCCGTCGCCAAACGTAAGCGCCGTAAACGCGACATCACCTCGACCGCTACTACCAGCTCGACACCGACATCCCGCGCGAGTTCTTCCGAACTCGTACGAATTCTGATTCCCGCACTGGTTGTCTCGCCAAACTCATCGACATGCCGCGACAGAGCGAGCATGAGGCGTGCTTTGGGATCACGATGCATGAGCAGCTCGATCAACGCGTCCGCAGCATCAATCCGCTTGGCCAATTTCTTGATGAGGCGCATCGCGATTTCACCGCTGCGCGTCACCATCGATTCGAGCGTTTTCGCTTCGATGACCAAGCATCGCATATCGGTGACGACCGTCGCCGTCGCCACACGCGGTTTGTCATTCAAAATCGCCAGTTCTCCGAGAAACTCACCTGGACCCAGGATGGCAATGACACGATCTGCACCAGCTACGTTTTTCGTGATGCGAACGGTACCGCTTTGAATGACGTACATCTGCTCGCCAGGATCTCCCTCGCGAAACAGCACGTCCCCAGCCGCGAATTCGCGACCAAAGCGGGAGAAGAGGGGATCCGACATGGACAGGAGTCTACTTCCATGCGCGACGAGTGGCCAAAAAGCGGGCGGATTCCAACACGCTGATCGGACAAAAAAAAACCCCCCGACACTCGTGATGTCGGAGGGCTTTTTCAGGCGCGGGCTTCATCAGCCCATGTCGAAATCACCCATTCCGCCCATTCCGCCCATTCCGCCCATGCCGCCCATGCCGCCCATGCCGCCCATTCCGCCGCCACCCTTCGGTGCAGCTTCTTCCTTCTTGGGCTTCTCGGCAATCAGCGCCTCGGTCGTCAACATGAGGGCCGCGACGCTCGCAGCGTTCGCGAGCGCATGGTGCACGACCTTCGCCGGATCGATGACGCCTGCGGCAAACAGGTCCTCGTACTTGTCCGACGCTGCGTTGTAACCAAACGTGCCTTGTTGCGAGCGCACCTTCTCGACGACGACGGTTCCGTCGACGCCAGCATTGAGCGCGATGTTGCGCAACGGCGCTTCGCATGCCTTGCGCACGATGCGCACGCCCACGTCGCGCTCGTCGCCAAACTTGAGGCTATCGAGCGAAGCAGCAGCACGAAGCAACGCTACGCCGCCACCAACGACGATGCCTTCTTCGACGGCCGCGCGAGTCGCATGCAACGCATCTTCCACGCGTGCCTTCTTCTCCTTCATCTCCACTTCCGTCGCTGCACCCACGCGCACGACGGCTACGCCACCAGCGAGTTTGGCGAGACGCTCTTGGAGCTTCTCACGATCGTAGTCACTCGACGTGTCCGCGATCTGCTTACGAATCGCTTCGACGCGACCCTTGATGGCGTTCTTGTCACCAGCACCATCGACGATCACGCAGTTGTCCTTGTCGATTTCCACGCGGCGAGCCGTGCCGAGATCGCGAATCGTCGCGCTGTCGATCTTCTGCCCGAGATCCTCCATGAACGGCGTCGCGCCCGTCAGAATCGCGATGTCCTTGAGCATCTCCTTGCGACGATCACCAAAGCCCGGCGCCTTGACTGCTGCAACCTTGAGCGCGCCACGGAGCTTGTTGACGACGAGCGTCGCCAACGCTTCGCCTTCGATGTCTTCCGCAATGATGAGGATCTCACGGCCGTTCTTCACGACCTGCTCGAGGAGCGGGAGCAAGTCCGCCATCGCCGAGATCTTCTTCTCATTCACGAGAATGAGCGGATCATTGAGGACCGTCTTCATCTTCTCGGGGTCGGTCACGAAATACGGCGAGAGGTATCCACGATCGAACTGCATACCTTCGACCGTTTCGAGCTCGGTCGTCATGCGCTTGTTTTCTTCGACCGTGATGACGCCTTCCTTGCCCACCTTCTCCATCGCGTCAGCGAGGATGTTGCCAATGTCGGTATCGCCGTTGGCGCTGATCGTCGCGACCTGAGCGATCTGCGACTTGTCCTTGGTGGGAACAGCTTGCTTCTTGATGTCGTTGAGAATGGCTTCGACCGCTGCGTCGATGCCGCGCTTGACGTCCATCGGGTTGTGACCCGCTTCGACCAACCGCAACCCTTCGCCGTAGATGGCTTGCGCCAACACGGTCGCCGTCGTCGTTCCGTCACCCGCTTTGTCGCTCGTCTTCGACGCAACTTCACGGGCCATTTGAGCGCCCATGTTTTCGAGCTTCGAGTGCAGCTCGATCTCTTTGGCTACGGTAACGCCGTCTTTGGTGACGACCGGCGAACCCCAGCTCTTCTCGATCACGACATTGCGGCCCTTGGGACCGAGCGTGACTTTGACAGCATCGGCCAGCGTGTTGACGCCCCGAAGCACGGCTGCACGTGCGCTTCGGCTGTAAATGATCTGCTTTGCGGACATGGTCTTCTTACCCCTGGCGGCTACGTGAGCCGCGCTTGCAATCGTTCAAAACCGTAATGTTCGTCTCGCAAAACCAACTCCACGAATGCGCCTGATACTTGGGCGCCATCGGAGCATTTGCGAGGTTCAGTTAGACAAACACACGTTCCGCCTAGCGCATCCAAGTGCCTCGAGAACAACCGCGGAGCACTTGGATGCAGATGGAACGTCGTGGTTGTTTCAGCTCGCGGACTGAGCCGGTTCGGTCACGGCGAGCAAGTCGTCTTCGCGGAGCAGGACAAAGCCTTCGCCGTCGATCTTCACTTCGTTGCCCGCGTATTTGCCGAACAGAACGACATCGCCGACAGCAACGTCGAGCGGACGGAGCTTGCCGTCCCTCAGCAGCTTGCCGTTGCCCACGGCGACAACGCGCCCCTCAATCGGCTTCTCTTTGGCCGAATCCGGAATGATGATTCCGCCCTTGGTCCGGTTTTCGCTCTCGAGACGCTTGACCACGATACGGTCGTGTAGCGGCCTGATCTTCATGATGGCTTCCTCGTCGTCGTCGACATGGCGAGCGCGAACGTCTTGCGCCCTTGTTGGCCACCTGGGGCGTCGAGTACCAAAACTTTTGGCACTCTCCTACCCTGGTGGCTAAAACCGGCCGGGAAAATAGATCCCTCCTTTCCATCGTCAAGAGCAGCGGTGAATTTTCCTTCACGATGTTGGTCAGAGCGGTTGGGAAAGAATTGCTTGACAGGACGATTCGATCGGCTAATTTCCGCGCCCCGTGAGACGCGGCGGCTCCGTCCCCCACGGCCTCACGACCGATCCTTTGGGGGATCGTCTAATGGCAGGACGACGGTTTCTGGCACCGTCTATCAAGGTTCGAATCCTTGTCCCCCAGCTCGTCGTCAGATACTCTCTGACGACCGTTTGAAAACTGGTCCCATCGTCTAGCGGTTAGGACGCCGGCCTCTCACGTCGGTAACGCGGGTTCAATTCCCGCTGGGATCGCCAACACTTCGCAACTCGAATCAAAGCCAAGCGCAAAGACGCTTGCCGCATCCCGCGGCATTTGAAACAAGCACCCTCGAGGGCGTTCAACAGGCGTTGCGAGCATTGTGATGCTAGGGAGGACGACGGAAGCGTACTTTAGTACGCTGAGTAAGTCCGACCGACGCATCGCAATGCGCAGCAGCCTGTTGAACACCCTCTTATGAAAGCGCTCGTCTGTTCCGATCGTGGCGTTGTCTTGGACGAACTTGCCACCCCCGAGCTCACGACGGGTGACGCTCTCGTTGCCGTTCGTTCTGCCGGAATCTGCAACACGGATCTGGAGCTCGCGCGCGGCTACATGAACTTCCGCGGCGTCTTGGGGCACGAAGTCTTCGGCAACGTCATCGCCATGCGCCCGAAAGACGAACCTTTCGGTTACCCTTTGAACAGCAATGAATTGGCTGGCCGTCGCGTGGCCATGGAAATCAATTGTGCGTGTGGTCGATGCCTGACCTGTCGCAATGGTGGTCGCAATCATTGTCCTACCCGCACGGTCCTCGGCATTCTGGGACGAGACGGCGGTCTTGCTGAATACGTCCGCATCCCCATGGAAAACCTCCATATCGTGCCGGATTCGATTCCCGACGATTATGCGGTCTTCATCGAACCTCTCGCGGCCGCACTCCACGCATTCGACGAGGCGGCTTTGCGCCCCGGAGATCGAGTTTGCCTGCTCGGCGACGGAAAACTGGGGTTGCTCATTGGTTTGGCGCTTGCTGCCCGCCGCGGAGATTTGGGTCGGGCGATTGCCGTGGGACATCATCGGGCGAATCTCGATATTCTCGCCAATGCCGGCCTCGATGTGACCCTCGACAAGAGTTTTTCCGAAAATAACTTCGACCTCGTCGTGGAAGCGACGGGACATCCTTCGGGCCTCGCGCGCGCCACGCAACTCGTTCGTCCTCGTGGAACGATTATCTTGAAAAGTACTTATGCTGGCGATGCCCAATTCGACTTGGCCCCGATCGTCATCAATGAAATCAAATTGATTGGTTCGCGGTGTGGTGATTTCACGCGCGCCATCGATGTGCTGAGTAAAGGCGTCATCAATCCTTCACCCCTCATTGCCGCACGATATTCATTGGCTGATGCGGAAAAAGCCTTCGCGCACGCGGCAACCCCAGGCGTCATGAAGGTCGTCGTCGTACCCTAACGGCCCGTTGATTCATCTGCTCGCATCAATATCAGCCGGCCACCAAAATGACCCGCGTGACTTCCGGCGGTGATCCAACCCGAGCGGGAGGTCCCGCCGTGCCAAACCCTCGATTGACGTAGAGCTGCGACCCGTCGCGCTCGTAACGACCTTGCACGTACCCATAAGGCAAAACAACATCACCAGGACGAATCGGGCCAATGTTGATTTGTCCACCATGCGTATGGCCACTCAATTGCAGCGCCACTTTCCCTGCGGCCTCCGGAAAAAACACGGGATTGTGACATAAAAGCACCCGCGGCAAATCAGCCCGCACTGCCGACATTGCTTTCTCGAGGTCCGGAAACTGCCGCGGATCCACGCGCTTGGCCCAAACATCTTCCACGCCGAGCAACGCGAATCCATCTTTTTCGTCACCGACGACGAATCCATCATTACGCAACACCCGCGCTCCCGCAGAGCGCGCCGCATCCATCACGATATCGACCCCTGCATACCAATCATGATTTCCAGGAATCACGACGACCCCGTCCCGCGCGAGCGGCGTCATTCGCCGAATGAATCGACCCAAGATTTCTGCATACTTCGGATTACTATCCAGCAGATCCCCCGTGAGCACCAAGCGATCTGGTTTTGCTTGGCGAACCAATTCCTCGGCAATCCGAATCTCGCGCTCACCGATGTACGTACCAAAATGAATGTCCGAGATTTGCACAAGCGTATACCCGTCGAGACGCTTCGACAAACCAGGAATACGCATCGGCACTTCTTCGAGGATGAAATCGTGGCGCCCGAAAAGTGACCCATACACGGAACTGCCCGAACCCACGAGCATTGCCGAGCCGGTCACTGCTTGGCCCAGAAAAACCCGCCGCGTACTCGCGAGCGGCGGGGCATTCGCAACGTCGCTTTGATTTTCAGCTTCCGGCGCCGCCGGCGGAGGATCCATCGGCGTTGCCAAATCGTTTTTTTCAACGGCGGCAGCCGATACCTTCAAAACCTCTTCCGCATTGATGAGTTTTTCTTCGGTCGCTTTGGCGGGAGCTGCATCACGACGACGATTCCATAGAAGAAGCGGCACATGCAACCCAAGCTTGAGCAGATCGGCGAGGAGCAAGAGGCCCGTTGTGATCAATACGGCAAGGAGCAAGGTGAATACGGTTTGTCCAAGCCACTTTATTTCCAAAACGCGAGCGACGATCATGCCGCCAACCGCGGCGATCATCACGAAAATTACGGACTTCTCGACGCGTCGACCCAGCCCAAATGCCTGCTTTGCCCGGCGCCCAACATAAAAACTCGACGCGCCGAGCAACAACGACACGACGAGAAAAAAAACGACAAAACGCCCAACACTCATGCGCCTTCGACCTCGATCCGCCCACTCTAGCAGTTCCCCACCAAAAACACCTTCATCGGTGCACTTCGCCGACCCCATGATATCAGTCGAATCATGGTCGTCTTGCCTGTCCTCAACCGCGTCGCGCGTGCGGTTCTCGTGCGCCGTGGCGTTGAAAGTCGTCACGTCGATACACCCATCGCCCGTGTGCACGTGTACGACGCACCAGGCACGGGCGCGCGCAAGCCGGTGGTCTTGCTCCACGGTATTGGAGCGTCAGCGTCGCCATTCGCACCTATCCTTGCGCGGTTACGTGAATCGAGTTGTCGCGTGCTGGCACTCGATGCTCCGGGACATGGTTTGTCTGGTACACCGCGGAGTCCTCTGGACCCGCAACGCCTTTTCGAATCGATACAGTACGTTCTCGACCGCGAGCTGCGCGAGCCCGCCGTCGTCGTAGGTTGTTCGCTAGGCGGAGCAATGGCCCTGAAATATGCCCAGCAAAGGCCGCAAAACGTGGCGGGGTTGATGCTCGCTTCTCCTGGAGGTGCGCCCGTCGATGACCCTGAAGAACGGGAACGTTTTCTGCGCGTGTTCGACGTGAAAAACCTTCGCGACGCCCGAGCGTTCCTCGAACGACTGCATCACGAAGTCCCTTGGTACGGTCCGCTCATGGGCCCCGACCTCGTTCACCTCTTCAAGAACCCTTCCGTACGTTCGATCTTGAGCACAGTTCGTCCGGAACATTTTTTCAAGCCTGGTGAATTCTCGGCGCTCACGATGCCGATTCGCGTGCTTTGGGGCCGTTCCGACCGCGTAATTCCCGCCTCCTGCCTCGAGTTTTTCAAGAAGAACTTGCCGGCCCAGACCATCTTCGAAGAGCCCTACGGCGTAGGGCATTCGCCACATTCGGAGACGCCAAAGTTGTTCATGGCCGCCATTTACAAGAGTTTGGACGACGCAGAGCGGCGGGATTGAAGACAGGTTTGTCGAGGTACAGAGACCTGCGGGATGCGCAATCGTGTGCGAGCGCGATCAACGTGCGTGCAAAACGAGCCGCCGAATGATGGGCGGGCTCGGCGGACCCCAAGGTATCGGCGGACAAACCGTCGTGCGACGAATGACGAAGTGGGCTTCGCGATCATCCTGAAGCGTCGTGACACTCATGAAAAACGTATCGGTTCGAGGCGATTCCGAGCCTTCACGCAGTTGCAAACGCCCCGACTTCTGCGCCGCAAAAATACGATTCTTGAAGGACTCGAACCCTATTCCCGTCATTTCGCCCCGTTCTTCGAGCTTCCAGTAGAGCGTCCGAATCGATATGTCCTCATAGTGCCGATTGACAAACTCTAGAATTCGCGCGGCAAACTTGTCGGGATCGAGGGTGATGAGGCGCGGTCGGCCTTCGCGTAGGGCTTCGTCGGCGTGCACGCGTCGCGCAAACGAAGCGACGATGGGACGCGCAGCATCGGGCAAGAGGCTCGTGACGTGATTGAGCGCGTCTTTGACGTCAGCGATCTTGTCGCGTTCGACGAGGTGCAATGGGCCGCGAGGGCCGTGAATCAAGGATGCTTCGAGCACGAGTGGCGAGACGCCGTCGGTGTTGCGACACCGTTCGAGGAGGATCTTTTTGTCCGTATATGCTTCGAGGAGCCGGGCTTTGAAGGCTGCAAGGCTCATGTTCGCCGCATCTCCACGGGCTTGGAGGTGGCGATAGACGGCCGAGATGTACACGAATTCGCGACGGAACCTGCGTTCTTTGACGAGGACGATTTCTTTGATTTCCGTCGCGGCGTGATCGACGAAACCGACGAATTTCCAAAGATCCACGTGCTGCAACACGGCGGGCCAACGTCGATTTTTATCGATCAACGTGCGCGCATACGCGAGCACGGCCGCTGCACCATCCGATGACAACGGGCCGCATGCGGCGAAGAGATCATTCGAACGTTTCGTAGAGCTGGGAGGTCCTGAATCCGAAGGTCCAGACGGCTGCGACATACGTTTCTTTCGATTCGCACATTCCCAGCCAAACCGCAAGCCCGGACAATCCCCATCCGTTTTCATCATCCCGCAGCGTGAACTGCCAAACTCGACTCACCGGCAAACCGTTATGACTGGCAGGACGAACATGTGGTTTGTCGACCACAATCGTGGTCACTCGTACGTTTTGCCGCAGAAGCCTTGCGCCGACAAACATTTCCTTTGAGCTGGAGTGGCGAACGACGACGGTGACCTACCGCGTGCGCCTTGTGCAGCAGCTTTGCGACGTGCGTCAGAAAAAACTCTTGCGTCTGGTTCCAGAAGGACATACCGCGTCGCGCGTTGCTGTTCGTCGGAAACTACCGACGTTGCGCCAATGAAACACGATGCAATGTGTGTCCCGCAATGTGTGTCCCGCGTCGTTGGCGTCAAACAGTTTTTTCGCCGGCCCCAAACGCCAATACTGGGACTGTTCGTCCTTCACGAACATACGCGATTCGGGCATATGTCGATGCACGATTCGTTCATGCACGAACGATCGAACATGGACCTCGATGTTCGACATCCGTGGCCAGAGTTTCGTGTGGTCAGTCCAAACGCAGAACATGTTCGCCAAGACAAACGAACTGTCGCAGCGTCACTCGCAACCGGTCCCTGAAGCGGGTGGGGCACACATGGCGACCCAGTCGAGGAGGATTTGTTTGTCCGGTGCTGACATTGTGGTGCCGAAGGGCATGAAGCCGGTTTGAACGACTTCGCCCATGCGTTGCCAGCGGGGAATGGTGGTCGCGCCATTGAGCGCGCGGGTGTCTTCGTAGGTGAGGAGCGTGTAGGGCGCGCCGTTCACGGGTGGGTTCTGGTGGCACGAATGGCAATTGTTCTGAAGAACGGTGAATACCTCGCAGGGAAAATCGCCCGTTGCCGGAGTGGTTTCGCAAGACGAACCACCACCTCCGCCGGCTCCACCAGACCCGCCGGCCCCTCCTGTCCCGCTCGAACTGGTGGTATTGGGGGGTATGGGAGGCTGACCAGGAGGAGAACAGACACCACCGAGGCATCCTTCGTCGAGTTCGGCGGTACAAGCGGGAGCTGCAACAAGGGCCGAAGAAACAAGCATCAGGAGGCAAAAACGAGATTGAAGCATGGGCAGAGAATAGCGCGAGGGCCCCGGGATTGTCCGAATGAAAAATGAATTGGTTTGGAAATGAAAAAACCCTGCGCCGGGCGACCCAGCGCAGGGTTTTACGTCGGCACACGAATAAACGTCACATGCACTGCGACGACATGGCCGCTGTGTGCGGGCAATGCGTCGTTGCGTCGGTGGCGCTCTGGGCGGCCACGGACAGGTGATAGAGACGGCATTCGATCGTATTGCCGCTGGTAAACGACGTGTTGTACTTCATGTTGTTGCTCATGATCATGCCGCACGCGGTCATGCAAGCCGCCTTGTCTGGCCCAGGCCATTGCGTGGGACACTCGGCCATCGCGATGTCGCAAAAGCCTTCGCAGGTCACGCCACAGAACATGTCGCCGCCGCCAGAAGGTCCGGCGTGCACGCAATGGGTCGCGGCATCTTGGCCAGCTGCCGTGGAATGATAAGCGCGACAAGCGAGAGAATCACCCGTCGTATCGGCAGCCATACCCGCAGGGAATGCTTCCGCCGCCGACAAACAGCTATCCATGCTGGGGTATTGCGCGTTTGCTCCGGTGCAATTCGTCATGATTGCGGCGCAATACATCTCGACAGGCGTCATCGTCCCGCCTCCACCAGATCCACCCGCGCCACTGCTGCTGCTGCTGCTCGACGAGCTGCTCACGTCGCCCGAGCTGCTCGACGAAGACGTGGTGGAGGTATCTGGATCAGTTTCGGTTTCGCATCCCAGCGCGATGACGGAAGCCGAAGAAAGCATGAAGCCTAGGAGAAGAATGTTTGTTTTGGTCATTCAGTAAGCTTCTCATCATTACGATTGGGACGTCAAGGGCAATTTCAGCGAGAAATCGATTACGCACTTCGGCGAATCGGGGCATTGAGCAAATCTTGCACGATAGGAACTGCGAAGTTCTAGAGGCATGACAAAGATAGCCGAGCCCGAACGCAATTTATTGGTCATGGCGGAATCGATTCGCGGCGGAAGCGAGCAAGATTCGGCCAATCTGCGGGGCGGCCCGCGTCTTGCAACTTTTCCGAAATGCAACATCATCTCTTGGAGATCAAACGGCGATCCGTACTTACTGAGGCGGTTTCGTCGAAAGATTACATCATGCCTACTTCCACAATTTCCAAATCAGAATGCCCCGAAAGCAGTCCCTTGAATTCGACGGCTTCGGGCAGCGGCATACGCCGATCCATTACGCCTCCTCCGCAATCTCGACCTTTGACTCCATTTACGGTTGGTGCCTCTTTTCTCGAAGGTGTCGTCACCAGACGCCTGGGACGCGATAACCTCGATACGTGGGTCGAACAAAATCTGGTTTCCACTGGATATTTTCTGGGCGCATTACGAATACACGAGCCAATTTTTGGCGCATTACCCATTGACAAGGGTTGCGGTCCATTTCTTCCCGAATTGCCGCCCGCGGATGATACCTCCGCCTTGCTGGTGCGAGCTCGAGCTCGCGTGATCGCCAACTTACAAGGGCTCTTGCGCGTCCCGACAGACGACCGTTTCGTCTCGACCGCGATATTCTCGCGTCGCGTGCGCCGCACACCCATCGAAGGATCGATGAGTTGGTTGCCACATCCACGGCTCGATGACTGCCTCAGTGAAGTCATTACGACTTTATTCGTTTCCGATATTCTGGGCCGACGTGAGTTTTACGAGCAAAACCTGTGCATCTGTCAACGTTGTGGCCGAATTCGTTTCGATAGCGGCACCAATGTCGATCGGCACAAGTGCTTTTTTTGTTGAGCCTCGCAACTTGTCCGGGTGAAGGTTCCCGGCATGATCGATCTGCGTTCGGATACCGTGACGAAACCCACGCCAGCCATGCGCGAAGCGATGGCTCGGGCGGATGTCGGCGACGATGTGTATGGGGAGGATCCCACCGCCAATGAATTGCAACGGCGCGTCGCGAAATTGACCGGAAAAGAAGCGGCTCTATTCGTCACGAGCGGCACCATGAGCAATCAAATCGCGCTGTTGTGTCACACGCAACGCGGCGACGAAGTGCTCATTGGCGAAGGCGCACACGTGGCATTTTATGAATCAGGCGCAGCACCAGCTTGGTCCGGCGTGCAGTTCGAGGTCGTTGGTCGGGGCGGACTTTTTACGGCGAGCGAGCTGGTTTCGAGTATCAAACCGCCGGAGTATTACAATCCGCGCGCGCGGGTCGTCGCCCTCGAAAACACCCATAATCGCGCCGGTGGACGCATCTTTCCGCAAAAAGACATCCTGGAAATCGCCATCCAGGCCCGTGCCCATGGGCTGAGCTTGCACCTCGATGGAGCCCGCATCTGGAACGCCTCCATCGCCACGGGTTTGTCCGTCGCTGAACTTTGTGCACCGTTCGACACGGTCAGTGTTTGCTTTTCGAAAGGTCTCGGAGCTCCGGTTGGCTCGGCTCTCGTCAGCAACAAGGAGACGATCTTGCGGGCGCGACGCTTTCGCAAAATGTTGGGAGGTGGAGGCAGGCAGATCGGGATCCTTGCCGCGGGTGCCGCATATGCGCTCGAGCATCACCGAGAACGCCTCGTCGAAGATCATTTGGCGGCGAAAGAAATTGCTTCAGCAGTAAGAACGATTGCGGGAGTTTTCGTACCTGATGTCGAGACGAACATCGTGATGATCGATGTCCCGGTCGCCGCTGAACAAGTAACGCGACGGGCACGTGAACGCGGCGTTTTGGTGAGTGCTTTTGGTCCACGACGGATTCGCGTGGTGACGCACATGGACTTGCCCGCAGAGCGTGTGTCCGAAGCAGCGACGGTGCTGGTGGACTCGATTCGTGACGCGATCGCGAACGCTGATTCTGGGAGTGCGACGTGACTCGCCTGAAGGTTGGAGCACCAATCATCTTGGCGCTGACGTTGTCGGCGTGTGCTCCAAGTTTGGGACGGTCTTACGAGAAATCGTTCGCCGCTGGGCAACGGGCATACAACGCCGGACGGTACGAAGAAGCAGCCAAGTCCTTCGAGGAGGCGGCTGAAATTGCTACGCGGGTGAAGGATCGGG
>DAOMZH010000110.1:0-18111 GCA_035437985.1 Polyangium sp. (in: bacteria) | reverse complement strand
CGAAGTCTCGATGAAACTCATGCCCGATCTGCTCGCGGCAGGAGCGCGCGTCGTCGACCTTTCCGGCGCGTTTCGTTTGACGAACCTCGCGGACTATCCGCGTTGGTACCATTTCGAGCATACTTCGCCCGAGCTCGTGGCCGAAGCGCATTATGGTTTGCCCGAGGTCCCCGAAGCTGCGGGCAATGCCCCAAACATCACGAAATCCCGCGTCGTCGCCAATCCGGGTTGTTATGCAACGGCCGCCATCGTGGCGCTCGCGCCGCTATTGCGCATGGGGCTCGTCGAGCGCGAGAGCATTTTTTTGGATGGAAAGAGTGGAGTGTCCGGGGCGGGACGAAAAGTCGAAGAGCGATATTCGTTCATGGAAGTGGACGAAAACGTTTCGCCTTATCGTGTGGGCGATCATCAACATACGCCGGAAATCGAGCAAGCTTTGGCACGCGTGGCCAAAGCGCCAGTGACCGTGACGTTCGTCCCGCATTTGCTGCCGGTCAAACGGGGGCTCCTGGTCACAGCGTTTGCGCGTGTTTGTCGAGACGCATCGCCTGCGGACGTCGAAGCAGCATTTCGTGCGGCGTACGACAGCCCAGAGAGCCTCGTTGAAGTGACGGCTCCGACGAACGTGACGCTCGGGCGCGTGGCGTATACTCCGTTTGGTAGTGTGGGCCTTCGAATGCTTCCTGAAAGATCGGCCATTGTGGTCGTATCGGCTCTCGATAATTTGCTGAAGGGTGCTGCTTCGCAAGCGATGCAGAACCTTTGCGCGATGATTGGCGTGTCCCCAGGTTTTTCCAGAGGCAACCCGTGAAAATACCGAATGGTTTTACCTTTGCTGGCGGATCGGCTGGCATCAAAGTCAAACGTCCCGATGTGGCGCTCGTTCTGTCGGAAGTTCCGGCCAATGCTGCGGGTTGTTTCACGCGGTCGAAATCGCGTGCGGCATGCGTGGATTGGAACGCGGCGCGACTGCCGCGTAATGATGCGCGTGTTATCGTGGCCAATAGCGGAAACGCGAATTGTTTGGCCGGTGAAGAAGGCGTTTCGGCCAACGAGCGCATGGCGACGGCCGTCGCAAATGCGTTTGGCGTGCCAAGTGATGCCGTGTTGACCTGCTCCACCGGGGTCATCGGCATTCCGCTACCCGCAGCGAAAGTCGAAGCGGCGTTGCCGATGCTTTTGGGCAAATTGGGAACGGATCCGACAAGTGCGGCGGAAGCGATTCTGACGACGGATACGACAACGAAAATGGCTTCGCGGGAAATTTTCCTGGGCGGCGATCGGGTGCGTATTGCCGCGATCGCCAAAGGTTCGGGGATGATTCATCCGAACATGGCCACGATGCTCGCGTTCATCGTGACGGATGCGGCCATCGAAGTCAGCGTTCTCGATTCGATGCTACGGGCGGCCGTCGAAGAAACATTCAATATGGTGAGTGTCGATCGGGATACGTCGACAAACGATCAGGTGCTCATCTTCGCCAATGGAATGGCGGAAAATGATCTGATCGCGCACCGAGATACCCCGGACGCGGTTCATTTTGCGGCGACGCTGCTCGACCTTTGCAAAGAATTGGCGCGGACGATTGCGGCCGATGGCGAAGGTGCGCAACATTTGGTGACCGTGACCGTGCACGGTGCCGAGGATGTAGCGACAGCGCGCGTGTTGGCGCGAGCGGTCACGGAATCGAATTTGACCAAAGCTGCGTTTTTCGGGACGGACCCGAATTGGGGGCGCATTTTGGCGGCCATTGGCGCGCGAGCGTCCGAACAGCACATTCGATTCGACCCGACGCAAGCATCGGTGAGCCTGCAACATGTCCCAGTGTTCGAGAATGGCAAACCGCGGGTTTTCGATGCGGATGCATTACGTGCGCTGTTGCGAGGCGAAGAAGTGTTCGTGGACGTGACGGTGGGAACGGGCATTGGACATGCAACGGCATGGGGCTGCGATTTGTCTTATGACTACGTGCGCATCAATGCCGACTATGCGGCGGTCCTGGTCGATACGCCTGATGGTCCCGTTCGTCGCGACGCACGATTGGAAAACAAGACGCCGGAAATGAAGGCCGATACCCTGGTGCAAGCTTTGCGCTACATCGAGCGATTTGCGGGAACGCGTGCGGTCATCAAGTACGGCGGGGCGGCAATGGTTCGTCCGGACCTCAAGGATCGTTTTGCCGAAGATGTGCGTCTTTTGCAAGCGGTTGGTTTGTCGCCGATCATCGTGCACGGCGGTGGTCCGGAGATATCGAAGACGCTGGAGCAAATGGGGCAAACGAGTGAATTCGTGGACGGGCTGCGCGTCACGGATGCCGCGAGCCTCAAAGTTGTCGAAATGGTTTTGACAGGACAAATCAACAAGGAAGTCGTGGCGTCTTTGTCGCGGGCTGGAGGCAAGGCCGTTGGTTTGTCGGGCAAAGATGGCGGGCTCATTGAAGCGCGCAAGTGGCAAGCTCCATCCGGCAAGGATTTTGGTTATGTCGGAGAGGTGACGGGTGTCGATACCGAGGTCGTCGAGCTTTTGTTGGGCAAGGGCTACATTCCGGTCATTTCGCCGATTGGTTTGGGCAAAGACGGCCTGACGTACAACATCAATGCCGACACGGTTGCCGCGGAAATTGCGATTGCGTGTGGTGCGCGAAAGCTGATTTTCCTGACCGACGTCGCGGGCATCTTGTCCAATGGTCTGCTCATTTCGGAATTGAATGCGGAAGAGCTCGTGAAGCGAATGAAAGACGGGACGGTCACGGGTGGTATGCTTCCCAAAGCGGCGGCGATTTTGCGGGCGCTCGAAGGCGGTGTGGAAACGGTGCACATCATCGATGGTCGCATTCCGCATAACGTGGTGGCTGAATTGTTCACGTCGCGGGGGGTGGGTACGATGATCCGAGCGGGCGCGCCGCAAGAGGGCGAAGAGGTTCCGGGCTGATGCGGCAAGGCCCAGCGCTCGACGTCGAAGTCTTGATTGTCGGTGGTGGGCCAGCGGGTTTGTCGACGGCGCTATTTCTAAGGCACGTAGCGCCCCATCTTCGTGAGCGTATCCTGCTCATTGAAAAATCCAAATATCCGCGAGAGAAAATTTGTGCTGGGGCCGTGGGTGCTCGGGCGGACCTGGCCTTGGCGGCGATTGGTGTACGCGTGGACGTACCGCATGTGCCGATTCGAGGTTTGTCCGTGCGGGCAAACGGGAAAATGTTCGTGGTGCGTCGGGACGGACCAATGCTCGGGCGCGTGGTGCGGCGTATCGAATTCGATCAGGCTTTGGCGAATCAGGTGCGGGAGAGAAACATTCCGCTGCGCGACGGCGTAAAAGTGGACAACATCGTGCTGGAGCCCGATTGCGTGCGCGTATCTACGTCTGCGGGTGACATTCGTACGCGGGTGCTCGTGGGTGCGGATGGTGTGGGGAGTATCGTGCGGCGATTGACGGGTTTTCCTCGAGGAACATTCATGGCGCAGGCGATGGAGGTCGATACGGCGTTTGTTCCGAGCGACGGGGACGCGGACGTTTTGCATTTCGATTTGGAGGATCGAGGTTTGGCGGGGTATGCGTGGGACTTTCCGACGATCGTGCACGGCAAGAATTTGGTTTGTCGCGGGATGTATGAATTGCGTGGTGCAGGTATTCCGGAGCGTGGTGGGGACGAAGCGGGCGTTGCGGAAAAGCTGAAGCAGCGCAATGATGTTTTGGGGGTTTCGGGGGCCGTGCGGCGTTTTGCCGAGCGGGGAATATCGTTTTCCGAGGTGTTATCAAAGCCGCGGGTATTGCTGGTTGGGGAAGCGGCGGGGATTGATCCGGTGCTGGGCGAGGGGATTGCGCAAGCGATATTGTATGGTGCGGTGGCGGGGCCATATCTGGCGGAGAGTTTGGCGCGAAATGATATTTCGTTTGTTTCGTGGAAAGAGCGGATGCGATCGACGCGGCTCGGATTGGATTTGGCGGTGCGTTCGCGCGCGGCGCCGTACGTATACGCGGGCCTGCGTCCGCTCGTCGAGCGTTATGTGACGCATTCGCGGGCGATCGTGGAAGCGGGGATGAAATGGTTTGCCGGGGAAAGGATTCCGCGGCGGATGTTGGTCAGGGCGGGGGTGGATTTGGGGTGGGCAGTTGCGAACGGTGTTGGACCGGTGCAGCTGTGGTTGCAATCGCAATGAAGCGATGATATGGAACGCGAAAATGGCTAGGAAAAAAAGCGACGGTTCTGCGCATCTTTCCAAGCGCGTGAATTTGTGGATCGGGAACTTCGCGCATCTAAAGGAAGTGAACCTGAGCTTGGGGGACCTTACGGTGCTTGTTGGGCCGCAGGGTGCAGGTAAAAGTTTGGCGCTTCAGTGGCTCAAGACTGCAATGGATGGTCGACAAATTGTTGATCAGCTCAAATATGCGGGACATACCACGGATCGTCCCGACGTATTGCTGGACCTCATTTTTGGCACGGGAATGGCTCCTGCGTGGAGGGATGGCGAGAGCGAAGTGCGGTTGGGCGGGAAAATGATTTCCCCCAAGAAGATTGGAAAATTGGGTGATGGCACCGAGCGCTTGTTTTTCGTTCCCGCACACCGTTCGATGCTCATTAGTGATGGCTGGGCCGCGCCATTTCAGAAGCTCACCTCGGACACCCCCGCTGTTGCGCGTATGTTCAGTCAAAACCTTTTTGATCGCTTCAGCGGCAAGAATGACGGGACGCTTTTCCCACTCGACAAGCGGCTCAAAAAAGAGATTCGCACCCAGATTGATGAAGCTGTTTTTCATGGGGGCCAAGTGCGTATCGAGGAAGATGCGCAACATGCTCGACGGCTTCGATTGATCCATAATGATATGCATCTTCCGTTCATGACGTGGACTGCAGGACAACGTGAATTCACGCCATTGTTATTGGGCCTTTATCATCTCCTTCCCTCGACCACGGTACGCAAGCGCGAGGGTACTGATTGGGTCGTCATCGAAGAGCCGGAAATGGGCCTACATCCACAAGCCATTACAGCGGTTATGTTGCTCGTTCTCGATCTCTTGTGGCGTGGTTATCGTGTCGTGCTCTCGACACACTCGCCGCATGTGCTCACGATGTTATGGATGATGCGACAGTTGCAAGCACATGGAGCACACTGGCGACTGCTCTGCAATGCATTTCGTGTCGTATCATCGCAACAAATGCAGCTCGTTGCGCAAGCCGCGCTCGAAAAGGATTATCGCGCGTATCTGCTCGACTTTGATGAAGAAGGAAAAGTCATTTCGACGGATATCTCGGAACTCGATCCAACTTCCGACAATGAGCGTATTGCGGGATGGGGGGGGTTGACCGAGTATTCGTCTCGTTTCGGGGATGCGGTGCGCCAAGCTGTGAATGGGGGTGAGTCGTGACGAAAAAGGAGCCAGTGACGCCCGTGAGGAGCGCGTTGCGTGAAAGGTCGCCATTGCGGATTTTGGTCGAAGACGGACTCATTGCTGTGAAAAAGACGGATCGAGACTGTTTCGATGACAAAATTCGCGCCGATTTTGCGGATAGTCTCGATGTGGACAAAGCATTCGAACGGGGTCACGAAAACGAAAATCGCTGGGATTATTTGCTCGGTCATGCGCCAAGTGGCGAAGTGATTGCAGTCGAGCCGCATTCTGCAAAGCAAGACGAAGTGAGCGCTGTCATTCGCAAAAGAACGGCCGCGCGCCAGCAACTCGGGCCGCACCTGTGCAATGGCGCAAAGATATCCAAATGGCTTTGGGTTGCTTCAGGGAAGGTGCACTTCGCGAATACCGAGAAGACGAAGCTGCAGCTTGATCAAAATGGGATCGAGTTGGTGGGCAAGAAGGTCCTGTCGAAACATCTGCCTTCTAAAAGGTGATTCGCGGAATCACCGGGCCTACGTTCACTTCGGCGCAGCTGGAGCCGTCGGAGCCTTCAAGGTCACGTGCAGGATGTAATTGCCCACGGACGGCATTTTGAAGAACGCCGTGCCCATCGATTCATCCACCTTTTCAGGCGCAATGATCGTCCACGTGATTTTCTCGACGCCTTTGGCATCGGTCGTCACTTCACCAATGGCCAAGTTCGCGTCTTTCTTGCCCGACGTCGGGAAGGTGAACTCGAATGGTTTGTCGATCGTGTCGACCTTGGGAAGCTCGGACGAGTTTTCGACTTGCACGATCGTGCGATAGGTTTTTCCAACTGGAACCCCTGTCGATTTCGCCTTGGGATCGACCTTGAACGTAAATACGTAGGCGGACGAGAACGAGCCTTCGCGAATGCGGAAAATCGCGCGGCCGGTATCGTCGCCGAGTTCGAACTTCGCTCCAGGGCTGTTCGAAACGGCAGCGCGCAGTTCTTTCTCGTCGTTCAGAAGGACTGGAGGTCGCTCTGAGGAAGCGTTCGAGGGCGGAGGAGGTGGTGTGGCGGCACTTGCCGATGTTGCAGGAGCCGGCTTGTCTTCCGTGGCTGCCGGAGGCGCTGTCGTTGCTGGCGGCGCTGCGGTCGTCTCGGGTTTTGCTGGTGTCTTCGCACTGTCACCACCGCATCCAATGGCCACGACCGCAAAAACGGCCGGGAGAGCGAAGGTGAACAGCCTGAGGGAACTCATGATGCGGTTCGGTGAATGCATGACCTTTGGCGTAGGACGATGTCGAGCCGAACGCAAGTATGTCGCACCTGCGTGACATCAACCGAGGGTCGACGCGCAGCCAATTGCACCGTATAAGACGCGACCATGCGCAAGCAGCTCATCCCGCTCGTTTCGTTGTTCGTCGTCGCCTGTGGCTCGTCCACCGCCACCAAACCCGTGGAAACCGCGAGTGATGGACAACAAGAAAAACCCACACTCGAAGTCGCCAAGACTCCTCCCCCAGCGCCGACTACGGCGTACGACCTCACGCCTGTGAGCGAACCGCAAGACGTCGTGGCGCTCATGAGCTGGAAGAGCCCTGCCGAAACGATCCGTGCGTTTTCGGCGTGCGCGAACATGCAACCCGAACGCTCGCTCGATGGTGCCGAGTTTGGCATGCGAAACATTTTGCGGGAAGTCGTTTCCTCGAGCGTCGATGTACGTGCTCTTGCTGCGGCAGTTGCTTACGACGCACCTGTGTTTGGCGTTGCGTCGCTCGATGCACAATCCAAAGGTCCAGGAGGTTTCGTCGCGTTCTCGATTGGTCTCACGTCCCTCGAAAAAGCCAAAGCCGCCGTTGAACCAGCAGGTTCCCTCAACGAGATTGCGCCTGGACAATTTCGCGTAGCCGGTCGCAAAGACACGGTGTGCGTCATCGCTGCTTCCGCTGGGGCTTCGCCCGTGCGACTCGTTTGTGGTCCAAGGGAAAAAGACGTGACCACGTTGGCGCCGTACTTGACGCGCACGTTGCCCACGGCCGCAGGAGCGGCGTCGGACATGCATGTCGAGCTGCGTTTGATGCCTGCAGAAGCGCGTTACGGATCTCTTTTGCGCCAGCAGATTCAAGGTTTGCCCGTGCTCGCCCAAGCTGAAGGTTCCATCGGGGAACCGAAGTTCGACAGAGCGATCGTCGATGCGGCTTCGGGACTTGCCGACGAGGTCGTGGCGTTCGTTGCGGACGCGGACAAGATCACCATCGACGGCTCGATTGATCAGGTGTCGTGTTTGCGGGCCAGTGCTGCGCTTTCGATGCGCGGAAAAACCTCGTGGGTGTCGGGCATGATGGCCGATCGTCTTGATCGAGCTGGTCCTCCGCCGGCGATTTTCTGGCGCGCGCCAAAAGAAAGCGCGAGTGTGTTTTATGGTCGCGGCAGTGATCCGAAGAAGTTTGCGCCGATCATTCGCACGTTGAAGTTGCTCGTCGAAGGTGGTTTGGCGAAGGTCCAAGTCGGTGCAGAAGCGGATCATCGTGCGCTGAGCGAACTGTTGGATATTGCGGTGGGTCCGTATGTCGAAACGGTGTCGGCGTCAGGGCCGAGTGATGCCGCAGCGGCCTTGGACAAACCTGCCAACCCGCAGCAAGAGATGGATGCAGTTTTGGGGAGTTTTGCGGGATGGACCGTCGTTGGTTACGAAGAAGGCTCGGCTGCGATCTCCAAGCAATTGAAGAAGATCGCGGATGTTTACAACCGCAAAGGTTTCCAAGACACGTTCAAGAAGATGCTCGGCAAAGAAGCCAGCGTGCTTCTTCCGCAAGTGAAGGTTGGTCCTGGGCCAGCGAGTCTTGGAGCGGGTTCGCTCGATCTTTCGATCAAGGTCGACAAACTTCCGGCACGAGAGATCGGGATTTTGAAGACCGCGAAAGGCAAAGAGACGGTTAGCGCCGAACTCCATGTGCTCTTGATGTCCGATGGAAAGTCGCGAACGTGGTTGGCAGCAGGCGTGGGCAAACCTGATCAGTTGGTGAAGCAGTTGCTCGTTGTGAAAACGGGCGCGCCGGACGATGGGACCATTGCCGCGCGCAAGGATCTCGAACCGCTGCGCCGAGGTGATCACATGGGTGCAGGGTTCATCACGATGAAGATGCTCACGCAGAGCATGAAACGATCGTCGGGCCTTGTGGGTCGACGGCGTGCGGACCCGATGATGGAGAAGCTGATCAGTTCACTCAACACGCTGCCGCATCAAGGCGACTCGCCCATCTTCATCACGACGAGCGCGAAAGGTGCGGATACGCCGCGCGGTGAATTGGCGATTGCGGCGCAGAAGCCGGTCATGGAAGACATTGGCTGGCTCATCAAGACACTTGCCCCGTGAGGTTCTCGGTTTTTGTGTCTGGACAAACGTGGTCTGTCGAATGCGTCATCCTCGAGCTGCCGTGCACAAGGTGCGCAGTTCGGCGAGGGCACGTTCCTTGCCGCGCGAACCCAGACACGCTTTGCACACAGACAGAAGGGTAGACGGCACGTATGGCTGACCAGAAAGTACCGGGATCGACAGGTATGGCGCATGGCGCGTTGCCCATGCGGCCTCCGACACGCAATGCAATGCGCGATGTCGACGAGGAATCACCCGACCTCACGGATGCCCAACGTGACGAACTTCGGCGCATGCTCGAAGCGAGGCGGGCGGAGATCGCAACCAGCATCGAAAGTCGTAATTCTCAAGATCGAGGTGCCGACCGCGAAGTTGGGGACGAGATGGATGATGCCAACACCGAAGGCATCGTGGCGATGACGTCTCGGCTTCTCGAGCGGGACGTGCAGCTCTTGGGCGAGATCGACCGAGCGCTCGCGAAGTTTCGTTCCGGCAACTATGGGTATTGCGAAGGTACGGGCGAGCCGATTGGTTTCGGTCGTTTGCGTTCGCGGCCCTGGGCGCGATTCAGCGTTGCGTACCAGGAACAACTCGAACGCGATGCTCGGGCGCGCGGCGGCATGTAGTCGGGTTTGTCGACGTCTCGTCGGGTTTGACCAAGCATCACCGTAGCGCAGCAGAGGCTTTGGGCTTCTGCTGCGCAGTCGGCGCATTTGAGTATTTCGAGATCGCCGGAAGCTTGCTAGCGTGGATGTATCCTTGCAGGAGTAAACGTCCATGAAAGCATCTTCTCGGCGCGCTGGAGCGGGTTTTTCCTTTGGTCGATCTGTCGTATCGATGGTCCTGACGTCGATGACGTTGCTGGGCCTTGCGGTGTTTGGTCAAAGTTGCAGTTCGGGGACCGAGGGGGCTCCGTGCGATACGGTGTACGCGGGCAAATGTGGGGCTGTTTGCGCGAGTGATAACACGTGCCCAGCGGGGCAATATTGCGGATTGAGTGGTTCGTGCACGGCTGATTGTGCCGCGGGCGCTGCGCAATGCACGGGATCCCAAGTTTGCAATGGGAATGGCAAGTGCGTGGATGGGAGCGGTAATGGGGGTAGTGGGGGCGAAGGTGGGGGCTTCATTGGTGTTGGTTCGACGGGGTCGGGGATGGATCCGGATGCGGGATGTGCCGATGTCGTGGTGAATTTCTCGAAACAAATTCCGACGGTGATGTTGCTGCTGGATCAATCCGGCAGCATGACTCAGGCGTTTAGCAATACGGATCGCTGGAACGCGCTTTATCAGACGCTGATGAACAACAACGACGGAATCGTCAAGACGTTGGAAAACGAAGTACGATTTGGTTTGGCACTGTATACCAGCATTGATGGCAATGCGGGTGGGACATGTCCCATGCTGAAGAAGGTGCCCATAGCGCTGGGGAATTATTCAGCCATTGATGCGGTATACAGTCCGGAAGTCCCGCAAGATGAAACGCCGACGGGCGAAAGTGTCGATGCCGTCGCGCAAGATCTCATAGCCTTCAAGGAAATGGGGCCCAAGATCATTGTTTTGGCGACGGATGGCGAGCCGGATACGTGTGCCGTGCCAAACCCGCAAATGGGACAGGCTGAATCGGTAGCGTCCGTGCAGAATGCATACAAGCAGGGCATAAAGACCTATGTGATCAGCGTCGGGTCGGAGGTGTCGGACATGCATTTGCAGGACGTGGCGAATGCGGGCGTAGGGTTGGCCATTGGCGGAGCCGACAAGGCGCCGTTTTACAAGGCCCTCGATCAAGCGGCGCTCGTGGCGGCGTTCGATACGATCATCAATGGTGTGCGTTCGTGTACGCTGCAACTGAATGGAACCGTCGATCAATCGGGAGCCGCTTCGGGCAAAGTGTCGCTCGACGGGACGTTATTGACGTACAACGATCCCAATGGCTGGCGACTTGTATCGCCGACGGAAATCGAGTTATTGGGGACGGCGTGTCAGACGATCAAGAGTGGTGATCACACGCTTTCGGTGCAATTCCCGTGTGGGATTGTGGTGCCGAATTAGGTGGTTTTGCAGCTGCACACCGGTCGAATTCATCTATGAGGAATAAGGAGGAGGCAAACGATGTCCAAAAAGGATCCGACTGTGGAAGAAATACACAAAGTTCGCGAGGCAATTGCCAAACAAGCGGATTATGATCTCGACCGTATCGTAGAAGCCGCGAGGTCTCGCCAAAATGCGAGTGATCATCCCGTCATTCGGATTATTCCAAAGAAACCAATCGCGATTGACAAAGCTTCCTGAGATCAACCCCCCATCTTCTGAATGAACGGCACGATTCTTTCGACAAACGCTTTTTTGTAATGCTTGTCGAACTCCGCCCATGTGCAGAGCGTTTTCGTGTCCGTTACGCGATCCACAAACACGAGTCCATCCAAATGGTCCACTTCGTGTTGATACGTTCCTGCTGACAAACCCCGCACGATTCGTTCAATCGGCTCTCCGTGCCGATCCCATCCGGTGACCCGCACTTCGGCTGCTCGCGAAACGAGCCCGCGCAAATTCGGCACCGACAAACACCCTTCGTAATTGTCGAATCGCTGGTCCGAAATCGGCTCGACCACCGGATTGACCAAAATCGTCAGCGGAATGTTGGGCTTGTACGGATATCGGGGATTGTCCTTGACCTCGATCGCTACGACCCGCTTGTGAAAAAGCACCTGCGTCGCCGCCAAACCCGCCCCGTTGGCATGACGCATCGTCTCGACCAGGTCGTCGATGAATTGTTGTATCGCCGGAGAAGCCAGCTCGTCGCGGGATACTTCCTCCGCACGAATTCGAAGCCCCGGATGACCAAGCTGAGCGATTTCGAGAATTGCCACGGCCAAGACGCTACCACATTCTCTTGACCCCGCACCTAGAAAAACACCCTTTACAATGCCCGTCTCCAGTCCAACAGAGCCCGCACCCAACGAGGCGAGGCTGCATCATGAATCAAAAGCGAGAACACGATGTTTCGACCAACGTTCCCCACGGATTGGATGTCGAGCCCGGAGGCCCGGCGGATATCGAACGCGATATCAATCGGCAGACGAACGAATCCTTCGAACATGGACGAGTCGTTCAGGAAGACGCACCAGAAACACCAACCACGCTGCGCACCGGGGAATCGAAGCCCCAATCGACCGTGGACCGGTTGAATGAATTTCTGCGCGGCGAGTTATCGAGCGTAGAGACGTACGATTTGGCGCTGCAAGCAATCAATGATCCGCAGCTCATCGGTTCATTGCGACAAATCCGAGAAAGTCACGAGCGACGGGCAGGACTGTTGCGCGAGCGCATTCGAACGCTTGGTGGCGAACCCGCACATAGCTCGGGCGTCTGGGGTGCGTTTGCCCGGGCCGTACAGCGAGGTGCCGACCTATTGGGTCATCGCGCCGCGATCGCGGCCTTGGAAGAAGGCGAGGATCAAGGCAAAAAACGATATTCACGCGACCTGGACGAACTGGCGAAAGCGGAACAGGAGTTTGTCGAAAAAGACCTCGCGCCCGAACAAATCCGCACGCATGATTTGGCGCGTTCGCTCCAGAAATTCGCCAAAGCGGCCTGAGGGCCCGAAACCGCCCGATTCACTTCCACTCGGGCGCCTGCATTCCCAACTTTCGATAGAAGAACTTGCAGGCCATTTTGGCCATTTCCGTTTGGGGCTCGTACCGGTCTGGACCACGCGGCAAAAGTCCTGCGTGTAAGGATCCGAGCCGTTTGCCCATCAAGCGATCGATATCTTCCACGAAAGCATCCATTGTTTGGTAACGATCGCCTTGACGTTTGCGGATTGCTTTCAAGACGACGCCTTCGGTGGCCCGATCGAAACCGGGCACGACTTCTGAAGGTTCCGGCGGGGGCAAAATCAGTTGCTGCGCCAAAAGCTGCGCATCGTCGTCGGCACGAAATGGCAATTTTCCCACGCACATTCGGTACATCACGATTCCCAGCGAATAAATGTCCGATCGCGCGTCCGTCTTGTCCCCGACGACTTGTTCCGGAGGCATGTATTCAGGGGTTCCAAGAGACATACCCATTTGCGAAACTGTTTTCGCCGTTTCCAATCGCGACAAACCAAAGTCCAATACTTTCACTCCATAAGGTTCGCCCGGCTCACCCAACAAAAATAAATTGTCCGGCTTTACGTCGCGATGCACGATGCCGGCGCGATGCGCCGCCGCCAAACCTGCCCCCATTTGTGACAATACGGGCAAGGTGATGTGACTCGCCATGGTCTGATTACGACGCAGCCATTCCCCGAGCGTCTCGCCAAACAAATATTCGAGCACCATGAAGGGAATGCCGTCGGGACGTTGACCCGTGTCGAGCACCTTCACGATGTTCGGATGCGTCACGACGTTGGCAATACGCGCTTCTCGATCGAATCGATCACGCGCGCCTGGCGTACGTAAATGAAGTGAGTCGAGGATCTTGACGGCGACTGGCTCGCGCTTGAATTTGTCTTCAGCCAAATAAATGCGGGCCATGCCCCCGCGACCAATGAGCCCCCGGACCTCATAACGATCATTCAGCATCATGCCCGAGTCAGCGGTGGGTTTGTGCGGAATTGTCGCAATGTCCGGGGAGGCGACGAGACGTTCGCCGTCATAGGCGCAAAATCGGTGCTCGGTGTCGTCGAATCGTCGGTGGCAGCGGGGGCAAAACATCGGTGCCTCGTTTTTCGTCTGCGGCTAGTTTCCCAGCGCTCCGCCGCAGATCCAGTCGGAAATCGTTTGGATGTCGCTCGTCGGAAGAGCGGCCGATGGCGGCATTCGTTTCGCGAATGGTTCGCACATCTCGACGCCCATCAGTTTGTCAATCAAGTAACTCTGGTCGGGTTTGTTCGGAAGAACCAGCATCCGGGACGCACCACATTGCTTGCTCGCGACGTTGACGAGTTCGCCATGAGCCGTTCCCGCAGACAAGTCCAAACCTTCTTTGGCAATGGAGCCGGTGTGACATCCGTACGTTGCGCAGTGCTGGCCAAAAATGGTCTGCACCTCGGCAAACGCCACCGAACTCGTACCGCACGTGCATACGCCGGCAGCGCATGTTTGTCCAGGTGCACATTGATTCCCGCACATTCCACAGTTTTGCGGGTCCGTTTGCAGGTCCCCGCAACCCATCGTTCCGCTGCTCGAACTGCTCGAAGACGATGATGTCTCACCGCTCGAACCACCACTGCCACCCGCTCCGCCATCGCCGGAGTTTTCCCCGGAACCGCTGGAACAGCCCGAGTTGATCATGGCGAGTCCTGCGGCGATCACGAATGGAATCACGACTTTTGCAATCCGCAAAGTCCGATCCTCGAGCGCCGACGGCTCCCACGTTTTTCCTTCAAGCTCGAAATAAGTTCTCATCCGCGCATTTCATCCAAGGTGCCGATGGAAGAACTCCGTCGTGCGTTTCCACGCGAGTCCTGCCGCTTCTGCGTTGTATACTTCCGGACGAACCTCGTTGGCGAATGCGTGATCAGCATCGTAGACGTGCAGTTCGATCGACTGTCCCCGGCCCTTCATTTCCGCAGCCAAAGCTTCCGCCAAGTCGGCTTTTGCCCAGCCATCTTTGCTCGCGAAGTGCGCCATCATCGGCACCTTGATCTTCGCGTGATCGAACGAATCTTTCGGCGCCAAACCATAATAGGCCACGCCCGCTTTCACGTTTTCCGACGTCACCGCAGTCGCAAACGTCAACGCTCCGCCCATGCAAAAACCCATCACCCCGACGTTCCCCGAGCAGCGCGGATGGTCTTGCAAATACGTCACAGCGCCACCGAGCTCTGCCAACGCCTCTTTCCAGTCGAGCCCCATCATAAGCTTCTGTGCTTCTTCAGGATTCGTCGTCCATCGACCATGGTAGAGGTCGGGTAGCAGAACGACAAACCCTTCTCGAGCGAGCTTTGCAGCCACGTGTCGAATCTGTCCGTTCAGACCCCACCATTCTTGGATGAGCACCACGCCCGGTGCTTTCCCGCTTCCCTCGGGCGTGACGAGCTCGCCCACTGCATCTCCACCACCGGCTTTGGCAAACTTTGTCGGATGATACATCTCGTTGTCTCCATCTCGGCATGAACGTTTGGGGCTGCGGATCGTCTGCGGAGTCCTTCGCCTCGAACCTCACCGTGGCGCACCAGCCGCGGCGACGATGCGCATCCTGTTCCCGTCCGAACTCGCGGGCCAACTTGTGTGCAGAACGCATGCCTCGCCAATATGCTAGGGTGCCCTCGATGTCCCTGCAGACGCCTTCTTCGCCCGCCAAGTCCACCAAGTTCGTCGACGCTGTTCGTCGCGGTGTTCTCGTCGTCGACGGCGGCATGGGCACGCAGATCTACGAACGCGGCGTCTTGTTCAACGTCAACTACGAAGACCTCGTCGTTTCTCGCCCCGAACTCGTTCTGCGTATCCACGAAGATTACGTCCGCGCTGGGGCCCAGATTGTCGAGACGAACTCCTTTGGAGCCAATCGTATCCGTCTCGCCCGGCATGGATTCACTGAAAGGGTTGCCGAGCTGAACCTCGCAGCGGCTCGTCTGGCGCGTCAAGCCATCGGCGACCGTGGGTTTGTCGCGGGAGCGATTGGTCCAACAGGTCAAGTGCTTGCGCCTTTTGGCGATGAAGATCGCGCTCGTGTGCGGGATGCATTTCGCGAGCAAGCGGAAGCGCTCGCGCAGGGCGGTGTGGATGTGCTGATGATCGAAACGATGCGTCAGCCCGACGAACTGTTTCTCGCGGTCGAAGGGGTTCGTCTTGCGGTGGGTGATTCGTTGCCCCTTGTGGCTCAAGTTTCGGTCGACACGGATCTCACGTTGGCCGATGGAACGCCCATTGCCGATATCGGAGCGAAACTTCGCGATGCGGGATGTGACGTCATTGGCGTGAATTGTTGCGACGGTCCGCAAGTGGTGCTGAGCGCCATTGAAAAACTCTTGCCGCTCGGGGTGCATTTGGCCGCGATTCCGAATGCAGGATTGCCCCGGCGCGTGGATGATCGCTTCATTTATGTTTCGACGCCCGAGTATTTTGGGGTATTTGCGCGGCGTTTGTGTAAATTGGGCGTGCGGCTCATTGGGGGTTGTTGTGGAACGACGCCCGAGCACATTCGGCGAATTGCGGCAGCTGCGCGTATGGAAGCGAGTGTCGCGGCGTGTGCAGCATCGGATGAGTCACCGTTATGGGTTGGAGCGAGCGATAGTTCGACGCCGCCGGATCTTCCGCATGCCACCATTGAGGGACAAACCCCGGTCGCGCGCGAAGATAAAAGCAAATTTGCGGCAAAAATCGGCCAAAAATTCGTCGTGTCGGTCGAAGTGAATCCGCCGATTGGGGTCGATCCGCAATCGGCGCTCGATGCCGCCAAAAAGCTCATTGCGGGGGGCGTGGACATCATCAACATCGCCGATGGTGCGCGAGCGCAAGCGCGTATGTCGAATTTGGCGATGGCGGTGCTCATGCAAGAAAAACTGGGCATCGAGACGCTCGTGCACGTATGCGGGCGCGATCGCAATTTATTGGGTCAAGTTGCGCATTTGCTCGGTGCGCATGCGTTGGGTATTCGCAATTTGGTGGTGATTACGGGAGATCCGCCGAAGATTGGTGATTTTCCTGATGCGACGGCCGTCTACGATCTGGATTCCGTGGGCATTTTGCGGCTGATTTCGCGACTCAATGCCGGGATTGATCCCGGGGGCAAACCATTGGGAGGGATCACGTCGTTTTTCTGTGCGACTGGCGCAGAACCCGCGGCGCTGAATTATGAACGCGAGATCGATCGCTTGCGGATGAAAAAACGAGCTGGGGCGGAGCTCATCATGACGCAGCCCGTCTACGACATTGCGGTGCTCGAAAAATTCTTACGCGACGCCGAGCCGATGGGATTGCCGATTCTCATTGGAATCTTGCCATTGGCGAGTCACAAGAATGCCGAGTTTTTGCACAACGAAGTGCCAGGGATGCAAATTCCGAATGACGTACGGACGCGAATGCAACGGGCGGGGAGCGGCCCTGCGGCCCGAAAAGAAGGCGTAGCCATTGCGCGAGAAATGCTGTCGGCGGTGCGCAATCGCGTTGCTGGGGCGTATATCATGCCGCCGCTAGGTCGATACGAGCTCGCCCTCGAGGTGATGGATGGGATCGTCTGACGCTTCGGACAGTCAAGACGAAAAGAGATTGGCCGTTGGCCTAGCGGAACGATTTTGCCGGGTGATTCCCGCGGTGCTCGACATGGCGATGCGCACGGCGGTTTTGCAAAACGACCTCGAAGAAGCGGGAATTCATCGGGCGGCGCGAGCTTTGGATTTGGTGGCGCGTCAGGCGGAACAAGCCGATCCTGCGGCATTGCAAGTCATTGCGGCGGCGAATCCGGCGATTACGAATCCGCAACGCAAAGCGTGGGTCGAAGCATTACGACAGATTGCCAAGCGCGAAGCGTTGCTAGCGCTGACGCGGCTTTTGGTTCATCGGGTCAAACACGGCACGGAATTGTTCGAGGAACACGCCGAGCCTTCCGTGGCCTTGCCGCTCGAACCTGGGGGACGTCCTTTGTCGTTGGGAGAAAGGCGCGCCCTGGCGCGAAAACCGTCGCGGGCGACATTGGATAAGCTTTTGGCGGACCCTCATCCGCTCGTCATTCAAAACTTGCTGGTGAATCCACGATTGACGGAGGACGACGTGGTGCGCATGGCGGCGCGTCGTCCAGCGCATCGCGAGGTCATTGCGGAAATAGCGCGTTCGCCGAAATGGATGGTGCGACCGCGGGTGCGTTTGGCGATTGTGCTCAATCCGGGGACACCACCGGACATTGCGGTACCGGCATTGCCGCAATTATCGCGGGTTGAATTAATGGATGTGCTGACGTTGACATTGTTGCCGATTGTCGTGCGTCATGCGGCACGGGAATTGTTGGAACGTCGGCCGCCGTTGTCGTCGGATAGAGATGACGAATCTCCACGGCAATGAGGGCCCATTGTGCAATTTCGTGTCTGTGGGGCATCGATTTTGCGAGCCAAAAAGTGTCCGTTGCGGTATTAACTCGAGCATGCATTACCGTCGTTTTCGTCGATTTGCGTACGCTTGTTTCTCAATCACTGTAGTGGCGTGTGAAACGCCAACGCCCTCGCCGCCACCGGCCAAAGAGCTCCCCTGGTCGGCCCACGACTTAGGCGGTCCTGGTCCGACGAAACAGGTGCCATTCTATAGTTCTCCCAATCCGCTTCCCAAAGGTTTGCCCGGGGAGGTGATTCGATCCGAAGAGGTCACGGACATGAAGTTGACTGACCAAGTTCGGGCCATTCGAATGCTGTATCATTCCGAAAATTCTGCGGGACGGGACATTGCCGTTTCGGGGGTCGTTTTCGTCCCCAGAGCGAGTCCTCCAGCAGGGGGATTTCCGG